>JANPLG010000470.1:0-18233 GCA_031426395.1 Actinomycetes bacterium
GCCCCGTAATCTGACCGAAATGTCTGGGGATTGAGTTGAGGGTATGGGTTCGGTGATTCCAACCCCCATCCCCCAACTCCCAACCCCCACTAAAGAGGTGTTCCCTCGTACACCACGCTGCTGCTAGGCATACGCGGGATCAAAGGTAGTACTTCCACATAACTGTTCTGCCCAATCCCCGCCGCGATGGCCGCGTCGAGATAGGGCACCCCGGCGGGCGGGGTCGGCAAAGTGGGGCGGGCCGGGAGGGCCCACGCCACCAGTTCCTGGCCGGTCCGGGAGTAGCGCACCCGCACCAGGCGGCGGAGGTCGCCGTCGTAGCGGTAGGTGATGCGCGGGCTGAACGCCGGGCGGGCCGGGATCGGGAAGGCGGTGGGGTCCCACCCGCTCAGGTCGGTCCAGAGCCGCTGCGTCCAGAGCGCCTGCTCTTCCGGCGCGGCCGGCATGTTCTCACTGATCGATCCGATCACCTCGATATCGAGGTTAAGCGGCTCGTGGTAGAACGGGAAGTCGGCAGTGTTGCGCGGGAAGGTGCCCGGTGCCCGCAGCCCGGTCGCCGCGAAGTTCGCACGGCTGTCCCAGACGTTACTGGTAATCGGATCCAGCTTATCGTTGTCGTTGAAGAACGGCGGCGGGATGACGAACCAGCTTCCGGTGTAGGCGTAGATCACGGCCTGGATGCGCACCGGCAGCGGGCGGTTGAGCGGAATGACCGCAGCCTTGGAGAGCCAGTACGGCTGGGAGTTCGGCCGCATGGTCTCGCCAACCAGTATCCGGAACGCCGCGTCGTCTCCCGGCAGGTTGGCGATGCCCGGCAGGAAGAAGCTCTTCCGCTCGTAGTTCGCGGGGCTTCCGGCCTGCGTCTGGAACATGCTCTCATGCCAGTTCAGGGGATCGCCGGTGGTGGGGTCGCGCTGCTCGCTGGTATCCAGCGGGCGGAAGAGGTAGAAGAGCGCCGCGGCACCGCTGTACGGGTTGTTCGGGTAAGGCGCGGGCGGCACCGGAGGGTTCCGGTTTGGGGCCGGGAGCGGCAGCGCGGGCCAGCTGTTCGGCGGGTTGGAGCCGAAGTCGTAGCGGGTGCCGCTGGGCGGGAAGAGCGTGAACTCCGTGTTGGAGGTGACATCCTCGAAAACCGAGGTGTGCTTCCAGTGGAGCAGCGCATCGCCAATGGGCTCCGCGCTATTGACCGTGAAGTCGATGTCGGTGCCCTGGTTCACGGTGAAGTGGTAGCCGCTGGGGTTGCCATTGGCATCGAAGGTGTCCGCTTCCACCACGGTGCTGCCGCCGGGCCGGATGCGGTTGACCATCGTGGGGTTCAGCGTCACGAAGTCGTGCGCGGAAAGCCCTAGGGCGGAGCCGGGGTCGCCCTTGAGAACGCTGCCCTCAATGTAGATGGTGCCGCCGGAGACCAGGTGGAGTTGCTTCGGCGCACCGGAGCCGCCCACTGATCCCCGCACCCGGACGCTGCCGGCACAGTAGAAGACGCCGTTCTGCGGGTAGTCGAAGTACTTCGTCTGCCCCACCGGAACGACCGTGGCCTGGCCGCCCCGGGCGGTAGGCGTGAGGGAGGCGACGTTGTAGAAGAGCCGCTGGCGGCCGGTATCCGGCGCCAGGTTCATCTGGCGCACGTCCGTGTCATACCGCGTCACACCGATGACCGGCCGCGTCACCGCGCCCACGGTCTGCGTGGTGAAGAAGACTTCCGCAATTGGGTGAAGGGTCCCGCCCTCAAGGACACTCGGCACATACATGTCGCCGATCCATCCGCGACGGCTGGCGGCGGCGGCTCCGCGTTGGAGCCACTCGTCCTTCACGGCCATGCGGTCGTTGTAGTACTGGATGTCACCCCAGTTGTCGAGGAAGAGACCCTGGGCCCGGACGGATGCCTGCAGCGTCTGGTCGGTTAGGCCCATCAGGCCGGCGTTGATCAGCCGGGGCTGACCGTTGTCGTTGATCTCCAGGACGCCGCCGCTGTCTCGGGTGAGCTGCAGCCAGCGGAGCACGCCGGTGGTGGAGTTCTTCTCATCCAGCTTGGGAGCGGGCGTCTTACGGGCGCTGCGAGCGGCGGACACCTCATCGTTGTACTGCCGGTTGTTGTCCTGAAGAACGTCCTTCGCCACGCGCCCCTCGTTGAAGACGCGGGCGGTGTTGAACAGGGCGCTCTTGCTCTCCTGGTCGGCGTTGAAGGCTGCGATCAGCCTATCGTTATTGGGGTTGTCGTCCTGATCGTCCTCGGGGTGGACGGGGAAGGGTTGCCCACCCACCGTGACCGTACCGCCGGGATCGCCGTCGTCATCCATGAGCTGGATGGAGAGCTGGGGATTGGCACCGGGGTCGTTCGCCTGTGGGCTGAGGAGGAGGTCACCAGCGACGCTAACCACCTCGCCGCGCGCGGGATACATGCGGACCACGTTGCGGCCATTCCACTGGAGCGAAACCTCGCTCTTGATGCCGCCTCCCGTGAAGAGGGAGCCGTGCTGCACCAGCCGGCCCGTTCCATCACGGAAGGGCGGCACGCCCATCTGCGCGGGGCCGCGCTCTCCGGTGACGTTGGTGATCCACCAGAGTTGATCCACCAGCCCAGCCGGCACCCATGCCTCGACCCGGCGGGTAGGGTACTTGGGTGCGCCGGAATTGGCGGTCTCGGTGGGGTCATTTAAGAAAGTGGGGTCGTTCGGGTCAAACTCGCGTGCCACGCCGATCGACTCGATATGGATCATCCCGCTGTTGCGATCGAACTCATCGAGGCGGTTGGCCAATTCGCTAGCTGCACTGGCAGGCTTGAATGAGGGGGCGTAATCAACTCGCAGCAGGAAATATCCGCGGCCATTTGGCACGCGGACGAACGGCTTCCGGTAGGTGCCGTTGTCGCTAAGGTACGCCCGATCCGGGTCCTGCATTCTCTGGGGGGGTTCGGCGCCGATCCTTGGTTCCATCCAAAGCGGTTCAGATGGACGTGGACGCCAGTCAGCCCCCTCTTCACTCTCCCGGAACTGCCGGGCAGCGTACTTCAGTCCGGCTAGAGCCTGTGCCAACGCATCGTCCGTCTGGTTGTGGCGGGTGGTCCGCGCCAGGTTCCGCACCAACAGCGTCACCCAGACTGAGCCCAGGAGCGTCACCAGGAACAGGATCGCGATAGCAAACACCATCGTCTGGCCACGTCGCTTAGCGCGGGCCCGGTCATTCACCACGGAGACACGGAGACACGGAGAAGGCACGGAGAAATCCGAGGGGAATGCAGAGGGCTGCAGATCTCGCCGCAACAGCGACATTACAGGCCAAGCCGCTTCGCCCGCTTCACGACGCAAGTTTCTAGGGAGATAGTGCATTAAAGGGCTCTCCGCACGATGCCGTCTTTCAGAACGGGAACGTTAAAATTAATCAGCAGTCCCACCGGCTTCCGAGCAAGACGCATGTAAGTGAGCAATTGGGCCTCATGAATGGGCATCAACAGGTCGATAGCTTTAAACTCGACAATCACGATCTCTTCAACCAGCAAATCCATTCGATATCCACAGTCCAGCCGCACATCCTTGTAAACCACCGGCAACTCCACCTGCGACCGGAACCCGATCCCTCGCAGCCGCAACTCATACTCTGCGCACGCCTGGTAGGCCGACTCCAGCAGGCCGGGACCCAGTGCCCGATGGACCTCAATCAGGGCCCCAATCACCCGCTCCGTCAACGCCGCCTCCCGAAGCATCGTGCATCTCCCCTATCAAGGCTCAACCATCAGACTGCCTCAAGCCCGGTCTGGTTCACCTGCCCCAACTACAACCGTGCATCCGCAGGGCTAACCGACAATCCCGCGCTCTTCCCCAACTACGACTACCGTGTATCCGCAGGGCCCACCAGTAAGCGGTCCCTCTCAACCCCTCTAAAACTCTCCGTGCTATCTCCGTGTCTCCGTGTCTCCGTGTCTCCGTGGTGAAATTCCCCCAGAAGCCACCCTACCGCTTGAGGTTGCGCACCTCGATGCGCTGGCTAGCTTCGAAGGGAAGTGCTTCGCGGTTCTTGCGGGTGAACTGGACGACGCCGAGATTGATGGTGGCGAGTTCGCGCGTCTGGTAGCTCATGCGCACGATGTCTGAGACGGCGTTGGTCTGGAACATGTAGCGGACCAGAAGCTGCCGTGCGTTGCCGGGTGCGACACCGTTCCAGTAGGCCGGATCATCGTCGGAGAGGGTCACCATGCCGGTCTTGTAGTCGATAGTGAACTCGCCACGGCCGAGGTCGGCCTGCGCCACATAGCGGTCCAGCGCGGGGCCAAGGCCGGTCCAGCCAACCCTTCGCAGCGGCTCCGTGGTGTTGGGCGTGACGCTGGTATCGAGCACCTGCAGCACTTCGGAACCCGGCACGATCATGGCGTTGGTGGTGAACCTTGCTGACGCCTTGGCTGCGCCAAAGCTGCTCGGAAGGCCGGTGGGGTCCTGCTCCTGATCACCGTCCGCTGTGCCGGTGGCAGGATCGTCACCGATCCATGCCTGGTAGTAGCCAGTGACGGTGGCGCTGAAGTTGTCTCGGTCCCGCGTGTTGGTGGCGCCGTAGTCCCGTCGCGGAACGGCGAGGGAAACGGTGCCGGATGCCTGATCAAAGGCGACCAGTCGGTTTCGCAGCGCAGCGTTGGCGCTATCGAACACCGGAGTGATGGCGCTGCCGGTCTGGGACAGGATCTGTATCCTGGGACCGAGCTGCACCGAGCCGGATGCCTGGGGTGCGCAAAGGACGTTGTCTGGGATAGGACGCAGGCCATCGTCCAGGCGGCTGAGGTTGTCCCGTACCACGCCAGTCAGGTGCCCGTGGTCCGACGTGAACTCGAACGGCGGGATCTCGGCGGGAAGCGTGCCGCCGAAGAGGGCGTACTGGCCCACGTTCCGGTTCGGCTGGAGGACTTCCTGATCCACGCTGGTGGGCGTGAAGGAAGCCATCGGGTGAGGAAGCCACTTTCCGCCGACATCCAGCCAGCGGACAGCGTCGCTGGTGTTGGCATCCATCACCTGGATGGTGGCGTTGAACCAGTTCTCGCAGAAGGGTCGCCCGTTGCCGGCCGCGCGCGTGTCGTAGAAGAAGTTAGGGTTGGCACCAAGGCGGCCATCCGCGTCCACATCCTCGCCGCTATCCAGGAGTCCGTTGCGGTTCAGGTCCTCGTTCCAGTTGACGAAGTTCGGGTCACGCGGGTCGAACTCGACCCGGAACACGGCATACGTGTTGAGGGTGTTGTTGTCATAGTCCGCGTTGCGAAGGCTGCCGAAAAGCGCGAGGTTGCGGTAGAACGGGGGTCGCGTGTCGTTGACGGTCGCGAGGCCACCGCTGGAGGGAAACCGGACGCGGGGGTCCTTGAGGCCGACGAAGTAGGCGACGATCCGTTCATCCGGCTCCAGCGGGGAAAGCGGCCGGAACTCGACGGGGCTGCCGGGATGGCGAGGGCATTGATCCAGAGCGACCGCAGCCAGGTACTGGTTGCCAAGGGTAGGATCTTGACTGGCCGAAACATCGGACGGGGTCACGTAGTGATCCTGGCCCGTGCAGAAGTACCGGTGCTTCGGCAGCCGCATCGAGAGCACGGACGCCGGCGCGATGTAGTTTTCCGGTATCGCGCCGAAGGCCGGCTTTCCACGCGCGCCGTTGAAGTCCGTGGTCCAGGTGTTGAAGCCCCAGGTGACAATGGGACGCGGCTCGTACACCTCCATCGCCATCGCCAGTTCCTTCATGATCCGGCGCTGGGCATTCCGCACATTGTCGATCCCGTTCACCTTGGCGTTGCCCCGGTTGACCAGATCGATGCTCTTGGTGAGCGGAATGAAGAGGATCGACATCAGAAGGGCGGTGATGGCCAGCACCACCAGCATCTCGATCAGCGTGAAGCCGGATCGAAGCCGGGCAATGCGCCCCACCCGAACACGCGAGAGCCTGCTTGGGAAAATGGAGCTTGACGGAGTGGAAGTTGACTTCTGCATCGCTGGGCCTGTTGCCATTGGAAGTGGTCTGTCGCCTAGGTTTGCCTAGCGGGCGGACGTCAAGAGGGTGGCACGGCGCCGATTGCGGACACGACTCGCTTCTCGCCAAATGACGTGCGAGTGGAACGAGACGCCGCGTATCCCTGTAATCCGGAAGGTAGCGGTATCGACAAGGGGGTCTCGCCGCAACCGCAACCAGGCACGACCAGGAGCCGGCGCCCCGACCGCAGTGGGCAGCCCAATTTTCTGAAGCTCTCCGGTCTCTTGCCGAATGATTCCCGACACTGGATCGAGATAGCTATAGTCCACCGCCACGGTCTTCTCAGCGTCTGCGATAGGAAACAAGAGGTAACCGCCACCAAGCGGCGTGTACTGCTGAGGACCGAGGAACGCCGGATCAGGCTGGACCAGGTAATTGGAGTAAGGCTTATAGGATGCGATGCCGAAATCCTGATCCGTGCGGTAGTAGACGCGGACGTGACGTCCCGCCGGTGGCATATAGACCGGGGTGCCCGCTAGACCGGGGGGCGGGCTCCACTGCGGGAACTGGGAACCGTCGTCGCGCAGGTGGATGACGCCGGCGGAGTAGTCGATCTCGCCGTTGGTGTTGTCAACTCCGGCGGCGACCCCGCGCTGCATGGTGCGGCTGTCAATCCGGTAACCGGTCTCGATGTCGACGAGGATCAGATCGATTCCCGGCGTTCCTGGACGGGCCGGGTTGATGCTGCCGGCGGGATAGTCGCGGATCAATCCGAGGTGCGTTTTGCTCAGTGTGACGCCGCCCCCGCCGCCCACGTAGCTGGGCGTCTCATCGAAATCACCCACCTTCTTGAGGCGGGTCATGAGTTTGATCGGGTAGCGCCTGACCGATGCGTTGGCGCTGGCATCCACCACCCGCAGCGGCACTGTCTCGTCCTGTCGCAGGATGGTCCAGTCATCCACGTCGTAGTCCACGCGGGCCGTCAGTCCTCGCCCTTCGCGGCTCGGCAGCGGCAGGGATGAGGCCAGCGGGTTGAACCCGAGGAGGCCGTAGGTGGTGTCGTACACCTTGAACTCGTAGGCGTCGCCGGTGAACGGATCGCCTACCAGTAGTTGGCGGAAGCGGCGGTAGAGCGATTCCGACCCCGGGATCAACTGTGCGCCGGCGGGTAGCGGGTAGAAGACGCACCCGGCGGGCTGCGGCGCTCCTGCGTATAGGTTGTAGGTCAACTGCTGGTTGGGCGTGATGTTGGCGGGGATGTAGATGCAGTTGTTCGGCAGGCTCTGACCACCGGTATCGGTGCCGGTGCGGTAGCTGAACTCGATCTTGAAGATCCGGTCATATGGCGCGGAAAGGAAATGGAGCAGCCCGCGGTCGTAGTCAACCCCGTACCCGAAGGCACCCAGCTTCGCCAGATCGTCCAGGTTGTCGGTGGAGGGCGGGTCTTGGAAGGTCACGCGCTGGAGGCCGGTTCCGCTGAAGACGGCGACGCCCAAGGCCGCCCTGCCGCTCGGCATATCGGAGTAGATCGGGCTGTAGAGGACGTGGTAGAGCGAGACGTAGCCGCCCGTGCTGGTCAGCGTGCTATCGGGCGGGAACGGAGAGGGCGGCGGAATCTTGAAGCCCTCGCCCAGCACCCGGCGCGCCGCGTTGATGTAGCTGAAGCGGGGGTCCTCCGGCAACGGCCCCGTATTCCCGTTGATGGTGTTCTCGGTGTACGGGAACGGCACCAGGAGGTCGCCCGGCACCAGGTTCGCGCGGATCCCGCCGGTGGCCGGATCGATGCCGACCACGCCCAGCGGCAGGTTCTCGCCGAATTTGCGGGCGTTATCCTCGTTTCGCTTGATGAGGGAATCGGCCACGACGCTGTAAGCGCTGGCATTGATCGCGACGAAGCCTTCGGGGAAAAGCCGGATGACGGCGAAGATGCCCACGATCAGCAGGATGAGCACCATGAGGATCTCGACCAGTGAGAACCCCCGGGGCATACGGCGCACCGGGCGGCGCAACGTTGCCGCGAACCCTGCCCGATCCGTGGCAACCAATTTTTCTGGATGTTCCCTCGACGTCATACGGTTTTCCCGATCCTGTTCAGCGTTACCCCTAGGCAGCTACTCAACATATTGCCGCCCTAAGGCTTGGGTGATACAAGCCAGGGATAGATTGGGTCGACTGGCGGTGTCGCGGATGGATTGCCCGGAACCCACCTCGACACACGGTCAGCGGGTATATCCTGCACTCTCCCGCTCAAGAAGCCCACGACGGCCATTCCACCTGTTGATGGTTGGCCTGCTGCATTCATGTCGGAGTGGTAGAGGCAGACGGTCACGACCGTGCTATCTGAAGGGTTCCTGAAGATCAACTGCCTAGCCGTGTCTCCGATATCGGGCGACACGCCAGTGGTAGTGGGCGGCTTCGAATACCCATCCCAGTACTTGCTGTAGTTCAGGTACGGAGTGCCGTTCACCGTGTTCGGTCGATACTGGATGTCGTAGCTGTCCCTACGAGCAAACGCGAGCGCCCACGGTCGGCTTGGGTCAACCGTCGTCGAGTAGTGCGATTCGACGGCTGGGACGCCAGGATTCATGTCGCCATTCATGAACTGCAGGGGCTGCACGAGGGTGTCGTCTGCCTTCCACTGCTGCGGGTGATTGGGGCAGGTGAAGACTGACCGGTCCTTGACGTAATGCGGGTAGAGGCGGGGCTCAAGCGGGCCGCCACGATAGCTGATCCCGTAGAGCGCGTCCGGATAGACGCCGTGGTCATCCTTGTACATGACCATCGCCTGGACGATCGACTTGACATTTGACCCGCACGACCGCTTCCGCGCTTCGTTGCCCATCCGCGCGAAGACGGGGAAGAGCAGCCCAGCCAGCACCGCAATGATGGCGATGACGGTCAGCAGCTCGACTAGGGTGAAGCCGCGCTTCACGGTTTGTTGGGTCTTCATAAGGGATGGCCTGCCGCTGCGGGAGAGCCGGCGCGCGGCGCGATCTGACCAGGGGAACAAGGTCGTGACTCCGAGGTTGGGTGGTCTTACTGGAAGACGCTCTAACCCTACGCAATGTTCCGGCGGCGGTCTGCTTCTTCGAGGGGCAGACCACGCGGAGAGTGCTGTCTCCACCATTCCCTCCGCCCACGCCAATCCCCTCCTTCAAGCCGCCTCTCCGACGCGCGGCCAGGACGCCCTGAATGAACCGCCAAGACGCCAAGACGCCAAGACGCCAAGAACGCAGATCGGAAGTCCGCAACCACGGAGACACGGAGACACGGAGAAGGCACGGAGTTGCTGGAGATGTCCTATTGACCAACGCAATTCGTTTTGCGACTTCCGTCCGTCAATGATGCGGCTCTACACCTGAGAACGGCGTAGGGTGGTGAGGATCGCCTTCGATTCGTCAGCCCGCCTGCCAAGCGCGCGCTCACCGATAACGGTAGGGGCCGTGTCGCCGCACCGGCCCGTCGTTCCTGGTGCTGAAGCTGTTCCCGCCCAGCGGAAGCGGCCCGCCGGCCCCGGTGCCTCGTGGCGGGGATGGCCCCTGAGGCGCAAACGACGGCACGCTGCAGCGAGACGTGCCCTACCGATGACCGGCAACAGTTACGGTCAACCGAGGTACCCACCACTCCGCCAGCTTACCAATCGTGGCCTGCTCAATTGGGCAAGGCTGAGTGCGGACTCAAGAGCATGAGGCGGCAACTCGTGCCACCTGCGCCCATGCGCTCCACTGATAGGAGCAGGAGCGCCGGTGCGGCTGCCGGACGGCCCCCTCTCCCCCATTCGTCACGGACTGGGATCGGCTTGTCGGGGACGCTAGCCTTTGCCGGCGCGGCGGGCCATCCACATGAGCCGGAGCTGGTTCAGCGTCACAGCCAACAGCAACACGCCGCCAACGATGATGCCGCGCCAGTTGTTGGCGTTCTCGACCTTAAAGTTGATGACGCTCAGCAGCAGTTCCAGCAGCACCGCGCCCAGGACAGTGCCGATCACAGTGCCCCGGCCACCGGTGAGCACCGCACCGCCGATCACCACCGCAGAGACCGCGTTTAGCTCGAACATGGGGCCGGCGTTCGGGTCCGCCTGGTTGCTGTAGCCGGCGAAGAGGATGGCCGCCACGCCCGCCAGCGCGCTGCAGGAGCCGTAGGCGAAGGCGCGCACCTTGAAGACGCTCACCCCGGAGAGGCGCGAAGCTTCCTCGTTGCTGCCCACCGCGTAGACCTGCCGGCCGATGCGCGTCTTGATCAGAATCAGCCCCACGGCAGCCGCCACGATCAGAAGGATCAGCAGCGGCACCGGCAATCCCACGCCGGTGCCGGCGATGAAGAGCTTCTTGTTGCCGAGATAGCTGATCAGATCGAACTGCTGCAGCGTGATCGGGAGCTGGTCGTTGACAATCAACGCGCCCGTCCGCAGGATCGACATGGAGGCGAGCGTCACCACGAAGGGCGGCAGCTTGAGGTAGTGGATCAGGGCCGCGTGCCCCAGCCCCAGGGAGATCGAGAAGGCCAGGACCACCACGATTCCGACCGCCGTGGCGGTTCCCACGGAAGCGCCTCCATTCACCATGGAGGTCATCACCTTCCCCATGATCATCCCGTCGAAGGCGATGAGGGAGCCGACGCTTAGGTCGATTCCACCAGTGATGATCACCAGCAACTCGCCCACTGCGAAGATCGACTGCAACCCGATGGAGCGGAGCAGGTTGTCGATGTTGTCCGTGCCCCGGAAGTTCTCCCAGATCCCCTTGGTGCCCGCCTTCTCCGGCTGCCCGGTGACGAACATGAAAAGCACCACCAGCAGGATCACCAGCAGCACGCTGGCCTCAGGCGCCTGCCACCAGGATTTCTTCAGGCCGCCCGCTTGCGGTTTGAGGGGGGAGGGGGCGTTGGGTGGGGCACCGGACAACGGGCGTCTCGCTTTCGAGGATAAAGGGAGAGTGAGAGCGTGCTGGGACGAGGCGGGTGGGTCTGGTGAAGTTGTTTGGGTGAATGGGTGTATGGGTGTATGGGTATGTGGGAAGATGCCTTACCGAACACGGCTTCCCGTAGGTTAGGCGCTCACCCACACATCCACACACCCAAACAACGTCACATTACGACGACTTGATTCCCAGCTTCTCCAGGTTCGCCTTGTACTGCTTGACGGTTGCCGGGGTGATCACTTCCACGCCGGTGTCATAGATGCCGTCGTCCGGGATGTTCAGCTCCTTCTTGGCGGCGGACCATCCCTTGCGGTTGATCAGGTAGAGGAGCTTGGTGGAGAGGACGCCGAAGTCGTATGGCTTCTGCACTACGGTGGCGTCGACGTTGCCCTTCTCCAATTCCACCAGCGTCGCCGGCTCCGCATCGAAGGCGACGATCTTGTAGCTGGCCCGCTTGCCGACGTTGGTGACCGCCTGGGAGATGGCGGGGCCGTTGTAACTGAAGAGGCCGAGGAGACCCTGGACCTCATCGCCGCGTTTGCTGAGGGTGTCCTCCACATTGCGCCGCGCCCGGGCCGCGTCCTTGTTGTCGTCCATCACGTCGAGCAATTCGATCTTGCCGGCCTTGGCCGCCTCAATGAAGCCGTCGCGGCGCTCGCGGGCGTTCTGGGCGCTGACGTTGCCGACGAAGCCGACGAATTTGCCGCCGTTGGGGAGGAGCTTGATGGCCGCTTCGCCCGCGGCCTTGCCGGCGTTAAAGTTGTTGGTGCCGATATAGGCGAGGCGTCCGCTGGTGGGTGAATCGGCGTCGAAGGTAATGCACGGGATGCCCTTGGCCAGGACCATGTCGATGATCGGCTTCGCTGCCTCGGCCTCGATGCAGGAGATGGCGATGCCGTCCGCGCCCTTGGCCAGCGCGTCCTCCACCATCCGCTTCTGCTCATCCACGGTGCTGCTGCGGGGGCCGGTCCACTCCGCCTTGCACTCTTCCAGTTCCGAAGCGGCCTTCTTCATCCCGACGCCCATCGGGTCCCAGAAGGGAGAGATGCCGTTGGTGATGACCTTGACGAAGACCTCGCCGGAGGGCTTGCGGGGCGTCTCGAACTGGGACGCAGCGGAGGTTCCGGCGGGGGCTTCCGGGGGGTTGCCCGCAGTTACAGGAGTATTGGTGCCGTTGTTATTGGCCGGCGGCTCCGTGGTGCAGGAGGCCAGCGCGAAGGCCGCCGGGATCACCGCGGCGGCCAGCCACGGAGAGCGACGCCCGAGGTAGGGCCGGGGGGAGGGAGACTTGGAAGACATCGGTGTACTCCAGAAAGAGGGGTGGGCAGTCGGCGCCCGGGGATAGCCGGTGATGAACCGGAGTGCCAGAGTGAAACGCTTGCGGAAGGTGGCCGGTTAGCGCGATGAGTGGGGGAATGGGAGAATGGGAGAATGGGAGAATGGGAGAATGGGAGAATGGGAGAGACCACCGGAACCAAAACTTGCCCTGCTCGCAGGCACACCTTCACGCCTGCAATCCGAAATCCGAAATCCGAAACTGACCGGCCGGTTAGCGCCTGGGCTGAAACCCCACCTAAGTAGGTTCGGGAAGACGCGGGGGTATCCTGCTACGACCCGCCGCAGGACCGCGAGCACGGATGTGGGAGGATGAGGATAGATACCGCTCTGGCCGCACTTTCGTCAAGCACTTTAGTAAATGCCTTTAAGTAACTCCCCCAGTCCTCCGTACGACTCCGCAGTTCGTAGCCTCCAAGGGAAGTTCGACTGCGGAGAAGAGACGGACATGAGACGAACTCTACCGCCTGGGGCGGGAGGCAGACGATCTCAGCTTCGGCGCGGCTCGGCGGAGCCTCGCCCTCCCGGGATGCCTCGCACCAAGGCGATTCCTTCGGTTGGGTGGCCTCGGAGTACTGGCGGCTCCGAGTGGCTTTTGGCAGCGAAGGACACAGGGAGCGCTGAAGGAACAGAGAGAGGCGAGGTTCTCCCAAGTGTCGAGTGAGGCGCTTCTGGGAGGCCGGAAGCAAGTATGGAGTGAGAAGATGATGCCGGACAGTCAGAGCACGCCCGAGAAGATGCTGGAATACTGGAAAGGCCTGAGCGGGGATGACAGCCCAACGGAGTGGGAGACGGAGAACATGGGGATGTTCTTCCAGACCTTCCGCCCGCACGGTGACGGATTCGGTGTGGCCTTCAAAGGCGTGGTGGGCGCGGAGGGGATCCTCCCCAGGCTCATGCAGGTGTACCAGGTTACGGCGGAAGGCTGGGAGCGCGACGGCGTCTCGGATGGTTACTTCGTAGTCAGGCACCCCCTGCCGCTCACCGCTGAACGTGCGCGGGAGCTTGGCGCGGAGTACCTGCAGAAGGTTCTCGAAATGGCGAACCAGCTTGAGAGGAAGCGACCGAGCGAACTGGCGGCGGAGCCGCGAGCGCTGCTTGATCCCCTCCCGGCGATCAAGGTCGTGCAGGGAGAGGCACCGCCTCTTGACGCTGTGGGAGACACTCCAGAGGGCCTGATCTACGAGATCAGAAGTGGATTCATGGAAGCACTAAAGCCGGTCGAGAGCCACGCTGATCTGCTGGACGAAGCGCTCTACACCCTCGCCGGTGACTACAGCCTCGGACACCACATCCTCTGGCCTCTCTACAGGGACGCGACTCCGGTCACAGAGCCTTTCGCCGCCTACTTCGAGTTGTGGAAGCACGGCGCGGAGTGCCGCTTCCACGGCGGCGGGGTGACGGTGCACGTTCCAAACCTCGCCGGCTAACCCCTATCCAGGTTCCGTGCTCCGGCACGCCGCTGGAACCCCACGTTTTGCAGAATGGGTCCGGTGGGCGAGAAAGGGATAGGGGGCGAGGCACTACCCCAAGTCCGCCCTGGAGGAACACGCATGCCGGAACCTGTGATCATTGATGGCTCGTACGGGGAGGGCGGCGGACAGGTGCTGCGCACCAGTCTCTCCCTCTCGGCCATCACGGGCCGGCCGCTGGAGCTGGTGAACATCCGGGCGAAGCGCTCCTCACCGGGACTGAAGGCACAGCACCTCACCTCGGTCCGCGCGGCGGCGGCGCTCTGCAACGCCACGCTGAGCAACGCGGTGATAGGATCGCGGGCGCTGACCTTCGTGCCGCAGACGCCGGTGCAGCCGCACGACTACCACTTCGACATCGGTACGGCCGGGGCGACGACCCTGGTCTGTCAGACGGCGCTCGCGGCGCTGGCGACCTCCGGTGAGGCAGCCTCCGTGCGCGTCACCGGCGGGACGCACGTGCCCCACGCTCCGGCGCTGGAGTACGTGGAGGCGGTCTATCTGCCGGTGCTGCGGCAGTTGGGTGTTGACGCATCCCTCGAGTACCCCCGCGCGGGCTTCTTCCCGAAGGGCGGGGGGAAGGTCCACTTGCACGTCGAGCCGGGCGCGCGCTTCCAACCCCTGGACCTGACCGACCGCGGCGCGCTCGTGGGCCTGCGCGCCTATGTGATCACCGCCGGCCTCCCGGACCACGTGGCCGATAGGGGCGGCGCCGCCGTGGAGAAGTGGCTCAAGGGCGTGGGACGCAAGGCGGAGGTGGAGGTCCGGGTGAAGGAGTCGCTGAGCCCGGGTGCCGCCGTGGTGCTGGTGGCGGAGTGCGAACGCGGGCGCGCCGGATTCTCCGCCATCGGGGAGCGGGGCAAGCCGATGGAGGCGGTTGCGACCGACCCGTGCGAAGCGTTCATGCGCTGGTGGAAGAGCGAGGCTGCGGTGGACGAGCACTTGGCGGACCAGTTGGTGCTCCCCCTGGCGCTGGCGGACGGTGAGAGTCGGTGGACCACCTCCGAGGTGACCGAGCACCTGCGGACGGTCCTCTGGGTGGCCCAGCAGTTCCTGCCGGTGGAGTACGCCATTGAGGAGACAGCAGGTGGCGGGGGCACGGTCACCCTGCGCGGAGCCGGAGGGACTGGTGAATGGGAGAACGGGCGAAAGGGAGTAGGTTGACGGACTAAACGGAAGAGGGCTGTCCGGGCTGTCCTTCTTGGACCACCGGCCGGCGCCCTTCCGCAATGGCTTGCTGCAGCAGATCAAGAAGGCGCTCCTCGCGTCCCTTCAGCAGCAGGTAGCCCAGCAGGCACTCCAGTGCCGTGGCGCGCCGGTAATCGATCATGGAGGAGCTCTTCGGGATCTGGCCGATGGCGGCGTTCCGGCCCCGGCGGACCACATCCAATTCCTCCTCGGTCAGCCCCGGCTCCAGGGCACCCAGGATGCGCGACTGCGTGGAGGCCCGCACCAGTCCGGTGACCGCCGGCTGGAAGTTGCGACTCATCCCTTCCTGCTCCACCAGGTGGACCCGCACATAAAGCTCATACACCGCATCGCCCACATAGGCCAGCACCAGCGGGGAATGCTCACCTCTTGGCCCAAGCGAGGGTGCTGAGGGCAGGGGAAGCTGAACGCAGGGCACTAAGTCCGGAACCGAAGGCTTCGCCTCCACAGCGGGAATGGGCTGGGAGTCCCGCCGGATCAGCCGCCCCAAGCCCTGCAGAAACCGCCCGATCATGAGGTCATCCCCCGCTCCCCCTCTCGTCCGCTCCTGCCCACGCTAGCTCGACCTTGTCGCGTGTCAAGGATGTTCTGACAGGTTGAAAGGGAGAGAGGGGGAATGGGGGAATGGGGGAAATCACGGCTGGATCCTCTCCCATTCACCCTCTCACCCATTCTCCCATTCCGCTGGATTAGCGCAACTCTGTCTTGACCGGCCATTAGCTCGCCTGATCCAGGTAGGCCCGCACTTCCGGCCGCAGCCAGAAGATCATCAAGGGGATGCCGCACCCCAGAAGCACGATGCCGAAGCTGGTGATGGTGAGCACCCCGCCGATCAGCGAGAGGATCAGCGCTACGAACTGCCAGGTCCAGGTCCAGCCGCGACCAGGCCGCAGCATGACTGCCGGCGGAGTGTAGATGGCGAGCGACACGACGCCCAGTGCCAGGAAGACCAGGGAGAGGATTCCGGTGAAGGTCACGCTGGAGGCGGCGCTGGGCGAGGCTCGGATGACGAACATAGGGATCAGATAGACCACCCCGAGCATGAGGCACATGCCGCCCCCGCCCAGCGCGCAGAAGCCGTCGAAGATGCGCGCCCAGAGGACCACCGCCGCTGCGTCCGTGGGCCGGTTGGACTGCAGATTGCGGATGCGGGAGTCACGGCACCAGCCGCAGACGCGCTGGCCGCTCATCTCCGTGAGACATCCGCCGCAGAAGGGCCGGCCACAGCCCGCGCAGGGGGCATCGCAGGGGTTCTGGGGATGGTTCACACAGAGATGCACGACGCTGCTCCAGGCCGATTCGCGCTCAGGACTTCACCGCGAAGTCTGGGAATCACTCGGAGCAAGATTCCGGTGCCGGCCTGGTTGATCCCTCCTATGCGCTGCGCTCTGGCAGAAACGAGCGAAGGGACGGGTCCCGCAAGAGAACCCGTCCCGACGAACCTGGTCGTTTCGAAAGAGCCCGGAAGGGGCTTGAGGCTATTTGGGAGGCCCGATGGGCACACCCGCAGGCATACCAGGCGTGCCCTGTGGAGCCGTGGGTGCGGACCCCGCAGCGCCGGGCTGCATCCGGCGTTGGAAGTCCGACTGGACAGCGGCCGGTGGAGCCGGCGGGCTGGCACCTCCTGCCGGAGCAGAAGTGCCTCCTCCGCCGCACCCCGCCAGCAGCAGGGTCGAGGCCACCAGGAGTCCTGAAGTGAGCAAGGTCTGTGCACTGTGCCAACGGATCATCTGCGTCTCCTCCTCTAGCAGGGTGGCCAGTGCGAGCGGGGCATCGTCTGGCGCTTCCGACCGAACGGCATATGCTTCACGTGCCCATCGTGGTAGAGGATGTTGTAGCCGGTGGAGTGATTGTTGTTGTTGTTCCGGCAGGTGCCATTGCAGCCGTCCGGCCCATCCCAGCCGAAGATGCCGCGCTCGGAGAGCAGCGTCCGCTCTGCGGGTGCCTGTACGCTCTTCAGATCGGGGTTCTCGTTCTCCAGGAAGGGTGCGGTGCCGCAGAAACCGCTCACCAGACCCGTGTGGTTGTAGACCCACATCGGGAACCACTGATAGCTCTGCACCCCATGCTGGATGTGACGGGTATCCGCCGTCCGGAACTTGTCTGAGGGGCAGTACCAGATCTGGATGTTCTTGGTGTACGGGTTGATCTGCATGTGCATCAGGATTCGGTAGAACTCGAATCCATACCGGCAGCCGGTGAGCGGGGGTCCGGGCAGGCCGGGGATGGTGGCTCCCCGGTAGCCTCCTCCCGCATCCAGGCACTGGACGCCGCCCCAGGACGGGTAGGGGTTCACGTCCATGTTGACTTCCCAGTTGCGAGGGGCACCGTACCCGCCCTCGGGGAAGCTCTCATCGTAATCCTGCGCGTACATCATGAACGCGGTGCCGATCTGGCGCAGGTTGTTGATGCAACTCGTCTTGCGCGCGGCCTCTCGGGCCTGGGCGAAGACGGGGAAGAGGATCGCGGCGAGGATGGCGATAATGGCAATCACCACCAGAAGCTCGATCAAGGTGAAGGCCCGTCTCCCCCATTGGAGACGCCTCACAGGGTGACGCATGGTCTTTCTCCGGACGTTGGGCGGCCACGTTGCTGCCGTCCCGGATCGTTCAAGGGAGTATTGGCCACGGTGCGGCGCAATTCCTACGCTGATGTGACCAATATACCGCGCGATTCAAGGGACCGCAGGGGAGCATGCGGTGACTCTGGGAACCGCCGCCCAGGATCGCTCGGCGGATCCTTGCGGCGGCGGGTAGAATCGGAGCGTCACCCGCACGCAGGGCTAGGGCCAGCCGCTTGATACCTCTCAATCCCGTCGACCGCTATCACCTGGTGATCCCCGTGCGAGACGAGGACATCGACCGCCTGGGCCATGTGAACAACATCGTCTACCTGCGCTGGGTGCAGGAGATCGCTACCGCCCACTGGAGGCTCCTCGCGCCCCGGGAGGTGCTGGAGGAGGTGGTCTGGGTGGTGCTGCGCCACGAGATCGATTACAAGGCCGCCGCGCTTCCCGGCGACGAGGTGCGGGTGGAGACCTGGATCGGGGAGGCGTCCCGGCTCTCCTTTGAGCGCCATACGCAGGTATACCGGGTCGCCGACGACCGCCTTCTGGCGCAGGCGCGAACCCTCTGGTGCCCGGTCAACCCGCAGACGGGCCGCCCAACGCGAGTGAGCCCGGAGTTGCGCGCGCTCTTCTCCACCGGCGAGGCAAGCTGAGCGGCGAACTGGCTGGGTGTGTGGGTGTGTGGGTGAGTGGGTGTGACGGTCCGGTGCGGTCGTCCCTCGCTCCCTCGCTCCCATTCCGCTGGAAATGTGCGTTTCTCTCTTGGCGAACTGGCAGGCCTTACTCCTCGACTTC
>JANPLG010000471.1:0-4256 GCA_031426395.1 Actinomycetes bacterium
TCTCCCGGGCCAGTTGCAGGGCGGCGGCCGCCTCGCTCTCGCTCCGCGCGAACACGACGAAGTCGTCCGCGTACCGCACCACGCCGTAGCCGGCCTGCTCCATCCGCACGTCGAAGCCGTGCAGGTAGATGTTGGCCAGCACCGGCGACAGGGGGCCGCCCTGCGGCGTGCCCTGCTCGGTCGGCTCCACGCCGGCGGCGCTGGGCAGCCGCGCCCCGGCACCCAGGAGGTGCCGGATGAGCCGCAGCACGCTTCCTTCCGCCACTTCCTCGGCCACGGCGTCGATCAGCCCTTCGTGATCGACCGTGTCGAAGAAGCTCTGGAGGTCCGCGTCCACGACCCAGCCGTAGCCGTGCCGCACCGCCCGGTCCACCACCGCGAGGGCGGTGGCGCAGCCCCGACCGGGGCGGAAGCCGAGGCTCCGAGGGAGGAACTTCGCCTCGAAGATCGGCTCCAGCACCTGCAGGAGGGCCTGCTGGACGATGCGGTCCCGGACGGTCGGGATCCCCAGGGGGAGAGTGCAAACTCTACGTAGCGCTCGCCGTTAGCTCCGGGGGAGACGCTGTCGCTGGTGGGTCCAATTGGGAGTGGGAAGGCCACGTGTCTCCGCGCCGTTGCGCTCTGCCCCATCGGCTCCGGACGACAGAGAGGGCCGACCCCTGGTGCGATCGGCCCTCTCTGCTATCTATCCAGTCCAACGGTTAGGCCGGCTGTGGACCGGGGCGGAAGGCGGGTGCCTGCGGTGAGCGACGTTCCGGCTCCTCGGTGGCGACCGGGGGAGCGGCTGGCGGAGTCTTCGGCGCGGGCGGATCCGGCATCGGTAGCCCGGCAATCAGGGCGAGGAACTCTTCGCGGCCAAGAGTCTCCCGCTCCAGCAACGCTGCGGCCACCTTATGCATCAGCTCCTTGTTCGCCTCAAGGAGTTGCTTAGCGGACTGGTAGGATGCCTCGATGATTGCGCGGACTTCCTCGTCAATCGCCTTCGCGACATCCTCGGAGTAGTTCCGGTCTTCCATCAGATCGCGGCCAAGGAACGGATTGCCGTGACGGTGACCCAGCTTCAGGGGACCCAGCCGCTCGCTCATCCCGTACTCTGTGACCATGTCGCGGGCGATGCTGGTGGCACGCTCCAGGTCGTTGCTGGCCCCGGTATGGATCTCGTCGAAGACCATCGCCTCTGCAACGCGCCCGCCCAGCAGCGTGGTGATCTCGTGCTGGAGTTCGCTCTTGCTGGCCTGGTACATCCGGTCTTCCGGCGGCAGACCCCAAGTGATCCCCAGCGCCATGCCGCGCGGAAGGATGGTCACCTTGTGAACCTGCATCCCGTAAGGGAGCAACTCCTGCACCAGGGCGTGGCCGACCTCATGGTAGGCCGTGACTCGCTTGACCTTCTCCGAAAGCACGCGACTTTTGCGCTCCGGCCCAGCGACCACGCGGTCGATAGCGGCGTCGAAGTCGTCCATGAAGATCTGCTGCTTGTTCTCGCGCGCAGCCTTCAAGGCGGCCTCGTTCACCAGGTTGGCCAGGTCGGCGCCGGTGAAGCCGGGGGTGCGTTTGGCGATGACTTCCAGTTCCACGTCATCGGAGAGTGGCTTGCCTTTAGCGTGAACGTCCAGAATCTTGCGGCGACCGGAGATGTCGGGCTGATCCACCACAACGCGCCGGTCGAAGCGGCCCGGGCGGAGAAGCGCGGGGTCGAGGACGTCGGGGCGGTTGGTGGCAGCAATCAGGATGACGCCGCTGTTCGGATCGAAGCCGTCCATCTCGACCAGTAACTGATTGAGGGTCTGCTCGCGTTCATCATGGCCGCCGCCAAGGCCTGCACCGCGCTGGCGGCCGACCGCGTCGATCTCATCAATGAACACCAGGCTCGGCTTGTTCGCCTTGGCGGTGTCGAAGAGATCGCGCACCCGGGAGGCACCGACGCCGACGAACATCTCGACGAAGTCCGAGCCGGAAATGTGGAAGAACGGCACGCCAGCCTCGCCGGCAACCGCACGAGAGAGGAGCGTCTTACCGCATCCGGGAGGTCCCAGCAGCAGGACGCCGCGCGGGATCTTCGCACCGAGAGCCTGGAACTTCTTCGGATTCTTCAGGAATTCGACGACTTCCTGGAGTTCCGCCTTCGCTTCATCCGCGCCCGCCACGTCCTCGAAGGTCACCTTCGGCACGTTATCCGTCAGGCGCTTGGCACGGCTGCGACCAAAGCTGAGGGCCTGGTTGCCGGTGCTCTGCGCCTGACGCCAGAAGAGCACCCAGAGGACCACGATGGCACCCAGCGGGATGAGAACCGAGAAGAGCACACTCTGAAGCTGCTCACTGAACCAGGGGTTGGGCGTGTCGAACGTGAAACCCGCCTGTCGGGACCGCTGCGCGTTGAGGCGCTCGATGATTTCACCGATGGCCCGGTCGTTGGGCGGGAGGTCAACGAAGAACTCCTTGGTCCCATTCTCAGAGGTGATGAACTCACCCTTGGCCCGCGTCCGCTCCAGCGTGACCGACTTGATCTCACCCGCTTCGACTTTGGAGATGAACTCCGAAAGCTTCACCTTGCGGTCTGGCTTGCCAAAGCTGCTCATGGGTGTCCGGATCACCAGGGCCACGATGACCATGAGAACGGCCACCCAGAGAAGGTTGCGCATCAGTCTATTCAATGGAACGCCTCCGGCAAGGGTTGCCCTGCCGTATCCGGAACGCGGGACACACCGCAGCCACTTGGCCTAAAGTTGGGGGATTATAGCACCCCTCTTGAACTCTGGGCAAAGCCGCGGCGGTCACGCTGGGAGTTGCCGCACAGAGCCCTGCCTCTGTTGTTGGCTTTATATACCTACCAGGAGCGGTTCAAATCGTTGAAGGCCACTCCTAGCCGAAAACCGAGCATTTCTCTTGGCCGGTCCAATCGACCGCCTGCGTCACCGGCGAACACCTTGAGGCGATGACGCGGCTCATTGTACCCACGAGTGGTTGGCGTGTCAGACGGCCGGGAAAAGTGTCGGCGGGCAAAGCAAGGGAAGCGGCTGAATCCGCGTCGGTGTCCGTTAGCATTGGGGCCATTACGCTGACCACGGAGCCTGGGACGGACTGCTCCGTCACCGCCCGTCCCTGAGGCTGTTCCTCTCGTGTCAGGCGGGACCCCGTCGCCCTATACGGCGGCGCGGCTTCTTCGTCGCAGACGGACCATTCACCGGAGGCAAGGCGGGCAAGCGCAGGGGTACCCCGCCCTACCTACCTTTGGTTCGACCGGTCAGGATGAGATTGAGAGCAGGCGAGATTGAGGGATGGAGAGACGGGACCAACGCCCGTCTAGAGCTGACCTGCCTGCCAACTCGAAATCCGGAATTCGAAATTGACTGACCGGTCACCCGCTCGCCTTCTGGCACTCCGGGCACCAGTACGTGCCCCGTCCCGCCACGGCTCCGTATCGAATGGGAGTCGAGCACCTAGGGCATGGCTCGCCCGCGCGGCGGTAGATCGGGAAGACATTCTCGGCTCCCTTCTCGCCCAGGTAGATCAGTTCGCGCCGGCTCTGCGCGTCGATGGCCCACTGGAGATAGACCGGGATGTCCTGGGCCAGCGCCTGGAGATGCCGTTCGGTCAGCGCATTGGACGGCGTATCCGGCGCGATCCCTGCCCGGAAGAGAAGCTCGATCACACAGATGTTGCCCAGTCCGCCCAGTAGCGTCTGGTCCATCAGCAGCACCTTGATCGGCCGCCGCGTGCGACCTGCAGCCTCCGCCAACCTTTCCGGCGTGATCGGGTCCAGCAGAGCATCTGGACCGAGGTGAGCCAGTTCAGGCAGACGCATCGCTTCGGACGTCAGCACCACCCAGATGCGCCCGAAGCGCCGTGAGTCCTCGAATCGAACCCGTTCTCCCGTGTGGATTACAATCGCCAGCCGCGTAGCCTTAGGCAGTGTGATTGGAAGGTAAACGTCTCGCACGAACCGCCCCGTCATCCGCAGGTGGGCCACCATCGTGTGCCCACCCTCAAGGTCGATGAAGAGGTACTTCGCAACCCTTCGCACGCCCTCGACTGAATGACCAACCACGGCTACTGCAAGCCGCTCAGCCAAGTCATCACCCAGTCTCGCGTCAAGCACCTCCGCAGACCGGATCGTTCTACCGCTTAGCCAATCCCGCAGGTTGCGTGCGTGAATCTCAACTTCAGGTAGCTCAGGCATCTTTGGATGCAGACAGTGACGCGGAGGGAGCCAGGATGTCAGGCGACCGACTTGGTGGCCGACTCCTCGCACGGAC
>JANPLG010000472.1:0-3734 GCA_031426395.1 Actinomycetes bacterium
CGGGACCGCTGGCGATGGCGACCAGCCAGACGTCATGGGAGGGGCGTGGAATGCGCAGTGTAAGGTCGGCTTTCACGACCTTGCCTTTGCCTCTCTCTCCGGACTGCTCCGAGGCAATCGGACGGGTTACGATGCGCTGGCCATTGGCGAAGATCTCCAGCCGATCCGCCTCGATCCAGCGCGGACCTTGCACCCGCACCCTGACCGTCAATTGGTCAGACGGCTTCGCGACGAGCTCCCCGGGGCCGCGACCCTCGACCCACATTTCCGTGAAGAGCCCCATGCTGACCAGCACCTTGCCGGCCAAGTTGCTGTCGCACGCGGCATCAACGTCCACCTGATCCGCAGGCGTCTCCGGTGCGGCGATGTAGGTCCGACCCTGCCCCAGGATGAAGCGGTTGACCTCATGGCTGTCGCTGGAACCCATGCCGCTGATCCGCAAGCCGCGGTTCAGGAGGGCGAACCAGTCCCGGTACGGCTTCATCCAGTCCGATTGAAGCGCCGCTGAGGTGACGACTTCCATGCCATCGAAGGCCCAATCCCGTCCCTCGAGGCTCTCCCCGCTGCCGGGATGAAAGCGCTTCGGGTCCGTGGGGATGAAGTTGCTGTGATCGTTGCTGGGGTGGTTCAGCATCACCACTCGCGTTCCGGGCACTGCGCGTGCGCGGGCAAGCAGGGTGGCCCAGTCGGTGGAACGATGGTCCGGGACGGCGCTGCCGGGCTTGACCGGGAAGGCGTTGAAGTGGCCCGCATTGGTGGTGATTTCATTCCCGATCACCGGGGTGAAGAAGGGCGCACTGCCGGTCTGCCGGGCCGCCGGTCCCAGATCGAGGTGGTGGTTGTGGTCTGTCGCAATCGCCAGCTCGATCCCCTCTCCGGCGATGGTGGCGACGCGCTCCTCCACGGTGGCGTCTCCGTGGCCGCTGTGGGTGAGGGTGTGGATGTGCGGATCACAGCTCACGTAGCCCCGGGTATCGACTTCCCGCCGCAGCCGCAACTCGACCTGCTGGGGCGCGGCATCCAGGACCAGTTCTCGGGTCCCCAGGCCGTACTCCATCCCCCGGGTGGCATGGAGCGTGTACTTCCCGACGGGCGCAGTGAAGGTCGCCAGCCCATCCGAGGTATAGATCACGCCCCTGCGCACGGCACGTCCGACGCTGCGCTCAGCCTGGATCGCCGCCAACTGCCCGGTGCTGTCGAGGAGGGTGATCCTACTGGGCAATGGGGAGCGGTCGGCGGCGTCCAGCACGCGGACCGTGACCTGAACCTGCCGCACGGGCGCTTCGGGGGCGGGGACGCCCTGGGTGAACGCGGGGATCCCCAAAGCGCAAACGCCAGTGGCGGCCAGGGTGCCCAGAAGGAGAGGAGCGCGACTTCGCATGGCTTCTGATCTCACCGCCTCTCCGCTCAGCGGGGCCGTTCCGCTACCCAACGAAGCCCCTTCAGGAGCAGGGGATGGTTCTCTTTCGACTTCTCCGGGTGGGGGCTGAAGCAGAGCACGCGCCCCTTGCCAAAGCGGCCGGCTGCGGCAGCGGTGGTCCCGATCATCACGCCCTTCGGGGCACCCTTCTCCGCGATCTCCGTGGCGAAGGTGGCCAGCGGCTCGTAGTCGTCAAGCTCGGGATCACCTGCGGGTGCGAGGAGGGGTCCCTGGAAGTACTGAAATGGGCGACGATCCATGTCCAGGCCCAGGAGTTGCTTCCCGCGTCCGGTGACCGCCAGCTCGACCTCGCCGCTGCCCCGCGCCCAATGGGCCTTGTCCAGCACCTTCGCGTCGAGGATGTTCAGCGACCAGGGATAGTCCCGACTTGCCAGGTAGGCACCCGCGCAGATCCCCACGAAGCCGCCGCCGCCCTCCACGAATGAGCGCACCTGCTTCCGGCCCTCTTCCCCGAGGGCCCGCCCCTGGCCTCCGCCGCTACCGCCAGGATGGATCACAACATCGAATTCGCGCAGCCTTCCCGCAATGATATCTGCCACCTTCAGCCGCTGAGCCTGGATACCCGGAGTCGACTGGAGCAGTTGGATAAGCGTCTCTTTGGCCGCGCCGCTCGCACCCCGGTCATCGTAAACGGCGATCCGAAGAGGAGTCGGCTCCTCTGCGGTTTTGCCGCTCACGGATACGAGCGACAACGGCAGAGCGAGGATGGCAAGGGAGCGAAGGTGCGGGAGGGAAGCCATCAGATCACTGTCCGGCGAAGGGCGCGAGTTTCGCACAGGTTCGCTTCCGGGCGCGCGGAAGCCTTCTCTCGGCACGCAGATGCGAAACCGGTTCTTCCGTGGAACGGCCTTTCTAGGGCAATGGGACGCGGGAGGAGTAGGGGCGACTAGCCCTGCTCCCCAGAAACGGGAAGAGCCCTAGCGCCTGGACCGCGCTGGGGCCCCACGTGGCTCACCCGCCCCTGCTCGTACAGCGCCCCGACCGGTTTCGCCCGCACCACCTTGCCCCAGCTCGCCGTCACCGCCCGGTAGCTGACGTTACGGTCCCCCCGCACCAGCGCCTCCACCATTTCCCCGCCGAAGTTGCTCTCCGCCACCAGTCGGTCCGCCCCCAGCCGCTGATAGAGCGCCACCGCCACGCGCCCATTCCGCAGCTCCCACCCGTCGCCCAGGTCATCGCCGCCTTGAGCGACGCACCTAAGTGCGCCACCATTTGGGGCAGGAAAGGTGATTCTCGTCGGACCGGAAGGCTCATGCGTAGACGGTAGCCCGTCGCGAAATGGGCGTCAACGGACTTCCGGCTTCAACTGGGCCAGATATCGCCGAAGACGATGCGCCAGTCATTCCCGAAACTCAAAGGGTAGGGTAGGGCCGCCAGACGCACCGCCCAATCATAGTCCGGCGACTCTAATAGCTCGTCGCGCTATAACTGCGTCACGCTTGCTTGCAGAGCCCGGTCAAGATCGATCCGGATTGTGCCCGCGACCTTGAGCCTATTCACGCTGGTACAATCAAGCTTGCATCGGTTGATACCCGATGGCCCTTAAGCTTGGCTCACGCAATCTTGGAGAGTACGCTTCCGCCTCGGCGAGTTCCGCGGTGGCTGCGCGAGGGTGACAGCTTCGCCCGCCGGCCGACCTTCCGCCTCGGGCGATACCGAGGGCGTGAACGAAGCGCACCTTGCACCAGCGGTACAGAGGCTAAGACAGTGAATGTTTGAATTCTTCACACGACTCTTCGACTCTTCGGGCTTCGTGCCACGCCGGGTGTGCGGCGACTGGACGCCGGGGCTGGTCGCGCTTCACAACGCCTCGGACGCCCTGATCTGGCTCGCCTACCTCACCATCGCGTTGGTGCTGCTGGTCATCGCCGTACGCCGCAAGGACGTGCCGTTCCGGGGGATCCTCTTCCTCTTCTTCGCCTTCATCATCACCTGCGGGTTCACCCACTTCCTCGATGTGGTCATGTTCTACACCCCGGTGTACCGCCTGTCCGGGCTGGTGAAAGCACTGACGGCGGTGGTGTCATGTTTGACGGTGTTTGCGCTCGTTCCGGTCATCCCCAAGGCCCTGGCGATGCGCAGTCCCGAGGAACTGGAGCGCGAGGTCAGCGAACGCCTGCGGGTCGAGGGCGACCTGCGGGCTTTGCACGCCCAACTCGAGAGGTTGACCAAGGAGAAGTTGGACCAGAGCGAGCGGATGTACCGTGCCATCGGAGAATCCATCGAGTTCGGGGCCTGGGAATGCGCACCGGACGGACGGAACACCTACGTCAGCCCGTCCTGGCTGAAGGTG
>JANPLG010000473.1:0-5379 GCA_031426395.1 Actinomycetes bacterium
GCCAGTCCTGGGGGGCGGCCGGCAGGAGACACGGTTGATCAGGGGTGTACGAGCGAAAATGGTGCGCCATGCTGGCAGGTTCACCGCCGCAGCAGGAGATCCATGCTTGTCACCATCTTTTATTTGGACAGGCTCCTAGCAGGGCCTTTCCTGGGAAACACGATGAAGTTCCGTCCCCTCCTGATGATTCTCCTGGCCGGCTGCGCCGTGGCCGCCGCGCGTAATGGCTCCGCCGATGGCGAGGGGATCAAGCGCACGCGCTACCCCGCCCTCTCGCCGGACGGCAAGACGCTGGCGTTCGGCTACCAGGGCGACCTCTGGACCGTCCCCGCTTCCGGTGGGCGGGCGGAGCGGCTCACGTCGCACCTGGCGCGGGACATCCAGCCGGTCTGGAGCCCGGATGGGAAGTCGGTGCTCTTTTCCAGCAATCGGTACGGCAACAACGACCTCTTCCTGATCTCCGCAGACGGCGGCACGCCCCGGCGGATGACCTACCACAGCGCAAGCGAGGCCCCCGCCAGCTTCAGCCCGGACGGCAAGTGGATCCTCTTCTACGGCACCGCCTACGGCAGCATGGACCTGTACCGCATGCCTGCTTCCGGCGGAGAGCCGGTCCGCCTCACCTGGGACCTCTTCGAGCGGGAGTTCTACGGCAACGTCTCGCCGGACGGGCAGTGGATTGCCTACAACCACAACGCCTCCCCGGGAGCGTGGCGACGCCGCGGCTACGAGGGAAGCCAGAACGCCGACATCTGGCTCGCCCGCTTCACGGCGCCCGTCTCGGAGCCGAAGCGGATCACCACCAACCTCGGCAACGACTTCGCCCCCCTCTTCAGCAGGGACGGCAAGCGCCTCTACTACGTCTCGGACCGTAAGGGTGCCTCGGGCTCGCCGCAGGTGAACCTCTGGAGCATGGATCTGGCGGGCGGCGCGCAGAAGCAGCTCACCTTCCATGAGGCGGACGGCGTCCGCATCCCTAGCTACGCGCCGAAAGCCGAGAAGATCGCCTACGAGTACGGCAGCCAGATCTGGCTACTCGACCTCAAGAGCGGGAGAAGCGCCCCGGTGGCAATCGAGGCCCGTCCGGACGACCGCCGCAACACCACGGTGGAGCGGACCGCCAGCTCCAATCCCACGGAGTACACGGTCAGCCCGGACGGCAAGAAGATCGCGCTCATCCTCCGCGGCGACCTCTTCGTGATGCCGGCCACCGGAGGGCAGGCCCGCCCGCTGATCACCCGCAGCAGCCGAGAGAGCCACGTGACCTGGATGCCGGACAGCAAGTCGGTCCTCTTCGTCACGGACGTGAACGGGCAGAAGGACCTGCGCACGGTGGAGATCACGGGCCAGAACGAGAAGCCCCTGCTGGGACCCAATGTGGAGACGCCGGAGGACGAGACTTCGCCCCTGGTCTCTCCAGACGGCAAGCTGGTGGCGTTCCATCGCGGGGAGCGTGCCCTGGCGGTGGTGCCGATCACCGGCGGCGCTCCCGTGGCGACCATCGCCGGCTCTTTCCTTGACGTGAGCCGCGGCTACAGCCCGGAGTTCAGCTGGTCTCCCGACAGCAAGTGGCTCGCCTTCGCGCAGGTGGGAGCGCAACTGGACAAGGCGGTCTACGTGGCCTCCCTGGCGGACAGCCAGCCAAAGAAGGTCACCCGCTTCTTCCGCGAGGCAGGCACCCCGCGCTGGTCACCTGATGGCAAGCTCATCTACTTCACGGGCGTGGCCGTGGACGCCAGCAACCTCTATGCCCTCGACTTCACGGACGAAGAGCGGCCGACCTTCGACGAGGACGCCCTGGAGCGTCTCGATCAGCCGGGGCAGCCCGGACCGGGTCCCAGCGGCCCTCCCACCGTCACCCTCAACTTCGACGGTATTGAGCGGCACCTGAAGCGCCTCACGGCGGCGGGGGGAATCAGCGACGCCATTCTCGCGGGCGGGGGGCGGCTTTTCATTGTGGATACGGCCACCGGCATCGGCACGCTCCCACCCAACGCGCGGGACGCTACCCCAACGCCGCTTGTGGAGGGCGCGGGCGGAGTGGAAGTGACGTCGGATGGACGCGCGATCTTCTTCCTGGCGGCCGGGCAGATCAATAGCCTCTTCCTCCCCACGCGGGAGCGGCGGGCCAGCCCCTTCACCGCCACCCTCACCATCAACGCGCAGGAGGAGAATCGCCAGGTCTTCAGCGAGGCGTGGTGGCTCATGGACCGCTACTTCTACAGCGACAAGCTGAACAGCGTCGACTGGAAGGCGGTCCGCACCAAGTACGAGGCGCTCCTCCCCTACGTCCCCTACAAGGACGACTTCTACGACATGATGGCGGAGATGGTCCAGGAGCTGCGCGGCAGCCACCTGGGGGCCACGGCGGGCACCACGGACTACACGGCGGACACTCCCAGCGCCACGGGCTACCTGGGCATCGAGCCGGACTGGGCCGTGCTGGACCGGGAAGGCCGCATCCGCGTGGGACGCGTGACGGAGAACAGCCCCGCTGAGAACAAGTGGAGCCGCCTGAACGTGGGAGACTACATTCTCGCGGTCGACGGGCGGCTGATCGACGCGGAGCACCCGCTCGACATGCTGCTCGACCGGAAGGTGGGGAAGAAGGTGGTGCTCTCTGTCAACAGCACGCCCTCCATGGACGGCGCTCGGCAGGTCGCCATCAAGCCGATCACCCAGGAGGCGGGCGATGACCTGCGCTACGAGGAGTGGGTGGAGGCGCGGCGGCGGCAGGTGGCCCAGCTCTCCGGCGGCAAGGTGGCCTACCTCCACGTCCGCGAGATGAACACCCCGGCGGAACTCCGCTTCAAGGACGAATTCGTGGGGGAGGCGACCGGCAAGGAGGCCCTCCTGGTGGATGTCCGCTACAACGGCGGCGGGAACATCGCCCACAACCTACTGGACATCCTGCGGAAGAAGCCGTATGTCTATTTCCAGCCGCGCACCCTCGGCCGCCAGGTAATGATCGATTGGTTCGGGGACTACCTCTGGGGCAAGCCGGCGGCCCTGCTGATCAACCATGATTCCGCCAGCAACAGCGAGATGATGGCGGAAGGCTTCCGCGCCCTCGGCATCGGGCCGGTGGTCGGCACGCCCACGGCGGGGGCGGTGATCGCCACCGCGAGTTGGCGCTTCATGGACGGCGGCACCATCCGGATGCCCGCCACCGGCGTCTACTCCGCCGCCGGCGAGGACCTGGACACCCGCGGCCGTCAGCCCGACATCCTGGTTCCGTACGACCCCATCGCCAGCCAGCAAGGGCGGGACCCGCAGCTTGAGGCGGCCATCAAAGCCGTGCTGGCCAAGGCAGAGGCGGGTAAGAAGTAGAGCGCGGCGAGGTAGAGAAGTAATTGTTACCTGGGGGATTCCGCGTCGCTGCGGGCGGCTTTCGCGGCGGCGCGGGCCGCAGCGCCGATGCGGCCGAGGCGCTCCGCCATGGTGCGCGCCTCGCCGGCCTGGCGGGCCAGCTGCTCTCCCTGGTCCGTCACCTCGTTTACCGAGGCGCGCGTCCTGGGGAACTGCTCCTTCACCTCGCGCGCCAGCCGGACGGTGGTGGCGACGCGGTCGCCGACCTTCGCCGCAACCCCGGCCACCCGGCCCACCAGGGCCGCGCCGTCACGCTGGGAGCGGTCGGCCATGGCGCGGGCCATGCCGCTGATGGCGAGCGCCTTCCGTAGGGCCGGCCCAGCCTGCTGGGCGCCGTCCTGCACCCGCTCTCGGATCATGACGGCGGCGGCGATCATGCCACCCAGCGCGACAACCTGAAGCGCGGCCAGGGATACCAGGGCGATGTCGATGGAAGTCATGGGGTGTCCAAAACGAGGCCGAGCGCCTCAGAGGTCGAGTTCTACGTGAATTCCCTGAAGCGCGGCCAGACAGGTGGCAATGTGCTCTTCCACCGTCACGCCTAACAGCGCCGCGCCGTCGATGATGTCCTCCCGGCGTACGGCCCGCGCGAAAGCCTTGTCCTTCATCTTCTTCCGGACTGAGTTCATGTCCACCTCCGCCAGGGAGCGGCTGGGACGCACGTAAGCCACCGCCGTAATGAAGCCGCTCAGCTCATCCACGGCGAAGAGCGCCTTCTTGAGCGGCGTGTCACGCGGGATCTCGTTCCACTCCGCGTGAGAGAGGATCGCCTCGATCACTTCCTCGTCCACGCCGCGAGCGCGCAGAATCTCCGCGCCCTTCTGCGTGTGCTCCGGCGGCTCCGGGAAGCGCTCGTAGTCGAAGTCGTGGAGCAACCCGACCAGCCCCCATCGCTCCTCGTCCTCGCCCAGGAGGCGCGCATAGGCCCGCATGGAGGCCTCGACCGCGTAGCCGTGCCGGCGCAGGCTCTCCCCCTGCGTGTATTCGTGCAGCAAGGCCTGTGCTTCTTCGCGTGACATGAGTCGTCCTCGGGGCTTTGAGCCAGGCGGGGAGGTCCCTTCACCGGTTCCCGCGAAGGAATCGGTCGTGAACCTACATGCGTCTCCAAGGCGAATCCTCTCATGAGCTGGCCCTTCCCGTCGCACAACCTGCTGTCGCTCCCACTGCATACGGCCACGCCGCGCACCCGTGCCGCAGTTAAGGCCGCCTTGTGGGCCGGCCTGCTCTGCCTCACCACGATCACTGCGGCAGTGGCCCAGAAGGATTTCATCCAGCAGCTCAAGCTCGCCGTGGACGGCTCCGCCGGTGTCCGCCTTCGACCGCAGGATTTGCAGAGCGTGGAGTCGGTGCTGAAGGCGCGGCTCCCGATTCTGGGTTCAGCCAAGGGCGGAACGGTGACGGCGGGAGCGGCGGACAACATCGTGGTAAAGGCACCGGGGGGCAACACCCTCACGGAGAGCCAGGTCCGGCAGTTCATCCGGCCCGGACGGCTGGAGCTACGCCACCTGGAGGACGTTCGCACCGGCTACGACAGCAATGCCCGCTACACGCTGGAAACAGTGCAAGTGCCCGACCGCAGCTACTACCGCGTGCGGGATTCCCGCTCGGTCCGCCCCATCCCGCTGGCGGAGTTCCTGGAACGGTGCCCGTTGCTGGCGACCACAGCGGACATTGAGCCGGGCAGCGCCAAGCCGGCGGTGGGCGGTGCCCTGATGGCGGTGCGCGTGGAGCTGGCACCCAAAGCCGCCGGGCGCCTCAACGACCTCAAGAAGAAGCCCGGGCGGGTGGTCGCAGTGCTGCTGGACGGGGAGATCGTCGGCTTCAACGCCAGCGCCCGCAGTTCGTTCCAGGCGGCCCCGAAGCAGAAGGGCGTCAAGGAGACGCGGGAGCAACGGGAGGCCCGCCAGGAGCAGGAAGCACAGGAAGCGGCGGAGCGCAAGCGGGACGCGCGAAGTCTGGAGATCGGCGGGGGCTTCGCCACGGCAGAGGAGGCCAGCTACCTGGCGGTGG
>JANPLG010000474.1:0-3257 GCA_031426395.1 Actinomycetes bacterium
GCCAGTCCTGGGGGGCGGCCGGCAGGAGACACGGTTGATCAGGGGTGTACGAGCGAAAATGGTGCGCCATGCTGGCAGGTTCACCGCCGCAGCAGGAGATCCATGCTTGTCACCATCTTTTATTTGGACAGGCTCCTAGCAAAGTTAATTGCAGGGTTAGAAAGCTGGCGCAATGCAGTTCGCCACCCCTGCCGTTCCCATGCCCCCCGTTGTTATCGAGAACCCGATCATCAACTCCCCTTTCGAGGAGCCGTGCCGCCACTACCGCTTCGAGGGGGAGGGGATCACGGACACCATCGTTGAGGAGCGGCGGAAGAGCAGCTACTTCATCCCGATCCCCCGTCCCAAGTCGAACGTGAAGAGCGCCCAACTGGCGCTGGTCACGGACCTTGAGGGCGACCCGGAACGGGTGGAGGAGAACGAGTTCATCAACCGGGTGCGGGAGCGCGTGGGCCTCTGGCGTCAGCGAGGGCACGCAGGGGTCACGCCCACCACCCGCAAGCTGCTGGAGCACTGGACCGCGCCGGGGCGGCACCGCCGCCTTTTCTTCTGTCAGATCGAGGCGCTGGAGACGGCCATCTACCTGGCAGAGGTGGCCCATAAGGAAGGGCATCACTGGATTGAAGCCGACCTCCGCCGCTTCCACCAGGATGCCAGCGGCGACGCGAATCCGCTTCTCTTCCGGGTCGCCTTCAAGCTTGCCACGGGCAGCGGCAAGACGGTGGTCATGGCGATGCTCATCGCCTGGCAGACCCTGAACAAACAGGCCAACCCGCAGGACGCGCGGTACTCCGACCACTTCCTGATCGTGGCCCCCGGCATCACCATCCGGGACCGCCTCCGTGTGCTGCTTCCCAACGACACCGAGACCTACTACAAGAGCCTCGACCTGGTGCCGCACGACCTCCGGGAGAGCCTCCTCCAGGCGAAGGTGGTGATCACGAACTACCACGCCTTCATGTTGCGTGACAAGCAGAAGGTGGCACCGGTTGGGAGAGCGGTTCTCAACAAGGGCAAAACCGATGGTCCCAGCCCGTTCACGGAGTCCCCGGCACAGATGGTGAACCGGGTGTGTCGGGAGTTCGGCAGTTCCAAGAAGGGGATCATCGTCATCAATGACGAGGCGCACCACTGCTACCGCCGCCGCCCCGATCCCGAGGCTCCCCCGGTGAAGCTGACGGGGGATGACCGCAAGGAGGCCGAGCGGAACGCGGAGGAGGCTCGGATCTGGATCTCCGGGCTGGAGGCGGTGCAGAAGAAGCTGGGGATCAAGACGGTCTACGACCTCTCCGCCACTCCGTTCTTCCTGCGCGGCTCCGGCTACAGCAAGCTCACCCCGGAAGGGCTACGGATCACCGAAGGAGTCCTCTTTCCGTGGGTGGTCTCCGACTTCTCCCTGATTGACGCCATTGAGAGCGGGGTGGTGAAGGTCCCCCGCGTGCCGGTGAACGACAACGCGATGCAGGGGGATTCACCCGTCTACCGCGTGATCTACGAGCATGTGAAGGACGCCCTCCCCAAGAAGGGGCGGGGCACCCAGGATGAGAGCAAGAACGGGGCGGACCCGCAGCTCCCCGGAAAGCTGGAGGGGGCCATCCAGGCGCTCTATGGCAACTACGAGCGGGCCTTCGTTCAATGGCAGGAGAGTCCGGCGGGCAAGTCCGGCGCGAGCACGCCCCCGGTCTTCATTGTGGTGGCGAACAACACGAACACCAGCAAGCTGATCTTCGACCACATCGCGGGATACGAGAAGCCGGGGCCGGACGGCAAGCTGATCCCGGTTCCCGGCAAGCTCCCGCTCTTCTCCAACGTGGTGAACGGGCAGTGGACGCCCCGCCCCACCACCATCCTAGTGGACAGCCAGCAACTGGAGAGCGGCGAGGCGATGAGCGACGACTTCAAGAAGATCGTCGCGCGGGAGATTGAGGAGTTCAAGGAAGAGTACCGCCGCCGCTTCCCCGGCCGGGATGCCTCCGACCTGACGGATGAGGACCTGCTGCGGGAGGTCATGAACACGGTCGGGAAGACGGGCAAGCTGGGCGAGGGCGTTCGCTGCGTGGTCTCCGTCTCCATGCTGACCGAGGGCTGGGACGCCAACACGGTGACCCATGTCCTTGGGGTGCGCGCCTTCGGAACCCAGTTGCTCTGCGAGCAGGTCGTGGGTCGGGGCCTCCGGCGGCGCAGCTATGAACCGGAACTGCGGCGGGTGACGATCAATGGCCGCGCCGTGGAGTTCGAGAGCTTCCCGGTGGAGTACGCGGAGGTGTACGGCGTCCCGTTCAAGTTCATCCCCACGCCTGGCGTATTGGGTCCCTTGCCGCCGCCGCCGCCGGTGACGCGGGTTCGGGCGCTGGAGAGCCGCATCGGCTGCCAGATCACGTTCCCTCGATTGATCGGATACCGCTATGAGCTGCCGCCGGACCGGCTGACCGCCGCCTTCACGGAGGATCATCATCTGGCGCTCACCACGGCGGACATCCCGACTTCCACGGAGAACGCGCCCATCGTGGGGGAATCGACCACGATGACGCTGGATGAGGTGAAGGAGCGCCGCATCCAGGAAGTGGAGTTCTGCCTGGCCAGGACCTTGCTGGAGCGCCACTTCCGGGATGACGAAGGGAACCTGCGCCCGTGGCTCTTCCCGCAGTTGCTCCCCCTGGCGCGGACCTGGCTGCAGGAATGCCTCACCTGCAAGGACGCGACCTTCCCGCAACTGCTGCTCTTCGCGGAGCCGGCCCAGACGGCGGCGAAGCGGATCTATCAGGCCATCGCGAGCGGCACGGAGGGCGTGAAGACCCTCAAGCCGATCCTCCGCCCCTACGATGCCATCGGCTCCACGCGGTACGTGGACTTCGACACCAGCCGCAATGTCTACGAGACCTGCCCCGAGCGGTGCCACATCTCCCACGTGGTCTGCGACACGGACACCTGGGAGCAGAAGATGGCCGAGGCGCTGGAGAGCATGGACGAAGTGGCGCGTTACGTGAAGAACCACAACCTGGGGTTCAACATCCCCTACACGCTGGACGGCCAGGAGCACCAGTACGTCCCGGACTTCATTGCCTGCATCCGGGATGCCCACGCTCGGGAGCATGGCGACGGGGAGGGCGGTGCGAACCTCCTGAACCTGATTGTGGAGGTCACCGGCGCGAAGGGCAAGGCGAAGGCGGAGAAAGTCACGACGGCACGCAGCCTCTGGGTCCCGGCGGTGAACAACCACGGCGGACTGGGGCGCTGGGCCTTCATCGAGATCAGCG
>JANPLG010000475.1:0-12780 GCA_031426395.1 Actinomycetes bacterium
GCCCGCGCGCACGCGCCGGCCCCCCGCGGGCAGGTGAAGGTCCGATGGAGAGCCGTGTAAGGGAGAACCTTACGCACGGTTCGGAGGGGGGCTGCGGGAAACGGGGAAGAAATGACCGCGCCCGCAGCCTACCCTACACCCTTCGAGCCCTGGAGCTATCCGCAATCGGTGCGGGTAGTGAGTGCTCGGCGGAGGCGCGCGTCAAGCGAAGTGCCCACCCCGCCGACAATTCCCTTTGAACTTTCCTCGGTGTTCCGGCACCAAAGAACCGGATGCCCAGCGGTCTTGGCTTCCGTTTCAAAGGGTCCGCCATTTCATGGACGACGCTCGCTTGGTTGCCCGCTTTCAGCGGGGGGATGAATCCGCCTTCGACGAGCTGGTGGAGCGCCACCGCCGCCGGGTGTACAGCCTTGTCACCCGGCTCGCGTCTTCCGGCGAAGCGGACGACCTGGCCCAGGAAGTCTTCATCGCCGCCTATAAGACGCTCCCCAGCTTCCGGGGTGAGGCGGCGTTCAGCACCTGGATCTACCGGATAGCGGTGCACGTCTGCTCCCACCACCTGCGGCGACGGCGCTTCGATACCACGGAGCTGGACGAGCAGCATCAGGATTGGGACCGGGAGAGCGACCCGGAGCAGACCGCGATGGCCGGCGAGCTGAAGAGCTGCGTCCGAAAGGCGATTGAGGACCTGCCGTACAAGCTCCGGCTGGTGGTGGTGCTGCGAGACCTCCACGGGTTGAACTACGAAGAGATTGCCCAGATTGTTGGGTGCCCCATCGGCACCGTGCGGAGCCGCCTGCATTACGCCACCCAGAAGCTGGCGACCACCCTGCGGCCCTACGTTGAGGCCGCCTGAGCGGTGATTAGTTTGATGCGGGAAGACATGTTGCGACCGGAGACGATGCGACCGGTGCGAGAGGAAGAGCCATGAACAAGTGCGGATATGCCGATCCTCGGCTCCGCGCGCTTGCGGATGACGAACTGGTGGGGCGGGAGCGGGAGACCGTGCTGCGGCACGTGGATTCCTGCGGCCGGTGCCGCTCAGAGTTCGAGCGCATCCAGGTTGTTGCGGTGCTGCTGCAGCGCGAGGACCAGCGCGACGATCTGGATGCTCCGGCGCACTTCACCGCCAACCTGCAGGTCCGCCTCGCGCGCCACCGACGGGACGCACAGCGGGCCGGCAAACCACGCCTCGCAGACCGGGTGCGGAGCTTCCTCGCGCCACGCCCGGCTCCCGCCTTCGGGCCTCGGCCGATGCGGCTGGCCTTATCCGGAGTTGCCGCAACCGCCGTCATCACCGCGCTGGTCTGCAGCTTCGCCTTCACCCGCAGCATCAATGCCAGCGAGGTTGCCCGCCGCGCGCAGCAGTCATGGCTGCGGGTGAACAACTACTCGTGCCGGTTCGAGAGTGTCGGCGTCTACCAGGGCCAGCCACGAAGTTTTGAGCAGGCGCAGTTCTTCCGTCGTCCAGGTGAGTTCCAGCTTGATACAGAGCAGGACTACCCGCTGTCGACCTATGTTTATGACGACCGCGTCATCCACTACCTGCCGGGCGGCGATTGGAAGGGGAAGGGCCCTCTAGTCATTGTTCGCCCGCGCCGGGAAAGCGGCGATGCGCTGCCGTTCCCGTTCGGCGTGACCTGGAACAACGGTGGCAACGTCAGCCTGGACCAGATCATCCGCCAGCTTGGGCAGAACCGCGATGCGCAGGTGCTTGGCACCGAGAAGATCGGAGAGCGCGAGTGCTATCACCTGGCGTTCACCGCCAAGCCTTCGGTCGGCGCGCCGCCGGATCGGTACGAGCTCTGGATTGATCAGCAGACGTTCCTGCCCCACCGGATCTCCTGGTACCGGGATGAGGCCAATCACATCGAGACGACGGCGAAGGACCTGCAGGTCAACACCGTGCTGCCCGCCGGGACCTTCGAGTTCCCGCTGCCGGCGAACGCGCAGGTGGTCTACGGAGACGTAGACCCGCACGCCCTCGCTCTCCCAATCCTGCCGAAGGCACCCCGCGAGATTGCCAGGGAGCCGGTGCTCGGCGCTCGCTATGAGGGCTGGATTCGCTCCCGCGCCGTCTCCTTCCCGGTCTTTTCCCCCGAGTGGATGCCGGAGGGATACGAGCTGGTCCGCTCCCGCGCCCGGGCTGGCCGATGGGTGGACCTCCATTGGCTGCGGCGCGGCGAGGACGGTCGACTTCACGCCATCAAGCTGATCCAGCAGGACGGGTCAATCGGCGCTTCGGACGACTTCCGCGGCGCGATGGAGACGGACCTGGGTGCCGGTTCCAGCGGGGGATCGGCGCTTCTGATGGCCCGCAAGGAGCCGTTTGCCAACATCGCGGTGACCTGGCGGAAGGGGGCCACGCGCTTCAGCCTCTACACCGCCAACCTGGACCGGACGACGGTCCTCAAGATCGCTGCTTCAATCACGGAAGTGAGCATGCCCGCACCAGTGGTCACGCACATCCCCAGGCGGCGCGGTGCCGGCGCAATCACGGCGGAACCGAGCCTGCTCCCCACGGAAGCACTGGCCACCGAGCCAGAGCCGACTGTCGCCGTGGAAAGCGCGCCGGATACCTCCATCTCGGAGCCGCCGCCGATGATGCCGGAGATGTCTGACGAGGATCAGCGGCGGGACACCGTGCCGGCCCGCCCTTGATCACGGTAACCGAGCGGCATCACGCCTGACTGAAGACCAGCAGACCCTTCCGATGGACTAGGTAGAGCCGCTCACGGTCCGCGAGTAGCATCCGTGGCTCAAGTGGCGGGCGGTCACCGCCATCCAGGTTAGCTGGCGTCGGGTCTTCTCGCCAGAGGGTTTCCTGAGCGCCGGAAAGCGGCCGGACCATCGTGAGCGAGGTAAGGCCGCCGTCGCGGTGGAGCGTCAGCAGACGGGGCGTGCCGTCGGCGGCGGGTGCCATCAGGGAATGCACGAGGGTCCCTGCCGGCGGGCTCGCCTCAAAGAGCTGCTCCCTGGCCGCCCCGTCGAAGGTCAGCAGTTGCTGCGCGACCACGGTCACCCAATGCTTCCCCGCAACTAAGAGAGAGTGGACGCTTCGCAGCGGCGGCATGCCCACTCCCGCCGTCACTCCGAGTTGCCCGCTCTGGGGCGGCGCAAGTGCCAGCGTGACCCTCCCCGGCAGCTCCCACACGGCCCGAGGGCCATCGCTCTCCAGCCATGGGAGCGCCAGCACGGCTCCCTCCAACGTCGCAACGGAGACAGCGGAGGAAGCGCTACGGCGCAGGTCGACCGTCCAGAGACGGCCATCCGCCGACGGCCAGCAGGCCAGTTCATCTCGCAGCGCCAACCGACCACGAGGGTGGGGGGCGGCTTCAACCGGCACTTCCACCGGTTCCGGCCGGTTCAAATCGCCAATCCGTGTCACCGGCGCGTGAAAGAGGGTGGGGACTCCACCCTCCGGCGTAATCCAGCCCAGCCATCGGTCGGGAGCCCCCGCCTGCATGAGCGGCGTTCCAGGCACCAGCATCGCGGCATCGGCGTGCTGAAGATGAGCGTCGACGAAGCCGGTCCTGGCGGCCAGCACCGCCCGCGCGCCGGCCACCGCCATCGTCTCCCACGGGAGGAGACCCGGCGCAGGCGTCACTCCCGGACCGAGCGGACATCGCCAGATGCCCCCGCTTTCTAACGGACTCCGTAGTGTGGTGCCGACCCACACGAAAACGCGGCCATGCGCCACCACGGCTCCATGAACCTCGTCGGTCCCGCTCCACGCGTCGACCTTCGGCGCGAGGAAGCCAGGATGGCCGCGTTCCCACTGCTGCGGCCAGATCCATCCGGGGGTGATTCCCAATGCGTCTGCCGTTCGCCCCGTATGCTGCGCCGTCACCGGTCCGACTGCGCCGCGACAGCGAGGGTCGGGGCACCGGGACGTGTCCGGCGTCAGCCAGCGGCCGCAGTTCCCGCACGCGTAAAGGAGCGATCCGCACTCACCGCACCACGGAGCGCCAGGCTGTCCAAAGGTGGCAAGCCAACGCCGGGCTCCGCCGGAAGCCGCACACTGCGGACATGGTTGCCGGACCTCCAGCCCGCAGCGGGGGCAGAAGTCACCGTCCGGGGAGAGCTCGCCGCCGCAGCCGGGGCAGCGTGTCGTGAGGATGGAGGACGAATTCGGAGCGATGCTGGCACTCATTCCGGGGAGAGCTTTGAGATTCGGTATGCCCGTGGAGTAACGGGGGAAGTTGAACCGCAGAGGCGCGGAGAACGCAGAGAAGGGAGTCTGGGAAACGCTGGGGATCGGCTCTCCTTACGCGTTTTCTGTACCACTAACCGCCAGAGTCGTGTCGGCCTGCGAAGATTCTGCGGGGTGCGTGGTGAGACCCGCTACCGGCTATCGTGCGACCGCAGGGTCAGCCGGCAAGCGGTCCTCTCCAACAACTCCGTGCCTTCCCCGTGTCTCCGTGGTTGAAAGCGTGTCCCAGAACCGAAATCGACAGCGGTACGCCGGTCGATAGGATACCGTTCACCGGGAAGCGGATGGGATACTGCGTCTCAATGCCAGCCGATTCGATCAACCAGCGGGAGAGCCAAGCGTGGACCAGGTAGCGGAGATTCTGGAGCGTGTGCGTGACGGCGGCCTCTCGGTCGATGAGGCGGTCTCCGCGCTCAAGTGGGCGCCCTATGAGGACCTCGGATATGCGCGGGTGGACAACCACCGCAAGCTCCGCACCGGCGTGGCGGAGGTGGTGTACTGCGCCGGGAAAAGCCCGGAGCAGGTGGCCGGCATCATGGAGCAAATCCACGCGCGGCACGGAGCGGTGATGGGCACCCGCGCCACCCCAGAGCACTACGCCGCCGTGGCGGAGCGGCTCCCGCATGCGCAGCTTCACAGCCCAGCCCGCATCATCGAGGCCCGCACCATCCCTCGCGCGGAGCACGCCCCTGACGCGCCCTACATTCTGGTGGTGACCGCCGGGACCTCCGACCAGCCCGTCGCGGAAGAAGCAGCCGTCACGCTCGAAATCCTCGGTGCGCCCGTGCGGCGCCTCTACGACTGTGGTGTCGCCGGCCTGCACCGGCTGCTGGCAGCAAGGGAAGTGCTGGACGGCGCCCGTGCTCTGGTCGTCGTGGCGGGAATGGAAGCGGCGCTTCCCAGCGTCCTCGGCGGCCTAGTGGAGCAGCCGATCATCGCGGTGCCGACCAGTGTGGGCTACGGTGCCAGTTTCGGCGGGATCGCGGCCCTGCTGGGGATGCTTAACACCTGCGCCAGCGGCGTCACCGTGGTGAACATCGACAACGGCTTCGGGGCCGGCTACTTCGCCTACCTGCTCTCCCGCATCTGAGGGGTGACTGCATCACTCCACCCCGCTGTGCCCGAACCCGCCCTCGCCGCGATGGGTGGTGGGGAGGGCGCTGGTTTCCAGCCAGTTCACGCGCGTCACCGGTGCCACCACCAGTTGCGCGATCCGCTCACCCCGGCGCAGAGTGAACGGTTCCTGCCCGAGATTGATCAGCAGCACGTTGACCACGCCACGGTAATCCGGGTCGATGGTCCCCGGCGCGTTGACCATCCCGATTCCGTGCCGCATCGCCAGCCCGCTCCGGGGCCGCACCTGAGCCTCGAAGCCCTCCGGCAGCGCAATCCGGATGCCGGTCGAGACCATCGCCCGTTCCCCAGGCTGAAGGACCCGGTCCTCGGTGACGGCCGCGCGCAGGTCCATTCCCACCGAGCCGGGCGTGGCGTAGGCAGGGAGCGCCAGGTCATGGCAGTCCGGCTCGCGCTGAATGAGCGCCTTGATCGAGAGAGTGTGTTCCACACCTGAATTATCGGCGGGCAGCCGACCGAACGCCCATCAAACCTTTTCACTGCCGGCGCTGCATCAATGGATGGATGTGCTCGGCTTTAGTTGCCGGACGGTCAACACTCGCCAGAGTGTCAGCAGCAGTGCATCACTTCGCTAGCAGCGCTGACGGACTTCTCACTTGCTATTGATTAGGCAAGCAACCGAGAATTACACCGTTTGCCTCCCGCACCACGACAACCCCGGGATAGGGCCCGCTTACGCCCCTTACGCCTTCGCGTCCGCGATCGGCGCGGTGTCAGGGATTTAGCACCAGCCAGGACGCCTTCAGCGAATGACGACACCCACTTCCACCGGGCCGCGCAAAGAACAATTGTATTCCGTGCCAGTGCTTCCAAGCGAATGGGCAATGCTCGCCTTCTTGCGCTTCGCCTTCTGTGCTGGGGTTTTCGCGCAGCATATGGGGTCTTACGCACCCCATCCGATTACAAGATACCTGACTGCGCTTGGCGGCTTTCCAGGGGTGGCGGGATTCCTGCTGATCAGCGGCTTTTCCATCCACGCTTCGCTTGCGCGTGAGACGAGCGGTTACCTGAAACGACGGGTGTTTCGGATCTTCCCTGTTTACGTCGTCGCTTGCTTGGCGTCGTTGATTCCCTTTCTCGTGCTCGGCTCACGCGTGTTTGACGGCATGGATGTCATCCCCGCGCCCCTGCCGTTGGAGTGGCTAGCCACTCTCTTGATGCTCGGCCCCTATCTGCCACTTCGGTTCCCCGCGAATGGACCGCTGTGGACCGTGCAGGTGGAATTCGCCTTCTACCTGCTGGCGCCGTGGCTGGCCCGGATGGAGCAACGCTGGGTCAACACCTTACTCGTGGTGTCAGCCATTGCCTACGCCCTCTTTCCCTACCTGGCGGGCCGGGTTTCCATTCACACCTCATCCTACGGAGTGGAGGCTCTGACCCTGCTCTGGATCTGGCTCCTTGGATGGCAACTCTATCGGTGGCGAGGAAAACCCTGGTGCATGGTGGCTGCCTTCCTGTTCACGGCCGCGATGTTCATTCACTGGCAGGGCGATGAGCGGTATGGGCTTGCGAGGATGGCGCCACCGCTGATCGCGGTTATAGGACTCGGCGGAGCGTTGCACGGGTTGAACCTTGATGCTCGGCTGACCCGTCTGCTGAATTGGCTCGGGGACCTCAGCTACGAGATTTACGCACTACACATCCCGGTGGCGATATTCCTCTTTAGCGCCACCCGCTCAACGAACATCCTGCTCTATGCGGTCGCCTCATTGGCCGTATCCGCCATCGTGCTTCACCTCGTCGACCGACCGATGCGCGCCTTGGGCCGATCAAGACACGCGAAGTCGGTGTAGGGCAGTCCCGGCAGTCCCATCCGCCTACCAAGCGCACTCCGGAGGATCGAGGTTCACGCAGCTTACCGTGTGAGTTAGAATGTACGGACGTGCGGCCGGACCGTTACCGGCGAAGGAGAGCAATTTGCGGGGCGTGCATTACCAGTTGACCCTAGCCAACGGGCTAACCGTTGTGGCAGAGCATCTCCCCGCGGTCCGATCAGCCGCTTTCCAGTTCATCGTTCCAGCCGGTGCCGTCACGGATCCCGATGGCCAGGAGGGTGCCGCAACGGTGCTGGAGGGCCTCTCCTACCGTGGTGCCGGTGACCGCGACGCGCGCACTTTGTCCAACGCCCTGGACGCCCTCGGGATGCACCGGGGCGGCGGCGCGGAGCTGGAGTACTCCACTTTCGGCGGCGCCCTGCTTGCCGACGATCTGGAGCGTGCCCTTGAACTGTACGCGGACATCATCCAGCGACCTCACCTTCCGGCGACTCAGCTTCCTGCGGAGCGCGCCCTCGCGCTGCAGAAGCTCCAGCGTCTGGAAGACAGCCCGGCGGAGAAGATGTTCGTCCATCTGCGCAGCGCCTATTACCGGAACGGCTACGGCCGGACGGCGCTCGGCACTGCGGACGGACTGAACGCCCTAACACCCGAAATCGTCCAGGCCGACCATGACAGCCGTTACCGCCCAGGCGGAGCCATCCTCGCGATTGCGGGCCGCTTCAACTGGAGTTCACTAAACGCGACGCTCCAACGGCTCTTCGGGGGTTGGGAAGGGGCCGCGCCACCCACACCTGCCCCGGACACCACGGGCAGGACCCGCTACCTGCACCTCCAGCAGGACACCAACCAGGAGCAGATTGGCATCGTCTACCCTGCCGTGACGCTCGACGATGCCGACTACTACTCGATGCGGATGGGGGTCGAGATCCTCTCCGGCGGCATGGCCTCCCGCCTCTTCAGCGAGGTCCGGGAGAAGCGCGGCCTCTGCTACACGGTTCGCGCCTTCCATCAGAACGTGAAGGGTGCCGGTGCCATCCTGGCCTATGCCGGGACCACCCCAGAGCGTTGCCAGGAAACATTGGACGTCACCCTGGCGGAGATCCGTCGGCTGGAGGAGGGGGTCACCGAGGAAGAGTTGGCCCGCGCCCGCACCGGACTACTCTCATCGCTGGTGATGCAGAGCGAGGCCGCCCGCTCCCGAGCGCTCTCCATCGGCCGCGACCAGTTCCTGCTCGGCAGGATGCGCACCATGGACGAGATCCGTCGCGCGGTGGAGAGCGTGACCCCGGACTCGATCCTCGACCACCTGCGCCGCCATCCCGCCCGCGATTTCACCGTGGTGACCCTGGGTCCCAAGGAGCTTGAGGTAAGCCCGTGAGGTTTGTGCAGAAGGTCCTCGACAACGGCCTCACCGTCATCGGTGAGCAGAATCCGGAAGCGCTCAGCCTGTCCGCCGGCTACTTCGTCAAGACGGGCGCGCGGGACGAGGCGCTCGATGTCAGCGGGGTCAGCCACTTCCTGGAGCACATGCTCTTCAAGGGCAACGAGAACCGCTCCGCCGAGGATGTCAACCGCGTCTTCGACGAGATGGGTGCCGACTACAACGCTTTCACCAGCGAGGAGTACACGGTCTACTACGGCTCCGTTCTGCCGGAGCACCAGACCCCACTGCTCGACCTCCTCACCGACCTGATGCGGCCCTCCCTGCGAACGGACGACTTCGACATGGAGAAGAACGTCATCCTCGAGGAGATCGCGCTCTACAAGGACAAACCGCAGTTCACGGCTATCGACGAGGTCCGCAGCACCTACTTCCGAGGCCATCCGCTTGGACAGTCCGTGCTCGGCACCACGGAGTCGATCACGGCTCTGCAGCGGGACCAGATGTACTCCTACTGGGAGCGGCGCTACGCTCCCAACAACCTAGTCCTCACGCTCACGGGGAACTTCGATTGGGACGAGGCGCTGAGCCGGGTCAAGAGCCTCAGCCACGGGTGGAAGCCGACGGACAGCCCGCGCGCCAAGACGGAGATCGCCCCGATCCCGCAGGTCCGCGTTATCAAAGACGAGAAAATCCATCGCGCTCATCTCGCCTTCGTGGCGCCCGGCGTCTCCGCGCAGAGCGACGAGCGATTCGTCGCCTCGATCATCGGCGACATCCTGGGCGGGGGAGAGGGGAGCCGGCTCTACTGGGAACTGATCGAGCCCGGTCTTGCGGACTCCATCAGCCTGGGGCACGACGAAGAGGACGGCAGCGGCGCCTTCTTCGGTTACGCCTCATGTGATCCGGACAAGGCGCAGATGGTGGTCGACAAGGCCCGTGGCGTCTTCCTTAAGGCGATGGACGAGGGTCTGCGCGACGACGAGATCGAGCGGGCCAAGCGGAAGGTCGCCAGCGCCCTGGTGCTGCACGATGAGATTCCGCGCGGCCGGCTCTTTCACGTCGGGTTCGACTGGCAGTACCGGGAAGAATATACCCCGCTGGATACCGCCATCGACCGCTACCTGGCGGTGACCCCGGAGGAAGTCCGCTCCTTCCTGGCCCGGCGTCCCTTCGACCTCCTCACGGTCTTGGGACTTGGCCCACTGTCGGAACTCTCCTAGGCGCGGGAGCAGCCGTGGCGGCGGACGACACGATTGAGCCGGAAATCGACCTAGTCCGGATGCCTGCGGAGGAGTGGCGCACGCTCCTCCGCACCGCCGCTGAGCTGGACCTGGTGCACGGCGGCTACTACCGCCCGCGGCCCGGCGAGATCTGGTGCTACGCTGGCCCGGACAACGCCCCGCCGGAGTGGAAAGGTGCATTCACCGATGGCAGCCCGGATCTGCCACGCGCCCTCTGTGGCACCCTGACCGCTGTGAATGCGCCGGCCCTGGTCGACCTGGAAACCGCCGGCGAGGAGCGGGTTCGGGAGGTGGTGGTCAGGCTCCAGGTCTCTAACTGGGCCGCCGCGCAGGCCGTGAAGAAGGCCTACGACGGTGGGGAGTACCGGGGACGCTTCCAGGAGTTCATCCTGGCCCAGGAATCCGCGCTACGCGGCCGCCGCGAGGATCGGGACTGGCTGCGCACCCAGTTCCGGCGGCTGCGATCCCATGCGCAAGGATCGTTGGTCGGCGATGCTTGAGGTGCTCCGGAGTCGTCACTCCCGAGCACCTCACCGCCTGCGACGGCCCAACCTGGAGTAAACTGCCGCCAGTTTCTTCTTCCTCCGCGGCCTGCACTCGGCGTCCCGTCCGCAAGCTGAGGCAGCGACGCCTGCTCACCTCGCCTGCCTACCTGGAGACGTGACCTTAAGGCAGCACCAGGTGGGAGCCTGTAACTGGGGGCAGGCAACCCAGACGGAAGTAGCAGCGCCGACGAAGGTGATCTCCTTCTCCGACGTCAGGCTTCCCGCGTCGCCCAGCGCTGGAAATCGCCCACTACCGGGGCAAAGTTCCACACATCTCCGCCCGTCAGGTGCCGATCCATGCGATCAACCGCCTGCCTGTCCCGCCAGAGGATCGCATGGAGGTGGTAACCGCTGTCGTCCACGTTCACATAGAGCGTGCACGCAGCGCGGCCCTCCACGTCCCACAGTAGTTCCAGGTGAGTTGGCGACCAGCGTGCATCCCCAACCACTTGCACATCCACCCCTTCGGCTCGCACTCGCTCCAATGCATTCCAGAGGGGTGCAAACTCGCTCGGAAGAACAAGCTCGAGTTGTGTTGCCCGATCCAATACTGCCATCTGGGACCTACCTTAACAGAAGCTTATCGTGTGCGAACCTTTTTGACGACCACCCCGGCAAGCCCGTTCCTTCAGGAGACCTTCCTGAGGAAACCCTCAGCTTCGAGCTGATGGAAGGAGTGCGACAATTTGTACTGCATACCCCCGCCAGGATGACCCCAGTCGGGTGCGGGTGCGCAAGTGCCTTTGAGCACCTGCTCAATGGGAACCACCACCTCATACTCCACGGGCGGCTCACCCGGTTCACCCGTCTGAGGATGAGGTGACCCAGGGTTGCTTGGCGGCAAGGCGCACTCCTGCGGGCTGGTGCCTGGGTCTGTCGCATATGTTCCTGAAGGAGATCCCCAGCGCCATAGTCGGGTGCCTGGGGCAAGCACGACCACCGCAGGGGTTTCGGCGAAGCCATCATTATCGGGATAGTTGGTCGGAGAGGTTGCCGGCCGGTGACTCATCTAGACGCTTCTTCGGAGTAGCGACCCAAGTGCGCACCGCTCGGACAAGGGAGCAGGCAAGGGGTTGATGCTCCGGTTCAACGCTGATGAGTGCAACACCTCCTTAAGGTGTTTTTCAGATACGTTTGCCAAGCGGGGAGTGCAAGACGCACCACGGTCACCAGCCAGTCGGCTCTCCCACCGTCAAAATGCATCCACCACTCGGTGGACCTTTGATCTGATGACCAGCTTTGCGCGAACGGAGTGGCGCCTTGGAGACCACGTCCTCCGTGCGTCCTATGATTGGCGAAAGCTGGCCTTAATCCTCGGATAGAATCCCGCAGAAGACCACCTGGGTCCCGCAAGGGACTCTGAACGAGGAAGAAGCAATGGCCTGGCGCGTTGGAGTGGTTCCCTATCTCAATGCTGATCCGCTAGCGGCGGCCCTCCGTGAACCGGACGCGGCGCTATTGGTAGGGGAGGGCGTGGAAGTCCAGGCCCTCGTGCCGTCGCGACTCCTCGGTGCGCTGTTGGATCGAGAGGTCGACGCGGCGCTTGTTTCCGTGGGGGGAGTGCTGCCCTATCCGGAGCTTCGGATGCTGGCCGGAATGGGCGTGGTCTCTCACGGCCCGGTGGACAGCATCGTGCTCTACTGCAAGAAGCCACTCCATGAGATAGAGCGCGTGGCGCTGGACGCCAGCAGTCGTAGCGCCGTAGCCCTCACCCGCGTGCTCTTCGCGGAGGCGTGGGGTCGCCACCCGGAGTTTGTGACGCTCCCACCGGACCTCCCCGCCATGCTGCGCGAAGCGGACGCAGCCCTTCTCATCGGCAATCCGGCGCTGCAGGCCAATCAGCGGCTGGAGACGGGGGAATGGCTGCTGCCCGTCCGGGAGCGGTACGATCTCGGCACAGAGTGGGACCGGCTGACGGGACTGCCCTTCGTCTACGCTGCATGGGCCGTCCCTGAGAACCTTGATCCCGCCCGGCTATCCCACGCACTGCACCTGTCCAAGGCATGGGGCATGAAGCGCCGCACCCTTCTCGCTTCCCGGGGGGCGACCGAGCTTGGCCTGCCAGAAGACGTGACACTCCGCTACCTCACCCACCACATCCACTACGATGTGGGTGAACGTGAGATCGAAGGGATGCGGGAGTTCTGCCGTCTGGGAATCCGTCACGGCGTACTCCCTCCGGAGAGCGCGGTGCGCCTCGCGGAGACGGACGCGCAACCGGGGCGCAGGCAAGCGGCAATCACGGGCTACGCGGGCATCTCCCGGCGGTTCCAGCACAGCCTTTCAAGCACCTGAGCATGTGCCGGACCGGCGGAGTGCGCGGGCGGGAAGGAGGTCGCGGTGAACGGCTCCGTCCGGACTGACAGGCAGGGCGGGCGCTGAGATCCGGTTGGCTGCTCGGCCACCGCGGTGTCGGGAACTTTCCCCGCTTTCGGCCCGAATAAACACCTGCAAGCAAAGCGACCAGGTGCCGGCCATCTCCTTG
>JANPLG010000476.1:0-2192 GCA_031426395.1 Actinomycetes bacterium
AGCCAGTCCTGGGGGGCGGCCGGCAGGAGACACGGTTGATCAGGGGTGTACGAGCGAAAATGGTGCGCCATGCTGGCAGGTTCACCGCCGCAGCAGGAGATCCATGCTTGTCACCATCTTTTATTTGGACAGGCTCCTAGCCCGCTAATCACTTACTTGTGCTCGATATCTTCGAGCTTCACATCCCACCAGTAATGGAGTTCGTCCTTGAGCCGTGCCTGCTTACACTCATCCATGGTGCCGTAGCCATCGATTACATCCGCTTCCCGCAAGGAAACGCCTTCCCCTAAGTTTACGGTGCGGAATGCTTCCCTGATCCGTGCCTTGAGCGCCTCTGCCCATTGCGTGCGCTACTCTTCACTCATAGAGATTGATTCCCAGGCAGCCATCACCTGATTCATACCCGCCGTGGCTGGCTACGGGATGCAGGTGGCCAAGCACTCTTCTACCGCCGCTGCCGTTGGGAGGGCGGGGATGGCACCTTTGCGGGTGCAGGTGAGCGCCCCGACGGCATTGGCGTAACGCCCGATCTCCCGCAGCTCCTCGGCGTCCATGGTGCGGAGGCCACCGCGCTGCAGGAGTTGAGCAATGAGGCCGGCCATGAAGCCGTCCCCGGCACCGGTGGTGTCGACGACTTCCACGTCAAACCCCTCGACTTCCACCGCCGTGCCGACGGTCGCGAGGAAGGCTCCGCGCGCGCCGCAGGTGATGGCGACGAGGCGGGGACCGCTGCGCAGGATGCGGATGGCGTGCTCGTCTGCGGTGGCGGGGCCGTAGAGAAACAGGGCCTCTTCCTGGCTCACCTTCACCACGTCCGCCTGGGGCAGCGCCGCCAGGATCGCGCGTCGCGCGCCCTCCATGTCGGGCCAGAGGGCGGGACGGAGGTTGGGATCGTAGGTGATGAGGGCACCGCGCTCACGGGCACGGCGAAGGGCGTCCAGGGTAGCGCCACGGCTCGGCTCCTGGATGAGCGAGATGGAGCCGAAGTGGTAGGCCCGGCAGCCGGCGAAGGCGGTGTCCGGCACATCTTCCGCGCGATGGAACATATCCGCGCTGGGGTTGCGGAAGAAGACGAACTCCCGGTCGCCGTCCGCCTTCAGGGCGACGAACGCCAGTCCGGTGCGCGCGGCGCGGTCGAAGCGGACGAAGCGGGTGTCGACGCCCGCCTCCCGGTAGGTCTGTTCCAGGAAATGGCCGAACGGGTCCTCTCCCACCTTGCCGAGGAAGGTGGACGGAACGCCCAGCCGGGCCAGCCCCACGGCCACGTTGCCGGGCGCGCCGCCCGCGGCCTTCCGGAAGCCGGGGCAGTCCGCCAGCCCCACGCCCGCCTCGTCCGCCACGAAATCAACGAGCGCCTCGCCTAGGCAGAGGACGGACACTGGGAGGGTCTCCTTCGGTTAGGCGCGTTCCGCTCGCTGACGGGCTGCTTGGCTTACTGCGCAGTGCGTTGGTCGATTGTTTCTGGTTTCTGGTTTCTGGTTTGTGCCGATGGTGAACCAGAAACCCAGAAACCAGAAACAGGAAACGGGCCTACTTGTTAATCAAGGAGACAGCTTCTTCCCAGAACTTCACCGGAACCGTCTTGAGGGTGCCTGCGGCCAGTTCCAGATCGACGCCGACCACTTCGGTGCCCTGGATGGCGGCCATCTTGCCCCAGTCGCCTTCCTTGACCAGGTCAGCGGCTTTGATCCCGACCCGCGATCCGAGGACGCGGTCGAAGAGCGAGGGGGTGCCGCCGCGCTGCACGTGGCCGAGCGTGACGGAACGCGTCTCGACGCCCAGCGACTGCTCGATCTCGGTGGCGAGGTATTCTCCCACCGCGCGCTTGGAGAGGCTGGCGTGCCCGAAGGCGTCCAACTGAACGTCATCCGTGTCCAAGGCGGGAAGCTCGGTGCCTTCGGAAGCGACCACCAGGCCCCAGGTCTTCCCGCGCTCCCGCTTGCGGCGCAGGGCGGAGAGCATCGCCTGCGTGTCGAGCGGAATCTCGGGAAGCGTGATCCAGTCCGCGCCCGCAGCGATCCCTACATGGAGGGCGACCCATCCCGCGTGCCGCCCCATGACTTCGAGGACCAGGATACGCCGGTGGCTGCGCGCAGTGTCCAGGAGGCGGTCCGCAGCATCCAGGGCCACGCCCGCAGCCGTATCGAAGCCGAAGGTGTAGTCGGTGTGGTTGAGGTCGTTGTCCATCGTCT
>JANPLG010000477.1:0-4511 GCA_031426395.1 Actinomycetes bacterium
TCTGGATGTCTTGGAGTCGGAACGGATGGTTGTTAAGTGTGTTCCCGGTGTGTTCACCGGGCCGCAACAAAAAGAAGAAAGCAATGACAATCATGTCTGCAATGCATTGCGTGCCAGTTGTACCCGCTGGGCTGTAGGAGGCTGCTAGGCTCTGGTGCACTAAACTAAGCGGGATCGGTTTAACACGTGTTGGTGGAGGATCTTCGCGTTGATATCCTTGGAGTTGTCGTTGGAGCCGGTGTATCCAACGCCAAGGATCACGATCTTATCCTTGACGCGTCGGTCAGCAGAGATCCACGATTCGACGACATCGGAGAGGGAGAACTGCTCAAAGGCGGTGCCCCGACCGGTCCCGGGCGCGTAGTTGACCAGAAACGACTGGTTCTCGCGGAGGCGTACCGCGGGTTGCCCCGGAAGCGCCCACGCACGAGTGGTCAGTGCCGCATCCACACCAGCGGCCCGCTCAACGACGCGTGCAGAAAAGCTGGGCTCAGCCCCCTCCGGACTCTCCAGGGCTGGGGTGAGCGCCGCGACCTCAGTCTCACCCTTGGCGTCCGCAACGTGAATCTCCGCATAGCCGAGATCGCGGTATGACGCCAGCGCCGTCAGGATGAGGTCGTTCGGAAGGAGCCAATGGGCCTTCTCTCGAGGCCGACCGGGCGGCACCGGCACCAGCTCCTTGACCATCACCACCTTGCCGCTGGCAAGGATCGCCTCTGCCAGGCGCTGGTCGTTGCCAGGAAACCACTTCTCTAGCGATACGGGCTGGGTCCAGTCGAGGGCGATCACCTTCGCGCCGGAGCGATCCAACTTCTCAATAGCTGTCGCGAGGCGGGAACCCCAGCCAATCATCGGCGTGTCCGACCACCGCTCCGCCGTACGGTCGTCGATCGTTACCAGCACGATCTCCGGATCGAGCCGCGGTGCCCGCACCGCTTCCCGGAAGCGGAATCTGGCCTTGAGCCACCAGTTGTCGCTGTTCTCCGCTCGAGCATGGGGCGCAAGCCACCAGAGCGCAAAGGCACAGAGGAGCGCGATCCACAGCGCCGCGATGGTTCGACCGCGCCGCCAGTGAGCAGGCAGTCCACCCGGAGCCGAGGGATTTGTTTCAAGTTCGGATGCCATGGCAGTAGCTTCGGCACACTGCGCCCGACATCGCACCCCGTCTGCTGTGCAGGGTGTCATTACCTCTCCACGATTGTGGATGCGCCGTCACCCCGCTTGAGGTTGTGTCTCGGCCAGGCAACTGATACGTCAGGGAGCCGTCAAGCAGTAGAGGTACTCCTGCCCACGCAGGTACAGCTCCTTGCCCACCACCGCCGGCGACGCATCGAACCGTTCCGCGAGGGTGTTGGTGGCCAGGACCTCGAGCTTGGCGGCATCCTTGATCACCACGGTCACCCCGTTTCGGCCGACCAGGTAAACGCGCCCCGCGGCCGAGACCGGGGAGGCATAGACGCCGCCCAGCCCCTCAATGCGCTCTCCGGAGATGAGGGCGTTGCCGGTCTTCACGTCGTAGCACGAGAGCACGTTCGTGTTGCCGGAGAAGAGGTAGAGCCGGTCGCCGGAGAGCAGCGGCGATGGGACGTACGGCGTCAGGCGGTCGATGCTCCATGCCACGGCGTCCGTCCCCGTGAGGTCCCCCTCCCGCCCGAGGCGGATGGCCAGGGCGCGGTTCCCACGGAAGCCGCTCATGGTGTAGACCATCCCGTTGGAGGAGACGGCGGAAGGGATCACGTTGGTGGTGAGGCCGGCGTGCTCCCAGACCAGCTTCCCGGTTTCGAGGTCGTAGCTCTTCACCCGGTTGGTGCCGGGGACGACCGCCTGCGCCCGTCCGCCATGCTCCACGATGAGCGGCGTGGCCCAGGTCGTCGGCTCATCCCGAAGCTGGCGCCAGCGCTCCGCACCCGTGGCCTTGTCCAGGGCGACAATGAAGTCCGCTCCCTCGTGGTCCCAGTTCACCACCACGGTGTCGCCATGCAGCGCGGGAGAACTGCCCTCGCCGAAGCCGTTGCGGGTGCGCATGCGGCCCAGGTCCTTGGACCACTTCAGGTTGCCGTCCAGGTCGAAGCAGTGGACCCCGCGTGACCCGAAGGAGAGGTAAAGCCGGGCGCCGTCCGTCACCGGAGAGAAGGAAGCAAAGCCATGGTCGCGGTGGTGTCCCTCGTGCGGCAGTTCCTCGCGGGCGACCTTCTGCCACAGGCTCTTCCCGGTTGCCCGGTCGAGGCAGATGAGCGCGAACTGGAACAGCTCATTCGGCGCAGGCTCGCCGCCGAAGCCTCCACCCCCGGCGGGCCGTGGCGCTGCGTCGCCCGGACCCTTCTTGCCCGTGGGGATGGCCGTCTGAAGATAGATGCGGTCCTTCCAGACGATGGGCGTGCCGGTGCCGCGGCCCGGGACCTTAACCTTCCACTTCACCCCTTCCGTCTCGCTCCACTTGAGAGGCGGCTCGGTGCCGAATGCCTCGCCGGTGGCACGCGGGCCACGCCACTGCGGCCACCCCTCCTGCGGCACGGAAGCGATGGACGCCGCTCCGGTGAGCGCGGCAGCGAGTGCGGAAGAAACGGCGACGCGGCGAATCGAAGAAGGGGCCATGGGGAACTCCAGACGGGGGCAGCTAACCAACCATGACGCACCGCGCTGCTTGTCGTCACCCCGGCACCGGTCAGAGGCGAGGGAGAGATGGAGCGAGGGGGCGAGGGAGCGATCTGGAAGTCCGGTTTACCCTCGATGGGTTCGGGCACAAGGGCAGGGACGAACTCCGCCTTTCAGAGTCAGGTTCTCGCCGTTGCCGCCCCCCCGGCACGGGGACGCACCTGACCGGCAGCCGTTCAATCTCCCCGATTGGGCCCTGGTTCTGCCGCCGCTGAAGGGCACTCCGCAGAAAGGCCCGTCCCATGTTCAAGCGCATCCGCCTCCCCGCCGTCGCGCTCGTCGCCTTCACGCTGCTCTGGCTCGGCACACCCCGGGCCGCCTCGCAGTTAGTCGACCGCAAGCAGGCGCTGGTGATCAACTATCCCAACCCCGGCATCGTCATCTCCGATGCCCGCCCGGTCTACAAGGGCACCATCTACGTCAAGGTCTACCCTGCCGGCTCCAGCGGCGCACTGACCGGTGACACGCCACCGCTGGTCGCCGCAGAACTGAACCCCAGCCAACGGAGCCTCAGCCAGCTCCCGCAGGGCGAGTACGAGGTGCACTACGCCATCCGCAAGGGCAGCGAATTGAACACCCTCATCCACCGGAACGTGGTCCTCCGTGCGGACCACGCGGTGAGTATGACCGTCGAGATGAACGCGGACGCCAAGACCACCATCATCGGCGGCGACCTCACGGCGCAACGCATGGCCGAGAGCCTCCGGAGTCTGCAGGCCGAGGTGGCGACGCTCAAGCAGCAACTCTCGGAGTTGAAGCGTAAGTAGACTGACGAGCTCTGGCGCTGCAACTCATGAACGGCCTCCCTCACCTGGGGAGGCCGAATTCGTGCCTGGATGTGCCATTCCCAGAGGGAGACTGACGGCGGATCTGGGTCTCGCTCAAGGACTTCTGTTCGAAGGGAGATCCGGCCGGCAGCCGACGGCCATGAGATCAGGGCCGATGGCCACATCGACATCAAGTTGCCTTCTGGCGGACCGCTGACTCTCGCACGCTTGGCTCGCGCGATCGATCCAAAAGCCATTCGATCGCTACTTGCTTGACTACCCGCTCGGTCCTCATCGAATGACGTGAAATGAGAACGGCCTACCCGTACTGGGGAGGCCGTACTCGTGCCTGTATGGCTTGCCGAGAGCCGGGATCGAACCGGCGACACTCGGGATTGTGTCAGCCTGCTGTCGTCCCATCCAGCGAGTGTGCCAGGCGAGGGACACAAGCCCGTTCCGGACCGATGGCGTAACGGGGACGCACGACGCTACGGGACGTCCCACTCCCAGATCTCGCCGTCCTCACTCACTGCGGTCACCCGTGGTGGATGCGCAGTCCACCTCGCGGCCACCCACGAGCGGCGCCGGTCGGAGTTAAACCTCGCCCGCATCTGCCCGGAGCGGACATCAATTGCGGCCAATCCTTCGTGATTCCAATACCCTTTGATCACATTCGCACCGACAAGAATGGCCGTTCCGTCCGGTGACCACTCGGAAATGAACGCATCACCTTCGCAGGTGATCTGCCGCATTTTCCGCCCGGTCTTTGCGTCATAAACGCGGGTAGAGGCTGGCCAGCCGCCGTCACACAGGTCATGGCAGAGAATCCAGGTAGCATTCGGGGACCATCGAAGCAAGGCTGCACGGGTCACCCCTTCCTCTATCTTGAACTCGTGCAGCACCCTGCCATCGGCGGCGTCTATCCGACGAACTACCGACCCAGCCGCTAAAGCAATCTCCCTGGAGTCGTGCGACCAACTCACCAGGCTCCCACTCAAGGGGAAGGATGCTCCGTCGAGCTGCTTTAGGATGCTGCGGTCGAACTGCTTGAGGATGCTGCGGTCCGCTAGGGTCATCATGCGCATGCCG
>JANPLG010000478.1:0-7395 GCA_031426395.1 Actinomycetes bacterium
CCGGAGATCCTTCACGGACGCCAAGCGCGACGCCAGCTCCTCAACTTCCGAGAGCACCCGCGCCGCTTGGTCCGCCAGCGATTCGCGACCGCCATCGCCGCCCTTCGTCCCGGTGATCGCGGCGTGCCGGTTCGCCGGCACCGCCACCGGGCTGAACTCGAAGAGCTGCACCCGCGTCACCAGCCGCGCCCCGAACTGGCTGCGCGTCACATCCTCGGCGGTGGGCGAGTAGCCCGCGCTCTTCCACCACGCCTGCACCGCCTCGCTGGTCTCCAGGTACTCCCGGCCCAGCACGCGGAACCCGATGGAGAGGAAGCGGATCACCCCGTCCTTCAGCAGGGTGCGCACATCCCGGCCGTGCGCCGTGTCGGAGACGCTCGCCCGCACGAAGAGGCCGGTCTCCGTCTCCTCGGCATGCAGCGGACGGCCTATTGGGGAGTCCCAGTCGTGGTTGATGCCGCCGACGAAACCTCGCGCCAGGAACTCCGTGAGCCCCTCGCGGAACGCCCCCGGCGCCACGATGTCGCTAGTCCACGAGTCGTCGATGACGTGGAACACCGAGGCATACCCCTCGAACTCGCCCCCGTCCCCCGCCGCCCGCGCCTCGAATGGAACGCTCTTCAGCTCCAGCCGGCTCATCGCCCCTCCAGCAAACATAAGCTTGCTGGAGTATTCACCGCCGCAAAATGGCCGTCAACCCCCCACCTGTGGGACGACTAGCAACACCCTGGTCACTTCTGCGCGACCACCCGAAGAGTTCGAAGACCTCGGGATGGAGCCGCGGCCGGTCGGTTAATGCCAAGACTACTGCTGGGGTGGTGGAAGCTTACTGCTCGTGGGAGCGGCAGAAGGAGATCCGTCGAAGGTCAGTTAATTCTCTCGGATAGCAATCGACCGCGGGCTCATTCCCCGCTTTCCTTAACGACCCGCTTATGCCCGTCACAGACACGCACCCCATCTTGCGCTACTCCGTAAGCTTCGTAACGCAAGGACGTCACAGATTCTACACGCTGACGATGCCCAGCAATATTCTTGCTGCAACTTGCTTCGTAAGCTCTCGGTACGACGATCCACATGAAGGCTTTCAGCGCCTGCTCGACGAAGACCGGGCGAAGCAGATTGCGGAGTACATCGACACGGGCCTCGGAACGATTCCTAATTCAATAGTCCTTTCCGCTCAACCCGCAGCTGAACTCGAGGTAGTAGGTAGGGGCAAGACCCTTCAGTTTCGCCAATCACCTCGCGCTTTTCTTATTCTTGACGGTCAACACAGAGTCTACGGGTTCTCACTAGCGAGGACGGAGCTACGAGTGCCGGTCGTTATCTACAACGGCTTGAGCCGGAAGGATGAATCTCGACTGTTCATCGACATAAACACAAAGCAGCGTCCCGTGCCGAATGAATTGCTACTTGATATCAAAAAGCTGGCAGAGTATGAGACTGATACGGAGCAACTACTCCGAGAAATCTACGATTTGTTTAATAACGACTATGAGAGTCCGTTACTTGGGATGCTGTCACCAGCGGAACGCACCCGAGGCAAATTGTCACGGGTCACATTCAACGCAGCAGTGAAACCATTAGTAGCAGCGTTCGCTGGCAACGAAGCACCCGCTATCTATCGGGCACTCAGTGCATACATTCGAGCTTTTATAGTGGCAGCAGACGAAAAGGGCGCAAAGTCAATAATCATAAATCCCACAGTATTCAGAGCGGCTATGCTGCTCTTTACCGATGTTGCCCAGCGCGTTCAAGACAAGCACGGCAAGGATTACACTACTTCCAATTTCTCTGAAGTTCTCCAGCCAGCTTTCGGGCCGATAAGGCCAGCACAGCTTACCACGCCAGGTAATAGCTTCAAATCACTTCACGCTGCCCTTCTCCGCCCGTTACGGGGCAGCTTTACGCTGTAGCTTGCCGGGAGCCGCATGTCCATTGCCGCCGAAGTCTTAAGGCAGTTTTGGTTGCCTGGATTGAACAATGTTTCTGGAGTGGTCAACGAGGGGATGCTGTCGTGGCTACGGTCCGGTAGCGGATACCAGATATACTCGCCATTGTCACAAGCCTGCGTCCGTGTGTCCATGGCAGACACTTCGGTATTGCTAGCTGGCATCGCATTCGATTGCACTCGGATGGCTTGCTCCAGCTTTGAAAGCATGAAATTGGTTTCGCTATCAGTAGATTTGCCGAAATCGACCGCTTGGTTGGTGATTCAGGCGTACTATTCTGCCTTCTATTCCGGGCACGCTATTCTACGCATGTTAGGAACCAGCTGTTCTCAGTTTGACCCGGTGACTGCGGCGTCCATTTACAGGGTTGCGGACGTGTTCGGTCAGAACGGAGGTCAGGCAAGCATCCCAGCGGGATTCTATGTGTGCACCCTCGACTCGAATGCGAAGCTGTTAACTTGCAATCGTGATACCACTGGGAGTGGCGTTCACGAGGCATTCTGGCGGACATTCTCAAGCAAGATTGCCGACTTGAGTAGCAGGATTCTGCAAGCCGGCTCCTATCCAAACTGGGATCAGCAGGTGTCTCTCAAGTTGGACGATATCAAAAACGCTCTATGCTCGGAAGGTCTCAATGGTGGGCAATGGTTATCCAGAATCCGAAACGAAGTTAACTACCGACATGAGCATTCAGTTTGGTTTCCGTATCGAAAGCAACCTTCGTACTACCGTGATCTGCATTCTGCTGAACACTGGACGAAGGACCCCATGCAGATTGGTCTGCATATCCCGTTGGATCGCCGCCTTGAGCGTTTCCATGCCACGTGTTGCGCGATCGTGGCTTTGTGCCGCGTCCTAGTTAAGGACATGGCACTGCGGTGCGCAGGTGGCCGGTCATTTCATTCATATGGAGCAATGTCTCTCCTTCGCTTGATGAAACTCTAGCTTCACCACACCACCAGCTCCTTCCCCCGGATCATCAGCTCCGTCACTCCCCACACCAGCGCATCCAGCCGGTTCGGGCTGGCTTCCCCCGCCACCCACTCGCAAAGCTCGTCCTCCAGCCGGGGGAATGTCCCCACGTGGCTCACCCGGCCCTGCTCGTACAGCGCCGCCACCGGCTCCGCCCGCACCACCTTCCCTCGGCTCGCCGTCACCGCCCGGTAGCTGACGCTCCGGTCCACCCCCCGCACCAGCGCCTCGACCATCTCCCCGCCGAAGTTGCTCTCCGCCACCAGCCGGTCCGCACCCAGCCGCTGGTACAGTGCCACCGCCACGCGCGCCCATTCCGCCGGTGACCCCTGCAGGCTCGCATCCTCCAGCACGTAGCCCCGCTCATCCGTCCCCAGCCCCACCGCCACGATGCCGCACTCCGCCCCCGTGCTGCTCCCGCTCGGGTCGACCGCCACCGCCACCCGCCGCAGCGTGGGAGCGCTCCGCACCCGGTACCGCTCGATCATCCCCTCCCGCTTCCAGAGCGCGTACGGGTTGTCGTCCAGCAGCTCCGCCAGCAGCTCCTGCCGGCCCAGCCGCGTCCCCTCATACTTCCGGATGATCCCGTCGAAGAACCCCTCCGCCAGGTTCACCCGGTTGTCGTAGGTCGTCCCCCGCGTCTCCGCCGTCGTCCGGTCCGCGATCAGCTCCCGCACCAGCGCCGTCGGCCGGGGCGTGGTCGTCACCACCTGCCGCGGGTCCCGTCCCCGCCGCATCCCGAACTGCAGGTTGTCCCACGCCTCCCGGTAGCGCCACGCCGCCACCTCGTCGCACCAGGCGCCGTCATGCTCCGGACCCCGCAGCCGGTCCGGCTCGTCCGCGCTGAACACCGAGGCCACCGCCCCGTTCGGCCAGGTCACCCGCCGCTTCGACGGCTCGTACTTCGGCCTGAACCAGGGCGGGGCAACCGCCAGCACCCCGCTCGGCCCCTCGATCATCACGTCCCGCGCGTCCGCCGCCGTCGCCCCCACCAAGGCCAGCCGGCCCCGCCTCGCCGCCTCCACCTCACCGCGCACCCACTCCGCGCCGCTCCGCGTCTTCCCGAACCCCCGGCCCGCCCGCACCAGCCAGGTCCGCCACTCCCCCGCAGGGGCCAGCTGCGTCTCCCGCGCCCAGAAGCTCCACCGGTACTTCAGCAGCGCCGCCGCCCGGTCCGAGAGCGTCCCCAGGAACGCCCGCCGCTCCTCGTCGCTCAGTGAGCAGAGCGATTCTGCCGTCAAGTTCATCCCGTGCCCCCGCCAGCTCCGCTTCCCATCCCGCCGCCGTCTCCCCCCGCAGCAGCCGCATCTTGTCGATGCAGATCCCCAGCCCCGTCATCACCTGGATCAGCGAGGCCCGCTGGATCTTCCCCGGCACCGCCGCCAGCAGCTCCCGCGCCACCACCCCCAGCCGCCGCGCCAGCTCCCCGTCCAGGATCTCGTCCCCGCCCCCGATCTCCTCACCATCCCCAGCCGCTTCCCCCGCCTCCGTCACCCCCTCCGTCACCCCGCCGATCTCTTTTTTGCCCGCGCGCTTCGTCACTCCCGTTCCATCCGATGCAGAGGGGGAGTGCTTCTTCCAGTCCGTCAGCGTGGCCCGTGGGATTCCCGTCTCCCGGCTCACGCGCTTTACGTTCCCCCCGCACGCGGCGAGGAGCTCCAGCGCCTTCCGTCGCTCCTCGCCGGTGTAGGTCCGTGCCATCGCTCACTCCATCCGCTCCAGGTACCAGCACACCTTCCGCCGGAACTGATCACACACCGCCTCGGGCGTCAGCTCCCGCGCGAAGGAGAGCTCCGTGATGTCCCACTTCCCGGCCTGACGCAGCCCCAGCTGCCGCTCCACCTCGCCATGCTGCAGCACCGTGCGTGGTCCCACCGGCACCCGGTAGCGGCGGCACACCTCCGCCGTCGTCTGCGCCAGCCGTTCCCACAGCCGCTCCGTCAGGGGATGGTCGCCGTGACCCTCTCCCTGCAGCGCTCCCAGCATGCATGCCACCGCGATCCCCACGCTCCGGCTGTTCGCTCCCCGGCAGTGGGCGGCGTACATCCCCGCCGGGGTCCGCTCGTTGTCCGCCGGGGTGTAGCGGCCGCGCACCACCCGGATGTCGCCGCCGTCCCCCAGCGCCACCGCGTCCTCCAGGATGAAGTGGTAGTGCTGTCGGTCCAGCTCACTCGCCCGGTACGTCCCCGCCGTCCAGTGCAGGATCACCCGCTCCACCCGCGCCGGCACCAACCAAGCCGGCGGCAAGATCCGCTCCACCCTCGTTCCCTCGTCCGCTCGCCGTTCCACCCGTGCCTCCTTTCCGCTTCTCCGCGTCCTCTCCGCACGCATCCCCGCGCGCAGCGCTCTGTGTCCCATCCGTGCAAGCGCAGGGCCTCCCGACAAGCGGCCCTATCCTCTCAGGACCTCTCCGTGCCTTCTCCGTGCCTCTGTGTCTCCGTGGTGGCGAGTGTCCGGCTCTGTGTCCCCTCCGTTCCCTCTGCGTCCCTCTGTGTCGAAACCGCCCGCTGCTTCCGAGCCTTCCGCACCGTGTAGCGCAGGCTGATCTCGCCCCGCGTCCCCAGCACCCCCACGTCCCGCGCCACCGCGTGCGTCACGATCACGTCGCCCACGGCGGCGTTCCGCAGCTGGTCCACCGTCACGCTCGCCAGCAGCAGGTCCCGCGCCAGTCCCTCGATGAAGCCCGCCATTCCCGTCACCCGCTCCTTTCCGGCCGCGCGGCGGCCCGCTCGTTCCTCGCCCTCTCCCGCTCGCTCCTCGCTCCCTGCCGCTCGCTCTGGCGGTCCATCTCCTCCCGCATCGCCGCCAGCACCTCCGCGTTCCCATCGCCGTGGCCGCCCCGGGTGTGCATCAGCACCGCCAGGGTCAGCCGGTCCATCGCGCGGCTCATCCCGTCCATCCGCGTCTCGAAGGCGGCCCGCTCCCGGGACATCTCCTCCTTCAGGGAGTGCAGCACCGCCGTGAAGTCCCGCTCCTGCCGCTCCAATTGCGCGGAGAAGTCCCCCCGCTGCCGCTCCAGCGCCTGGAGGAAGCCGGCCTGCTGCTGGGGCAGGGTGTTCCGGAAGGTCCAGACAAAGAGCCACGCCACCAGGGCGAAGGCGCCCAGGTCCACCCCCCGCTTCAGCCACTCGATCTCCACGCCGCACCCTCCCCTTCCGGCAGCTCGCCCTCGTCCAGCAGCAGGCCTGCTGTCCGCTGCTGGGCCTCCCGCTCCCCGAACGCCTGCACCACCTGAACCGGCGTCCAGGGCCAGTACCCCGCCCGCCTGGCCTGCTGGGAGAGCGCCCGCTCCTGACACCCCAGCCGCTCCGCGAGCGCCCGGAAGAACGGCCCGCCCTCCGTCGGCGGGATCACACCTCCCGGCCAGTTCCGCCGCACGCTCCGCTCCAGCGCCGTCGCGATCTGCTGCTGGGCCCGCGTCGGCCCCCGCTCCCCATGCGTCCCCGATCCGCGAATCCTCGACATCACGCCCGCTCCTTTCCAGCCACCTTGCTCCCTTCAAGGCCCCGCATCGTCCCTCTACGCTTGCGCCAGCTCTTGCTCCGGCACACGCACACCGTCAGCCCCAACGCTCACACCGTCAGAGCAACCGCTCACACCATCTCCGTCGCTCCTGAGCACCGGATCGTCCGAGCCCATGAACCACACCTCGGGGAAGGCGGCGTCTCGTTCGCGCACCCGCTCCATCAGCCGGTGCTGCTTCCGGTTGAGCCAGTCCGCCGCGAAGCGGCTCATCGCCCGCACCGTGATCTCGTCCTCCCGCCACCGCACCGGGAATGCCCCGGTCAGCCACGTCTCCCGGGTGTGCTCCGCCTGGACTTCCAGGAAGAGCTCCCATCGGGACGCGATCTCCGGCGGCAATGGGGGAGCCTCCCGCTGGGGCTGGGAGCAGCCGAGCTGGGAGGCCGGGACGGGCAGGGGACCGCGCGCCGCCGCGCGGGCCTGGGCCAGCTCCTTCTCCCGCCGGCGTCGCTCCCGCTCCACCCGCTCCTGCAGGTCCCACCACTCCTTCGGCGGGGTCCGGTCCTCCGCCATCCCGGCGCACGCGCCCTCCACGCGGCGGACGATGAAGCCCCGGGCCGCCTTGACGCGGTGCTTCACCGCCGGGAACCAGGTGGCCCACTGGACGGCCCAGTAGCAGCGCTGCGGAGTGGCGGTCAGGTAGTCGAGGACGTCTCCCCTCAGTTCCAGTTCCTCAAGGTGGCGGCGGGCGAGGGGGGCGGGAGCCACCTCCTCCGACCATGGAAAGCCCTCCGCCTCCCCCTGGGTTTCCATCTGGGTTTCCGCCTGGGTTTCCCTGGGTTTTGTTGCTACGTCCGACGAAGCAGGGGGTGCTACGTCCCACGAAGCAGGGGGTGCTACGTCCGACGAAGCAGGGGGTGCTACGTCCCACGAAGCAGGGGGTGCTACGTCCGACGTAGCAGGGGGTGCTACGTCCGACGAAGCAGGGGGTGCTACGTCCGACGTAGCAGGG
>JANPLG010000479.1:0-1865 GCA_031426395.1 Actinomycetes bacterium
AGGATCAGCAGCTCATCGGTGGTATCAACGGCTCCGGTGCGGGCGGGTCCCGACTTTCGCGCCAACAGTGGCATGGGCGATCCTGGAATTCGTCCCTCGTCCGAGCTGGACGGAATGTATTGCAGAGTGTGTGGGTTTGGAGCGGTCAAAGTCTTGCGGGCAGGCTTGACCTAATCATCCCAGAGCGGCTTCGGCAGGCGATGCCGGGACACTTCTACCCCTCGCATCAGCCGCCGCTCCCATGGTGGGCTGGTGTTCTCCGGGAGCGCCTCAGCATGGTACACGGGCATCGGGGCCTCGCGCCGGTATCCGTCACGCAGGCGGCGTACCCCGATGGGCCGCACCCGCAGCGCTTCCGGGGTCACCTCCACGTTCAGGTAGTGGTAGACCGGCCCGCGTTCGCCGTCTGCCGCCTCCGGTCCGCGCCCGCCCACAGCGCACTCCACCACGCCCGCCTGCAGCAACCGTTGGTAGGCACCCCGGTACTGGAGGAGGCGGCGTGGGTCAAGGACGGCTCTTCGCAGCGAGATCTGGCCGCCGGCCCCCGTCACGAACAGCCCCGTATAAGGTAGGTCGCGGGAGCGGATCCACTCGAAGGCGTGGGAGTGGCCAGACAGGACCAGGTGAACGCGATTGCGGAGTACGTCCAGCAGGTTGGCGCGGACGGCCTGAACATCGCTGTGCTCGCAGTGGTTGGTGAGCGTGGTGTAGAGCGGATGGTGCAGGTAGACCACGCGCCAGCCATCCGGACGGAGACGGACGCTCTCCGCCAGCCCTTCATCCAGCCAGCGGAGTTGCTCGGCGTCGAAGTCGTCCGCCCGGTAGTGGGTGCGTCTGCGAGCAAGGGCGAGTTCACGCTGGAGATCGAGAGCGGTGTCGGTCAGCTTGCGGAGGCGGTCGCTGACATCCTCGGGCGGAGCGTCACTCGAGGCGGTGCGCCAAGCGATGAGTGCCTCCTGCGCTGCGTCACGATGGGTCAGCAGCAGGCGCTTCTTTGGGCCGTCCGGCATCCCCGCCAGGAGCGGCTCCAGGCTGGTGAGGGCGCTGCTAGTCCGAGCGCAGGCGGTATCCCAGGTTGCTAGCCGACCTTCAAGGGTCGAAGGCCGTGCGGATGGCTCCGGCATCTCCGCGACCCGCCATGCTCGCTCGGCATCTTCCACGGCAGCGGCGGGCGCGGAACCGGGTGCTAGCTCACGCAGGCCGGCAAGCAGCGTCCCGAGGGCGAGGATGAGAGTCTCCCTCGGCGTCTGCAGCGCGATGAATGCGGCCGGGTTTCGGGCGAGTCCTTTGCGGCGGGCCGATCCCCATCGCTCCAGCGCTTCCTCGTCCCGCCGGAGCTCCCGCTGCAGCGACCTCGCCCGCGCTTCCAGGATCTCCACCTCACGCGCGGCTTCCGCTCGCACGCGGGCGGGACCGACGGAAGCGGGGGGTGCCTCCAGCGTGTTGGAGTCGAGGGCGAAGAAATCAACGCCGCCCGTGCTGAAGCGGTAGTAACGGTTCGGAAGCCGCGTCAGTTCGCCGGGGCGGTAGTCGCCGGGCGGGCCGACGAACGCTTCCATGTAGGCGCGTCCCATATCCGATCCGCCGCGAGACATGTTGTAAGAGAAGACCTCCCGCGCGATGGCGCGCAGACCCGGCCCAACCAGCGGTGCGCCGGAAACAAGGCGGGCCACGCGGGTTAGGTCGTAGTAGTCGTGATTGCCCGGCACCGGCAGGTAGGGGAGGCGGAAAACGAGACGGTCTACGGTGCTCTCCGGCGTGAGGAAAGGCGCGTACGGCCGACGGAAGTAGCGGTCGTAGAGGCGCTTCTCGCCGGTCATGTAGACCACGTCCCCCATATGGAGGACCATCTGGGCGGCACCACG
>JANPLG010000480.1:0-3710 GCA_031426395.1 Actinomycetes bacterium
CGGCGGGTGCCCCCTGGGCGGGCCACCGGAAACGGGGAGACCTGGCAACAGGTCATCCACTGCGCCGGTGGTCTACTCTACCGGACGGGGGCGGGGGCGGTGGAGCCCACCGCTGATCCCGAATTGGCTCCGATTCCGCCCACGCCTGGCCATCTTCCAACCCTGCGATCTGCCGAACCGCTCCTGAGCGTGTCCACGGGGTATAACTTTCGCGACCCGCCGCTGCCTCCCCGGCCAGTGCGCGGGCCGTTCCCGGAGATCTCATGTTTCGCAACCTGTTCAGCAAGGTCACCCAGCTCTTCACCGGCCGGACCAAGATCGACGATGAGCTGTATGACGAGCTGGAGGAGACGCTCATCCTCTCCGACGTGGGGGTTTACACCGCCACCCGCCTGGTGAGCGAATTGCGGACGGCGACGCGGAAGCAGCGCCTCTCCACGGCGGAGGAGGTACAGGACTGGCTGAAGGCAGAGATCAGCCGCCTGCTCACGGTCGGCGATAGCGAGTTCCATTTCGCACCGGAAGGCCCTACGCTGGCGCTGATCGTAGGGGTGAACGGCACCGGCAAGACCACCTCCACCGCCAAGCTTGCGCAGTACTACAGCCGTCAGCGCAAGAAGGTGCTGCTGGCGGCGGCAGATACCTTCCGCGCCGCCGCCATCGACCAACTCGACATCTGGGCGAAGCGCGTGGGCGTGGATATGGTCCGCCACAAGGAGAACGCGGACCCGGCCGCCGTGGTGTTCGATGCGGTCCAGGCAGCGCGGGCGCGGGGCGCGGACCTCGTGATTGCCGATACAGCGGGCCGGCTGCACACCAAGACCAACCTCATGGAAGAGCTGAAGAAGATCGGGCGGATCTCGGAGAAGGCGCTTGGTCGGCCTGCGGATGAGGTGCTCCTGGTGCTCGACGCCACCATCGGGCAGAACGCCATTCAGCAGGCGGAGAGCTTTCAGGAGGCCCTCCCCCTCTCCGGCATCATCCTGACGAAGCTGGACGGCACCGCCAAGGGCGGCGTCATCCTCACCATCAAGGACGAGCTGGGCCTACCCATCAAGTTCATCGGAACCGGTGAGAAGGCTGAGGACTTCGATCTCTTCCGGCCGGAGAAGTTCGCATCGGGGCTCTTTGGGTAGCATTGGGGGGAAGTTAAAGGTCAAGAGTGAAAAGTCAAAAGCCAAAGCACTCCGGGGCGGTGGCTGTTGACGGGGGTGGAGGCGCTTGACAACATCAGGGCGTCTTATGTTGTGAGCCGCGATCGAAGTGGCAGCGGGTGCGCATTCGGAGGGTGGATCATGCGACAAACGGCAGCATGGATGTGGGCGGTGGTAGCGATCATCGCGGGTGCCACATGCGCCTCGGCGCAGCAGGCCATGCCGAAGCCCCCGGCGCCGAAGCCACCGGTACCCTCCCGTCCCGCTGCCCCCGTCCGGCCATTCAGCGTCAATCCACGCCTGCCAAAGTCGACCCAGGCCTCCCTCTGGGCGCTCCAGGCCGAGGAACTCCAGGGCCGCAACGACTTTCCGGGTGCCGCCAAGGCGATGCAGACGGCGGCGGAACTGACGCCGGAGGATTACCTGCTGTGGGACCGCGCAGGATGGGCCCACCTGGACAACACGGACCCGAAGGGGGCACTGGCGGCGTTCCAGCAGGGGCGCAAGGCAGCGCCTGCGGGCGCCGCGCTCTCCGGCGGGATGTTGATCACCCACTTCGCCCTCAAAGACAAGGCGGGGGTGGAGGCTGAACTGAAGCGCAAGCTCTCCACGGATGCTGTGCCGCTGGCGCGCGCCGTGGTCGAGAAGGGACTGGCCGGCGCTGATCGCACGCCGGATTGGAACTACGCCCTGGGCTACCTCTATGCGCGGGTCCTGAGCAACAGTCCGCGCGGGATTGGCCCGCTTGAGGACGTGGTGGAGAAGGACCCGAAACGCGCGGATGCCTGGCTGCTGCTCGTCTCCCTGCACCGCGGCATGGGCAACGGCCCGCAGGAAGATGCCGCTGCCATCAAGTACCTCGACCTGCAGCCGGAGACAGCGGACGCCTTCCGCCTCAAGGCCCAGCGCTACGTTGACCTCCAGCAGTTCCAGAACGCTGTCGCTGAGTATCAGGACGCCCTAAAGAAGTACCCCGCCCAGCTGGAGTTCCACTTCGCCCTGGCGCGGGTTCAAGAGCGCTCCGATGATGCGAAGTCGGCCGAAGCGACGCTACAGAAGGCGATTGCGCAGGCGGGAACCAGCGACGCCGCCGCTCAGGAAGCCCGCGCACAGCTCGCCCAGTTCCACTCACGCCAGGGTCGCTACGCCGATGCCGCCCGCTACTACAGCGAGGCCAGCTCACGGGCGGATGCCACCGCCGGGACATGGTCAACCTGGGCTGCTCTCCTCGCTCTTTCCGCCCGGTGGGAAGATGCTGCCAAGGCGATGGAGCAGGGAGTGAAGCGCGATGAGGCGGCACGCGGCACCACCTCCCCAGCCATCCGCGAGGAACTGCTCCTCGGCCGGTACCGCGCTGCGGTCTGCCGGCTCGCCGCTGGGCAGAAGGACCTCGCGCGGACGGGACTCACCAGCGCCTTGGAACTGAAGGGCGAAGCGCGGACCAGCCCCGAGGCCGAGATTGCGGCGTTCCTGGTCTGGCTGGAGGGATCGACAGGGAAGTCGGAGCGGCTGGCCTACCAGCGCAGCGACGAGCGCTGGGCCGCCTTCACCTGGCGCCAGATGCCGCAAGAGGGTGAGTTCGAGGTGCGAGGCCGCTTCTCCCCTTCCGCCCTGGCGTGGCGCGCCATCTTGCGGCAGGCGCAGAAGGCGAACCCAACCTGCTGGGCAACGGACTATGCCCTCGCCCGACAGTACGCCTCCGGCGGCTACTCCAAGGAGGCGCTCGACCTCCTGAGTAAAGTCTCACGCACCCGCACCGATTGGTGGGCGCCCCTCTTCGCCCAGGGGCAGTACTACGCTCGTGAGCGCAACAAGGACGCGGGCGTCCCGCTGCTCCGCAAGGTCCTACAGCTTGCGCCGGAGTGCCGCGCCGCACGGGTGTCGCTCTCTCTCCTCTCCGGCGTCAAAGAAGACGAAGACGACCTCTAGCCCTCGATGGGTACCTTCACCGCCAGGGTCCCGACCCATAGCGGCGATCACTGGCTTCGCTGCTTGCCCCAAGGTTTTCGGGTCGTCTTGGGCGAACCGTGGAGCAGGTTCGGGGCCATGCGTGCCGTCGTGGCCACTGCTGTCTGTTGGGGAGTGAAGTTCCATGCGAGTGACTGGGAAATCCGTGACCCGGAGGGGATTGATGGCTCTGGCGGTGGTGTCGCTGGCGGGAAGTGCGCTGGGCGCAGCGCCGGGGGTCGAGTTGATCTCGCACCGCGGGGAGTCGGCGGATGCCCCGGAGAATACGCTCGCCGCCTTCAAGCTGGCGTGGGAGCGGAAGGTGCCGGCCATCGAGCTGGATGTCCACCTCACCGGTGACGGACACGCGGTCATCATCCATGACGCCGATACCCGCCGTACGACCGGGGTGACCAAGAGCGTCAAGGAGAGCACGCTGGCGGAGTTGCGCACCCTCGACGCGGGCCGCTGGAAAGCGGAGCGCTGGGCCGGAGAGAAGCTGCCGACCCTCGATGAATCGCTCGCATCGACTTTCACTCCCCAGCAAACAGCAGAGGTCCCAACCGGCGGTACTGGACCTGTTCATCGGTTCGCCCAAGTCGCTCCGAA
>JANPLG010000481.1:0-5359 GCA_031426395.1 Actinomycetes bacterium
GCAATCGAAGCGTCTCTCCATCCCTCAATCTCTTCATCGCGACCGTCTACGGAGCTCGCCATGCGGGGAGGGAGAAGCCTCCGCCTGCCTGAAAGGTTGAGGGCAGGATTGCGGCGCTGAAGACGGTCGCGCCGGTGCCCGACGGAGGGTGGAAGATGCTGGAACTCCGACGCTTGGACAGCCGGTCGCACGCGGATTACATCCGGCAAGTGCGAACCCGCACCCTGGAAGCGCTGCAGGTAACCCCCGCGCCCGCGATGATCGAGCCGCTTCCGCATGCGTTCTACGTCGCCGCTTACGCGCCGCAGCACGAGGAGCCGATCGGGTTGGGAGAGGCTTACCTCTACCGCAAGGCGTTCGCCAGCTACGCAGATTCGCCCATGGCAGGGGTGCCGGGCCTCGCGGAAGCCTGTCCCATCGAGCATCTCTGCTACATGCGGACCATCTACGTCGACCCCGCTTACCGCGGCGTGCGGCCAGCGTACCTCTATCTCTACCTCGTGATGTCGCACCTCTTCCGAGTGCTGGGCGCGGACTACGCGCTGATGGCCACAATGGCGGAGATCCCGGCCCTGGCTGGGTTATACGCCAAGACCGGCGGGAAGCAAGTGGGGAAGCTCTCCTTCCCCAACACGGACGCCACCGCAACCCTCTACCTCTTCAACCTGAAGGAGCTGCTGGTGCACCCCCGCCTGGTGCGCGCCCTCGCCAGCATCCACTTCGAAGATGTGGGCGGCAAGGACCCGCACCGGGCCGAGCGGCTGGCGCGGGTTTACCGTCAGCCTCGCGCCGTCCAAGCAGAGGCGACCGTCAGGGCCGCAGTCGCCTCGATTTGACTCTCAGACGGTGCTCGGGTCGACGGCAACGATGCCGGCGGATGCATATCGGCCAAAGTCGCTCACATTCAAGGTCAGGATGTGGTCGATGGCGTGGACCTGCATCAAAGCGACAAGTCGAGCATCGTGGACATGGACGCCAGACACACCGTGGGCAACGACCAACTTCCGCCAGGCGGGATAGACACCCGGGTGTTCCAGCAGTACCGGGAAGAGTCGCTCCAGGCGAAGGATCATTTGGTCCGCATCAGTCGGTGTTAGTCCGAGACCATTGCGCGTCTTGGGCCGAGTGGCGACGTTCCAAAGTTCGATGAAGTTTTGCGGTGCCGCTGTTAGCCGATCCCCCATGTCCTTCAGCCTGCCGACCGAAAGGCGTATCGCCAAGTGAAGGGGGTCAGCGGGATCTGCAAAGCGCAGAAGAACATTGGTATCCACCAGATAGTTCACCTGCTTGCGCCATCATCGTAGTAATCCTGACGAGTGTAGACGTATCCCGGCTGGGCGCGATGCATTCCCGCACCCGCAATCACAATGCTTGCCACCTCGTCTGCCACGGACTTGAACTCTTCACTACTCAAGTCACCAATAGGCTGAGGAGGCCATTCGCTTTCGATAGCCGCTCGCATCTGCTCGAGGTCATCTGGAGGGATCGAGCCAGCGATCGCGAGAAGCGAACTGCCCGTCACCCCGCGAGGCCGGGCGTCAGTGAGCGTGCGGGCGAATTCGAGTACTCGCTGCTGTTCCGAAATCGGCATGGTGGCAAGGTGATGCTTCAACTCTTCTTCAATCGTCGCGCTTAACATCTGAGGCAGCTCTTACCTCTCCGCCGCGTTTCCCACGGGCACCTATGCGGCTACTGCTCTATCGTTCCGATGAGATCATGGCGACGCCCGTTCGCCCCAGAGCCTCGGGTGAATAGGGGACTTTCACCAGATCTCTCATGTGGACATCATACCGCTGCATGCCGTTTGCGGCTTTCTCTGTCGGCGCCAGCTTCACCAGGACGCCCTCCGCCCGCTTGGCTTCGTCCTTGCAGAGCAGGACGATCTTGCTCCCTGATCGGCATTGCTCGTGGATGCGGCTGGGGATCGCATACCCTTGCCCGATCCCCATTGCAAAGGTCTGATCGAAGCTCCGGACATCTTCCGAGTCGCTTCTCCACTTCGGTGCGTTGATCACCAGGGTTGCCACGCCATACCCTCCTCATTGCGTGAACGATGCTCGGCCTCAATCCACGAATGGGTCGAGCGCTTCGTCCTCGTCCGGGAGCGGCTCGAACTCTTCTTCCTCTTCCATGTAGCCGTTGCCGTCCAGGCCGCTGCTCCGGTGGAGGCTGTTGCGCATGTTGGCGAACATCTCGTCCAGGCTCACGCGGCTCATCAGAATCTCGCGCGGCTTGGCACCGTCCAGTGCGCCCACGATGCTCCGGCCTTCCATGAGGTCGACCAGCCGCGCCGCGCGGGTGTAGCCGATCTTGAACTTGCGCTGGATCATGCTGGTGCTGGCGTGGCCGGTGGTGACGATGAAGCGGGCCGCCGGCTCGAAGAGTTCGTCCTCGGCATCCTCGTGGCTGGCCATCGCGCCGCCGGTCCCTTCCACGCTGACCGCCTCCGCGATGTACTCGGGCCGACCCTGCGCCTTGAGGAAGTTGACCACGCGCTCAACCTCCTCTTCCTTCAGGAAGGCGCCCTGAATACGGGCGGGCTTGTTGGCATCGATCGGCTTGAAAAGCATGTCGCCGCGGCCGATCAGGTTCTCAGCGCCTTTGCCGTCCAGGATGGTGCGGCTATCGATCTGGCTGCTCACGGAGAAGGCGATGCGTGAGGGGACGTTCGCCTTGATGAGGCCGGTGATGACGTCAACGGACGGGCGCTGGGTCGCGATGACGAGGTGGATGCCGGTGGCGCGGGCCAACTGCGCGAGGCGGCAGATCGACTGCTCGATCTCGGGACCCTGCTGCATCATCAGGTCCGCCAACTCGTCGATGACCACCACCAGGAAGGGGAGCTTCTCGCCGGCCTTCGCCGGGTCCCGCATGACCTTCTCGTTGTAGTTCTCGATGTTCCGGGTCATCATCCGGGTGAAGAGGTCGTAGCGCCGGTCCATCTCCTTGAGCACCCAGCGCAGGATGCCGGCGGCCTGCTTCACGTCCTTCACCACCGGATGGATCAGGTGCGGGATGCCGTCGAAGAGCGTCAACTCCACGCGCTTCGGGTCGATCATGATCATCTTCAGCTCGTCGGGCCGGGCGCGGAAGAGCATGGAGGCGATCAGCACGTTGAGGCATACCGACTTCCCGGAGTTCGTGGCGCCGGCGACCAGCAAGTGGGGCATCCGCGCGAGATCGGCGCAGCGCACGTTTCCGGCCACGTCCTTGCCCAGGACAAAGCCGACCTTGCTCTTGAGGTCGATGCTTTCCTGAGCCTCCAGGCACTCACGTAGCGTGACGAGGGAAGCCTGCTTCTTCGGCACCTCAATGCCGATGGCCGCCTTACCGGGGATGGGCGCCTCCACCCGCACGGACATCGCGGAGAGCGACATGGCGATATTGTCCGCCAGGTCAAGGATCTTCCGGACACGGATCCCCTCACCCAGGCGGATCTCATAGCGGGTGATGGACGGCCCCTCCGCGATCTCAACCACCTGCGCCTCGATGCGGAACTGCCCGAGGGTGTTCTCCAGGATGGCGATGTTCTGCTCCGCCTCCGAGATGATCCGCTTCGGCTTGGCCTGAGGCGGGTCGAGGAGATCGAGCGGCGGCAGCTTGTACTCCCCGCCCTCGCCGACGGGCTTAACTTTAGGGATGCGCGCCCGAGTGATCCTTGGAGCAACCTTCGCATCCGGGACGGTCACGTCGAGGATCGGCTCGTGCCCGATGCCCAATTCCGGCAGCACGAGGGCATTGAGGTCAGCAGGCGGGTCAACGCGCACCACGGCACGGGTAATGGGCTCCGTAACGTCGGATGCCTCCGGATCATCACCCAGAGACTCCTCGGCGATTGCAGCTTTCTTGCTCCCGAAGAGGGATCGGATCGGCCGCTCGGCTCGCTCCAGGCGACGGTCGGTGCGAGTGGCCGGCACCGCCTCGTCCGCTTCATCCACCTCAGTGCCGTCCCCCAACTCAAGGAAGAGCTTCTGCTGTCGCCGTTCCTCTCGGCGCTCGGCACGCTCCGCCGCCGCTTCCTGGAAGTGGTTCTGGACCGCGAGCGCCCGTTGCCGGGTCCGCTCCCCAGCGATGCGGGAGCGCTCATGCGCCCGCTCCACGATGCCCCTGATGGTCAACTCCGTGATGAGCAGGACGCTTGCCCCGCCCAGTGCGGCCAGCGTGAGGAAGGGACCCCAACTCCCCAGCGGTCGCAGCAGGCACATCACGAAGGCGCCGATCATGCCGCCATCCGGCGCATCGATCACGGTGGCGTTGTGGCTCCAGTTGAGCATCGCCTGGAAGCGCGCCCCGGTGCTCTCGAAGGCAGCGTGGGCAGGAGTCGCCGCTATATGGACCCAGCCGAAGAGCATTACCATCAGGCCCGCGGCTCCCAGCACCATCTGCAGGCTCAGCGTCCGGCGGTAGTCGAAGGCGAGACCGATCCCCAGTGCGAGGAACATGGCCGGCGCGATGAAGACCAGGTGCCCGATCATCAGCCGGATCACCTGGACCAGGCCGCTCCCCACCAGGCCGGCGCTGCCCGGGCGCGCGAGCGCCAGCGTAGTCAGCGCCGCCAACAATACCAGCGTGATCGCCGCGAGGTCCATCTGCAGGTTGCGACGATTGGCTCCGGCACGCGGCTGCGCCTTCGACGGTGCGGCTCCCGCGCGGGGCCGAGGTGCGGCGTTTGCGGGGAGGGGCGCGTCGAAATCAGCTTCCGCTAGGTTGCGGGTGCGCGCGCGGCGGGTGCGGGGGCGTGGGGTCGTTTCCATAGCGGCTTCACAGACTCGCGGAGGATCCAATGACGGCGGGGCCAGCCGTCCGAGCGGAATCATCCGGATTCGGATTGTCGGCCTTTGCGTGCCTCGTCCCGCAGAGGAGAACGCTGGCAGCCGAGGCGCTGGAATCCCGCTCGTCGGGAACACATCGGCTCATCCGAAGCGAACGGTGTTGGTCCGCTACGACTTGCAAGCCTAGCGTCCGGGAAGGCGGATACGGCGCGGCGTCCAAGAGCGTGGGGTTGCTGACGGCATTGCCCCGCATCGGCTGAACCCGATGCCTATCCTTGCGAACCCCGCTCTGCGGGCATGGGTAGGACTGATTTACGATGACTGAAGCTGCACCTCATTGCCGTGCAAGCATTAGCCAGTAGACATGTCCGGCCACCCACAGCCTTGGAAGGGCGAAAGCATGTAGCCAGGCGGCGCAAGCCCCTGGAGTCCATTGCGGGAATCTCCAAAGCCCTCTCAAGAAACTCCGGCCGTCGGGGAAAGGGAGAAGCCCAGCGCACTGGCCTCCCGCCGCAGGCGGCGGAGCCGTTGCTCCTGGCAGCGCTCCTCATCCCGCGCGAAGAGCGTCTCGTCGTACGCCTCTCCGG
>JANPLG010000482.1:0-5512 GCA_031426395.1 Actinomycetes bacterium
GATGGCCTCGCGGGCAGCGGCATAGCCCTTGGAGTCTCGGACCGGCACCTCGGCGAGGCAGTCGCCCAAGGTGGGGACCGGTCCATCGTCCACCAGATCGAGCTTGCCTTGGGTTACGGCGCGGATGACCCCGGCATAGAACTCTCTCTTGTCGGCTTCCGCTCGGAGCGCCCCGGCATGGGCCGCGTCCGCCTCCGCGTGTAGCGAGGCGAGCCGGTGGACCGTCGAGCGAAAGGTATCGGCCAATTCCGCTAGCTCATCCACGCCGCCACGGTGCAGCGGCCGTGAGGCGTGGGTGCCCGCGCGCCCGGCCGCTTTAGGGGTGCCTCCCAACTGCGCCCACCACCTCCGCAAGGACCCCAGCCCCATTGCCGATCTCCCGCCTGCGGTTTCGTTGATCTGGGGTTATTGCCTCAACCGGGCAGGCGGAAACAAGCGCGTCGGCCGGATGCTTGCTGAACGGTCGCAGAAGTGCCATTCACCAGGGCGTGAAAGACCCAGCAGACAGGGCGAGCAATTACCTTGAACCGCTCTGTCTAAGGATCGTCTTAGGATCACATCAACGACGGGGCGGGTTGGGGTGGGAGGGATCACGGGTGGTGGCGCACCCGTGATCCCGGTTGAGAGCACGAGGGTACGCGTCTCACCTCTAGGGTTCGCCTTGAACCGCGAGATTCCTCGCACTCCCATGACTGATTGTGGGGGCGGGGAACATGACGGGTGTTTTTGGCACTGGTGCATCTGCCGTGCAACAGTGACGCAACACCGACTCTAGAGGCTCTGTAATGCAGTCGAGTCGCGCTTTTTCAGCCCGCGCGTCGCGTGCGGCCCTCACCCGTGAGGCCGCTCCAGGCACTTCTCAAGTCTCGTACGGCTCCCGATATCTCTCCCCGGAGGCGTTAGTTCATCCCTTCTTCCGCCAGTTGCCTCCCCCGCTGATCTTGATTGGGATGCACCGCTCCGGCACCAGCCTGGTGGCCGGGCTGCTGAGTCGGTTGGGTGCTTACCTCGGCCCGGACAGCCGCGTACCGGACGGTGGTCCGGACGACGCGGAGTTGGTCCGCATCGGCTACGGCGAGGCCGGAGTGTTCCGATCCTGGAACGACCGCCTACTCACCCGGACCGGATCAAGCTGGGACCGTCCCGAGGGATTCCTCGAAGCTCCCACTCGAAACGGCGCAAGCGGCGAGGCGCACCGTCTGGCACTGGCGACTCACCGTTCCCTCTTGAAGCAGTACGCCGCTCCGATCACGTCGCAGCCGCCTGCGGTGTGGGGTTGGAAGGACCCGCGCAACAGCCTTACGCTCCCCATTTGGCTGCAACTCTTCCCGGAAGCGCGCGTGATCCATATCCGCCGGGAGCCGGCCGACGCCGCGAGAAGCCTCCACCGTCGCGCGCTGGATGAGCAGGCGGAAGGGCTGACAATGGGTCCTCTTGCGCTTCGGGAGCGCCTCCTCTGGTGGCTTCGGCATCCGGTGCAGGCCGGGCAGCGGGCGGCACGCCGCCTCACCGGCTCCGTGAACCCGCCGCCCGAGCGGGCCGCAACCGGCTATGAGCATTGCCTCGCGCTCGCCAACACGTACACCGCCGTCTGCGAGTCTCACCGACCGCTCGCCCGGCATTGGCTGGAAGTGGATTACCGGGGTGTCGTTCGAAACCCTGGCGCAGCGTGCGAGAAACTGGCGGACTACTGCGGATTATCGATCTCCCGCTCGGTTGTCAGCCACGCGGCGGCGCTCGTACAGCCGCGCTCAGCGCACGGCCGCAGTTAGGGATGTGATAGACCTCCAAGGATGAACGAGGGGAATCTGCATTTGGCCGACGGCCGCCTTCCTCGAGATCAAGCGGCACCAACCCATTTCCATGAGTAGAGGAGACTCGGCCGGGAGTGCCGAATCGTGCCCGACGAATGCCGACCCACCACCCGACCGAAAATGATCCTGCGAACATCCCTGCTCCGACTGAGTTGACGGCGGCATCCGATCCCTTCCGCGTCCTGTGGGAGCACTCTCTGGACGGGATGCGGCTCACCGACGCCGATGGAATCGTCCTCAACGTCAACGATGCCTACTGCAACTTGGTCAAACTCTCGCGCGCGGAGCTTGAGGGCCAGCCGTTCACGGTCGCCTACCAGGAGACCCTGCGCGAGGGAGCGCTCCAGCGCTACCGTGGCCGCTTTGAAACGCGGATGATTCCCGCCCGGCTGGCCTCGGATGAACTGCTGTGGGACGGCAGCCAGGTCGACTACGAGCTGTCCAATGCCTTCCTGATGCACAGCGGGCGCATCTGCCTGCTCTCCGTCTTCAGGGACGTGACAGAGCGCCGTCGCGCGGAAACCGAGCGGGATCTGGCCGAGGCCGCCCTGCGGGAGAGCGAGGACCGTCTCCGCCGGCTGCTGGAGCACGCAGTCGACGCCATCTTCCTGGTGCGGTTGGACGGCAAGATCATTGATGCCAATCGGGTCGCTTGTGAGAGCCTCGGCTACAGTCGCGACGAACTCCTGCAGCTTACGGTGCTAGACTTCGAGGTAGGCGCACCGATGCCGGGCACCGCACCGTCGGCTAACGACCGAATGGGTCCGCAAGCAGCAGTGACGGTGGACGGCATTCATCGCCGGAAGGACGGAACTAAGTTCCCGGTGGAAGTGCGCCTCGGGACGCTGGAGGTGAACGGGGAGCCTCACAAGCTTGCCATCGCCCGCGATATCACGGCCCGGCGGGCGGCCGAGGAAGCGCTCAAGGATCGTGAGGCGCTCTACCACTCCATGGCGGACAACCTGCCGGTCAACATGTTCTTCAAGGACGTGGAAGGCCGCTTCGTCCATGCCAACACCCGCTTCTGCGCCATTCTGGGGCGAAACCTCAACGAGATCGTCGGACGCACGGATGCGGATTTCTTCCCCCCAGAGTTAGCCGTCAAGTACCGGGAAGATGACCTGGAGGTGATGCGCACCGGGAGCTATCTGGAAGCGGTTGAGGAGAACCGCGGTCCCTCCGGCGAGCGAACTTGGGTCCATGTCCGCAAGGCTTCCGTCTACAACAGCCGTGGGGAGCTGATCGGGATTCAAGGAGTCTTCTGGGACATCACGGCGCAGCGCCAGGCGGAGACCGACCTTGCTGCGGAGCGGGACTTGCTGCGGACCCTCATCGATAATCTGCCGGACTACGTCTACGTGAAGGACGTTCAGGGCCGGTTCCGCGTGAACAACCAGGCCCACCTCTCAACATTGGGACTCCAAGACCAGGCGGAAGCTCTGGACCGCACCGACGCCGACTTCTTCTCGCGCGAACTTGCCCGGCAATACCAGCGCGACGAGGAGGTCATCCGCTCCTCCGGCATCCCGCTTCTCAATTGGGAACAGCAGATCCTGAACCACGAGGGCGAGCATCGCTGGGTCTCCTGCAACAAGGTGCCCTGGAAGGACGCCACGGGCGCAGTGCTGGGCATTGTGGGCCTGGACCGGGACATTACGGCTTCCAAGAATGCGGAGGCTGAGCTTCAGCGTGCCAAGGACGCGGCCGAAGCCGCCAACCGCGCCAAGAGCGAGTTCCTCGCGAACATGAGCCACGAGATCCGCACGCCGATGAACGGCATCCTCGGCATGACGGAGCTCGCCCTCGACACGGAGCTCACCGAGGAGCAGCGCGAGTACCTGGGACTGGTCAAGTCATCTGCGGACTCGCTGCTCACCATCATCAACGACATCCTGGACTACTCCAAGATCGAGGCCGGCAAGCTGGACCTGGACCTCTTCCCGTTTAGCCTGGATGAGTGCCTCGGCGATACCCTGAAGACCCTCGGCATCCGCGCGCATCAGAAGGGACTGGAGCTGGCGGTCCGCACGCATCCGCAGGTTCCGGACAGCCTCATCGGAGACGCTGGCCGCCTGCGGCAGGTCGTGGTCAACCTCGTCGGCAACGCCGTGAAGTTCACTGAATCGGGCGAGGTCGTCGTTGAGGTGGAGCCTGCAAACCCTGAAGCAACGAAGGTGGCCGTGGGGGACAACGGGGAGATCGAACTCCACTTCTCCGTGCGGGATACCGGCATTGGCATTCCTGCGGCCAAGCTCCACTCCATCTTCCAGGCGTTCGAGCAGGCGGACGGCTCCACCACCCGGAAGTACGGCGGAACGGGTCTCGGCCTGGCCATCTCCAACCGTCTCGTTGGCATGATGGGCGGCAAGATCTGGGTGGAGAGCGAGCCGGGCATCGGGAGCACGTTCCACTTCACCGCGCGCTTGAAGGCGGCTCGGGACGCCACGCCGGTAGCAGCGCGCCTCAAGCCGGACGCGGTCCGCGGCCGCACCGCCTTGGTGGTGGATGACAACCACACCAACCGGCGGATCCTGGAGGAGATGCTGCGGAACTGGGGGATGACCCCGCTAGCGGTGTCCGGGGCCGCCGAGGCTCTCGTTGAGATGCGTCGGGCCGCCGCGAACGGAGAGCCGTTCCCACTCATCCTCCTTGACGCGATGATGCCGGAGGTGGACGGCTTCTCCCTCGCGGCGGAGATCCGCCAGCACCCGGAGCTCGCCGGCTCCACGGTGATGATGCTCTCCTCAGCGGACCGGCAGACCGACGCCAACCGGTGCCGACAGCTCGGCATCTCGCGCTATCTGACCAAGCCGGTCAAGCAGTCGGACCTTTTTAATGCGGTGGTGGAGGCGTTCTCGCGCCGCCCCGCGGAACCAAGTCCCATCGCGCCACCTATGACACCGGTGGCCTCACAAGTGCCACTTCGCATCCTGCTGGCGGAAGACAATCTCGTAAATCAGCGACTCGCCTTGAGGTTGCTGGAGAACCGCGGGCACCGTGTGACGCTGGCCGGAAACGGCATTGAGGCGCTTGCGGCGCTGGATCGGGAGCGATTCGACCTGGTCCTGATGGACGTGCAGATGCCAGATATGGGAGGGTTTGAGGCGACCGAGGTGATCCGCAAGCGGGAAGCCGAGGCCGCCGGCGAGGAGCGTCTGCCGATCGTCGCTATGACCGCGCACGCCATGAAGGGCGACCGCGAGCGTTGCATCGAAGCCGGCATGGATGACTACGTACCCAAGCCGATCCGAACGGAGCAGCTCTTCCAGGTGATCGCCGCAGTAACGGGGACGAGGGTTACCGGTCCGCCGCCTCGCCTCGTGGTGCCCGCAGGAACATTGGCCGTTGATCGTCCCAGCATGTTGGCCCAATTCGAGGGCGACGAAGAACTGCTGCGGGAGGTGGTGGGCATTTTCCTCGACCAGCACTTGGAACTCACGGCCAAGCTCCACCAGGCCGTGACCGATGGCGATGCCGATTCGCTCGAGCGAACGGCGCACCAGCTCAAGGGCGCCGTCTCCAACTTCCACGCAGCAGCAGCGGTGAAGGCCGCGCAGGAACTGGAGCTTGCGGGTCGGCAGAAGGAGTTGGCCACCGCGCCGAAGCTGCTCGCCCGGCTGGAGCTGGAGCTTCAGGAGGTGGTTGAAGTCCTGAAGTCGCTCTAGCTTGGCAAGGCGCTGAAAGCAAGTTCAAGGCCC
>JANPLG010000483.1:0-2286 GCA_031426395.1 Actinomycetes bacterium
AAAGAGCATCCGCCTCCGCTTTGGCCGGCACTAAGAGATTCTCGAACTCATTCTTCAGAGTCGTAGCGCGAGCCGCAAAAGGATCCATGTAAGTCGTTCGGATGAGGATGCCGTAGGCGTTCTTGGCCTTGTTGAAGGCGGCCTCAACATCCTTGTACATGGGACCCTTCACGGCCTGAACGGTCCGGTCGGTGTTGCCCACGATACCCTGAACTATCTTCTCCGCCTCCTCTTTGACGAAGCGTTCCGGGTCGGTTACCACGAGCTTGCCTTTGTCAGAATCCGTGACGCCTTCCGTTGCGGTCACAATGGCGGTGAGGTCTGCGCGTACGGTTCGATGCTCCTTCTTCGCGAACAGAGCAAGATGCTTAACGAAGTCCTTGGATGCATCTTCGAACTCGGTGAACTCCGGTGGACTGTTCACCAGCGCCGGCCGCGCAATCTGCCGTCCTGCGGTAACTTCGTCCGTCGCGGGTGCTGCCTTCTTTTCTAGGCCAAGGAAGCCGTCGAAGTTGGCACCGGGCTGAGGTTTCAGCTCGCCCTTCACCTTGACGTCAAACAGCAGCGTGTTGACCTTGATCACCCGGAAGATGATGGTGGTGTTGCGCCGGACCGAGGTCGGGTTCCCTACCGAAGAATTGTCCTTGATCACTTCCCTGAAGTTGGGTCGCGTGGGGTTGGAGAGGGAGATGTTCGCGGTATCCAGCCCCGCCGCCATCGACGGGCTGGCGAGGGTGCAGGCGGCAAGCAGTGGAATCGTCCATCGAGCGAGGGTGCGGGTCATTGGAGTTCCCCAAGAGAGACCGACCGCCTTCTCTGGCGGAGTTGAAATGCAATCAGCATCATCAACTCATCCCGCCTGGTCGTGCACCAAGCATTAGGTCCCTTCTCCGTACTCTCTGCGGGCAAAGCTCCGTACCCCTACGCGGACCGCACACTCCGCTGATCCTGAAGCGCAACCGTGAACCCGCTGGCGGTATAACTTGCCGGGAGCGAAATCATGGCGGGCAGCACGTTCGGGCGGGTGTTTCGGGTGAGCACGTGGGGCGAGTCTCACGGGCCGGCGGTGGGCTGCGTGGTGGACGGCTGCCCTCCCGGCATCCCTCTCTCCGTGGAGGAGGTGCAGGCCGACCTCGACCGCCGCCGTCCTGGACAGAGCTACATCACCACCCAGCGCCGCGAAGGGGACGAGGTGGAGATCCAGTCCGGCCTCTTTGAGGGGGTCACCACCGGCACGCCCCTCGGTATGGTGGTGCGGAACGCGGACCAGCGCTCCAAGGACTACGCCGAAATCAAGGACCTTTACCGGCCGAGCCACGCCGACTTCACCTACGCGGCCAAGTTCGGGGTGCGGGATTACCGCGGCGGCGGGCGCGCCTCCTACCGTGAGGCGATCGGCCGGGTGGCGGCCGGAGCCGTGGCGCGGAAGCTTCTCTCTGTCCGCCACGGGGTCGAAGTGGTCGGCTACGTGCTCCAGGTATTCGACATTCGCGGCGAGGTGGACGCGCAATCGGTCACCCGCGCGAAGGTGGACGCGAACATCGTCCGCTGCCCGGATGGCGATGCAGCGGAGCGGATGATCGCCCTGATCGACTCCGCCCGCCGTGACGGCGACTCCCTGGGCGGGATTGTGGAAGTCGTGGCACGGGGCGTGCCCGCCGGCCTCGGCGAGCCGGTGTTCGACAAGCTCACCGCAGAACTCGCCCACGCGCTCATGTCACTCCCCGCCACGCGCGGTTTCGAGATCGGCGAGCGCCCCGGCAGCGGCTTCGACAGCGTCTCGATGCGCGGCTCCACGCACAATGACCCGTTCATCCCGAAAGAAGGCCCAAAAGACGGACAGTTGGGAGTCCGCGTGGGGACGCGCACCAACCGCAGCGGCGGCATCCAGGGCGGCATCTCCAACGGAGAGCCGATCATCCTGCGCGTGGCTTTCAAGCCGACCGCCACCATCATGCAGGAGCAGGAGACCGTGAACGCGGCGGGCGAGCCGGTCGCTTTTCGCGCCAAGGGAAGGCACGACCCCTGCGTCCTCCCCCGCGCCGTGGCCGCCGTAGAAGCGATGGTGGCCCTGGTGCTGGCAGACCACTCCATGCGGCAGGCAGCCTACCGCGGGTAGGCGAGGGGGCGAGGGGAGAGGGAGCGAGGGGGCGATGGAGCGAGGGAGCGATGGGGCGAGGGAGCGACGGAGCGAAGCCTGCTTCGCTCACCCACTCACCCACTCACCCACTCACCCACTCACCCACTCACCCACTCACCCACTCACCCACTCACCCACTCACCCAC
>JANPLG010000484.1:0-4052 GCA_031426395.1 Actinomycetes bacterium
GGCGGCGCGGCCGTTGACCGTGCGGGCAATGTTTACGTCAGCACCGACACCGCGCGCGGCATCCTGGTCTTCGGACCGGACGGCAAGTACCTGCGCCATTTCGGCCCCAACCTGATTCACGGCCTCCACCTCCAAAAGGAAGCGGATGGCGAGTATCTCTACGCCGCTCGCCCGAGCGCCCACGAGGTGGTGAAGATCAAGACGGACGGCACCACCGCCTGGACCATGGGCTATCCGGAGGCATCGGGCATCTACACCAACGCCAACGAGTTCAACCCGACCAACGTGGTGGCCCTGGCGGATGGCACCATCTTTGTGGCGGACGGCTACGGCAAGAACTACATCCACCGGTTCGACCGTGATCGCAAGTATGTGAAGTCGTTCGGTGGTCCGGGCGGCAACCCGGCGGAAGACGGCAAGTTTAACCGCTGCCACGGGCTGGCGGTCGACACCCGTGGATCGAAGCCGCTCCTCATCGTCTGCAACCGCGAAAGCGGCCGCGTGGAGCAGTGGGACACGGACGGCAACCTGGTGAAGGTGCTGCAGCGCGGCCTGCGCATGCCGGCCGCCGCCCACGTGGCTGGGGACTACGTGGCGATTGCTGAGCTGCAGGGTCGCGTGACGGTCCTGGGCAAGGACAACAGCATCGTGGCGCAGCTTGGGGACAACCCGACGGCCACCCAGCGCGCCAACTTCGGCCTGGAGCCGGCGATGTGGACCGACGGCGTCTGCAATTCCCCCCACGCAGTGGCCTTCGACCGCTCCGGCAACCTGATCGTGGCGGAGTGGAGCAAGTTCGGCCGGCTCCACAAGTTCAACGCCCAGCGGTAATGCGCAGGGCTTGAAACCCAAGGCTAATGGAAGAGGGGAGCGCCGACGGCGGCGCTCCCCGCATACGCGTGTAAGGGTGTACGAAGCCGAACGGTCGTAGGACAACTCCACCGTCCGTCATCCTGGGCATCCCTAACCTGCCGATGCGTGGACTCATTGCCCTCCCAGGATCCACCCGGGTCCGCACTGCGCGTCAGGGACACTCTGTCGACCGGTCAGTGCATCCGATTTACAATGTCCGCCCAGCAGTCGATCAACGGGAAGACCAGGCCGGGGATCGCTAGGCTGGAGACCTCGTCTGCTCCGTGAAAATGAGCAACGAGCTGGTAACCATCAGCAAGCAGCCGCCAGACCTCGAGGCTCCGGTCACCGGTATCGACGAACCAGATCTCCTCGACGTTTGCCTGCTCCAGCATTCGGAGACGCTCACCTTGCGGGATCCGCAGATTGCTTGGAGAGAGAACCTCGACGGCGAGGACCGCTGACCTGGGCCGTTCGCCGGCCTCGGGGAACTGGTCGTGCCGTAGGAAGATCAGGTCCGGGTCGATGTAGTTGCGCTCGTTCAAATAGATCCCGGCCTGTGGCCCAACCACCCGCCCCAACTTTCGGGACCGAACCCAAGGACCGATAATGTCACGGATGTTCTCCACAACCGTGGCATGCGGCCACGCGGGCATAGCGGCCATGTAGAGCACTCCCTCCACCAACTCGCAGCGATAGTCCTCGGGAAGCAAGCGGAGGTCGTCGACCGTCCACTCGCGGTCGGCGACGACGCTGGTGTGCGCGGCGATTGTGTGACCCATGAAACGCTCCCGGCAGTAGAACTCTCGGCGCGAACTCTGCGGTGAGTCTACGGCTCTTCCCAGCGGCCGTCCGCCTTGATCAGCGCCACCAGTTCCGCCACACCCTGGGAGGCGGGGACCATGTTCTTCACGATCTCACGGCCGCGGTAGAGCGAGATCAGGTTCTCTCCCTTACCCACGTAGCCGTAATCTGCGTCCGCCATCTCGCCGGGGCCGTTGACGATGCAGCCCATCACGGCGATGTTCAGCCCCTTGAGGTGGCCGGTGGAGTCGCGGACTTCGTTCAGCACTGTGGGGAGGTCGAACTTGGTGCGGCCGCAGCTGGGGCAGGCGATGTACTCCGTCTTGGTGCGGCGAAGGCCGAGCGCCTGGAGGATGTCGTAGCAGACCGGTATCTCCGCAATCGGGTCCTCGGAGAGAGAGACGCGGATGGTATCCCCGATCCCCTCCGCCAACAACGTGCCGATGCCGGCGGTCGACTTGATCCGGGCGTACTCTCCGTCGCCGGCCTCGGTGACGCCGAGGTGGAGCGGGTAGCGCATGCCGCGCTCATCCATTCGCTGGACCATCAGCCGGTTGGACTGGATCATCACCGGAACGCGGGAGGCCTTGAGGGAGATGATGAGGTTCTTGAAGTCGTGCCGCTCGCAGATCTCCACGAACTCCAGGGCGCTCTGGACCATGCCCTCGGGAGTATCGCCGTACATCACGGTGAGGCGGTCGGAGAGGGAGCCGTGGTTGACGCCGATGCGCAGCGCCTTGTCGTGCTCCTTCAGCACCCGAATGAGCGGCACCAGTTGCTGCTCAATCTGAGCCGTTGCCTCGGTGATCTCGTCCTCGCTGTACTCGAAGCCGGCCTTGCGCTTGCGGAAGACGTAGAGACCGGGGTTGATGCGCACCTTGTCGATATACTTCGCCACCTCCAGCGCGATCTGCTGGCCCTCATGGTGAACGTCCGCAGAGAGCGGTGCCGCAACGCCGCGCCGGTCGAGCTCCGCCTTGATCTCACCGATGGCGTAGGCGTCCCGCATGGTCGGCGCGGTGACGCGGATCAGCTCGCATCCCGCTTCGTAGAGCTGGATGATCTGGCGCACCGAGGCCTCGATGTTGCGCGTGTCCTCGGTGATCATCGACTGAACCAGGACGGGGTTCAGGCCACCAACCACCTGGCTGCCCACCCGCACCGGTCGGGTCCAGCGCCGCTTGTACTCCATCGACAACGGCTCCGGCGCAGCGGCGCCCGGCGATCCGGGGGCATCGGCCGCGGATCCGTTGGGGCCGCCGTTCAGGCCGCGGTCAAGAGGGGTGAGTTGGGTCAGGGCGCTCACGGGGCGTCTCCGAGAAGAGTGAAGGCGTGTGCCTACCGAGCGTAGGCCATCACCAGAACGAAGTATAGCATCCAGGCCGAGGCGGCAGAATGCCCTGCTTGGGTATCAAGGAGCGTCGGACGGGGCGCTTGACTGGGAAAGCAGCTGTTCCAAACGTTGCTGCAGGACCGCAATCTGCTGAGCTTCAGGCAGGTGCATTCGTTCTGCCTCTGAGCGGGCATCCGTCAACAGTTGTTTCGCTTCCTTAAAGTCCGAAACCCCTCGACTAATCGCACCACCATTCGAGCTTCCACGGGCCATGAGGTTTGTCGCCAGATACACTCGGCCGGTGAGCAGGTTTCGCACATCGCCCAGCAGTTCGTAGGACGGCAGTTCCTCCTCGCGTCGGATACGTAGCGCTTCGTCTAAATCCCCCTGGGCCTCCAGCACGTCCGCAACCGTCCCCATGGTCACCGTTCTTGAGTGCACGTCCCCCAGCCTCTCGAATACCGGCAGGACTTCCTCGCGGCATGTGCGCATCGCCTCGTCCAACTCACCCCGTGCCCGCAATAGATCAGCGACCTTCCCCATTGTCACGGCTCTAGAGTGTGCGTCGCCAAGGCGCTCGAATACTGGCAGGACTTCAAGGCGATAGATATGCAGCGCCTCGTCCAAGTCCCCCCGTGCCCGCAGGACGTCTGCAATCCTGGCCATTGTTACCGCCTTCTCCCGCACGTCGCCAAGGCGCTCGAATGCTGGTAGGACTTCCTCGCGGTAGATATGCAGCGCCTCGTCCCACTCACCCTGTGTCCGCAGTGCGTCTGCAATCCTGCCTGTTACTGCGGCCTTCTCTCGCATATCGCCCAAGCGTTCGAATGCCGGTAACGCTTCTTCGCGCAAGATCCGCAATGCCTCTTCGGGGTCACCCAACTCGCTCAGGAGTTCTGCCAACTCCGAGCTGAGGTGGCCCCTTGCTTCTTCGGGAGGTCCCGGTTGCTCCGCAAGGTAGCCCCGCAGTTCGGCAATGCGACGCGCTCGGACCGACAGCGGCCGCGGATCGAATTGGCGGAACTCCGGCTGGGGCACATCCCGCTGATGGTCTTGCTCCGTC
>JANPLG010000485.1:0-2955 GCA_031426395.1 Actinomycetes bacterium
GCGAGCTGTTGGAGTAAGTATATCGAATTCAGCGTCGCGACCCCTGATATCCATGTAAAAGCCAGCGTAGCAAATATACTTGGAGCGAGCGAATGCTCGTCCACCGACATTTGCCATCAGTGGTTCGCTATTTAATGTAGCGGGGTACCCCACTTGTCGGCCGCGGGCCGGTCCCTGGCCATCACAGCGTAGATCCTGGCCACCAACGGTGCTGGAATTGATTCCAAAGTAGTAATTGAGCCCGTATCGTATCAAATCGTTAAGCGGAGTTAAAACTATGCTGATTGCGCTATCAACCCATGGCTTGTCAGCAAGAGGGGTACCGTGGTGAGGAGTTGCCACTGTAACCAAGCGAAGTAATCGGCTTGCTCCGCCTTTGCGTTCGATGTATCCACGTGCAACTAACCCACCCATACTATAACTGACGATTGCAATCGGGGCTCCGGCAAGTTCTCCCCCCGAACCACTGTATTGCTCTAGCTGTTCACCAAGCTGCGCCGCATTCCCATCAATACTCAAATGCGTTTCATACTGGAAAGTGTAAAATTTGACTCGATCGCGTATCTCCCCCGACGCCCGCCCGCTCCCCAGAAAGAGCCGCCAGTCGGTTCTTGATTGATTCAAGCCATGAATCAGAATGACAGGCGTCCGGTCGCCTCTTGCGCTCGAGTCTGACGTGCTTAACCCTGGAAAGTTCACGTGGGCGGGTTTGAACGGAACCGTGCTTGAGTCCGCGATCCCCGCTCTGCACAAGAGCAGGAGGCAAAGGACAATGGGTGCGACTAGTCGGGCGATCATGCGTATGGTCATTGTTGCAAGACTCCAAGGCACCAGGCTCAGGAAGTGAGACGACGGCTTAACTCGCTGGAAGCTCCGGATTCGTCAGCGGCTTCCAGCGTGCATTTGCCCAGGCATCACCAATAGTGTCGTTGCTTGCTCGTTCGCTACGCCCGTTCAACTGTCCTTCAAGGGGTGGGATCGAGATAACAATCTGTACCCGCTGATGCTTGCTAGGGTTCGAGGGCAGCAGCAGGATCACGAAGGGAGTGCTGCCCGGCGGTCTTGCTCGCTCGGCTTAGGTCCCTCGGGGCAAATGGGCCGCGAGGATAGCAGCCCCGTCCGACAGTCCGAGGCTGACGTTAGCTCCGGTGATCCCCACGCCTGGCACCAATCCGATCGGCAGACTTGTCTCAAGGACCCTCACGGACGGCGGTACTCGCGGATATAACAAGGGGTAACCTCTCGCACTCGGTCGGTTCAGTCTCGCTCCCTGTCCTCACTCGTTACCCTCGCCCTACCCATGTGGGGTCCCCTGAGAGAAGATAGTGCGGTTGCGGCGCGCTTCGGCCGCACTGCAGATTGCTGAGTGACAAGCGCTGTCTGAAGGCGCTGACCTAAAGCGCTGAGAGGACGTGTCGCTCGATGGCCCGCGCAAGCCGCAAGAATACCCCGCAGAACGGTATGGACAACAACGAGATCCTCCGTCTCTATCGCCAGATGCTGGTCATCCGGCGCTTTGAAGACCGCTCCGGCGTTTCTTACCGCAACGGAAAAGTGGGCGGATACCTCCATCTTTACATCGGCCAGGAAGCCGTGGGATGCGGCTTCATCTCCGTCCTGAAGAAGGGCGATGCCGTTGTCTCCGCTTACCGTGACCACGGGCATTTCATTGCCTGCGGCGGCGGCCTGAACGAAGCGATGGCGGAACTCTACGGCAAGGACACCGGCTGCTCACGCGGCAAGGGTGGCTCCATGCACCTCTTCAGCAAGGAAGCCGGCTTCTACGGCGGCTCCGGCATCGTCGGCGCCGGCATCGGCACCGGAACCGGCCTTGGCTGGGCGATGAAGTACCGGAAGACGGACAACGTCGCCCTCTGCTTCATGGGAGATGGCGCGGTGCAGACCGGCCTCTTCCACGAGAGCCTCAACCTCGCCTCGCTTTACAAGCTGCCGGTGATCTACATCATCGAGAACAACCAGTACGCGATGGGCACCTCTGTGGACCGATCCTCGTCCGAGACCGAGCTCTGGAAGCGCGCCGGCAGCTACCGGATGCATGGGGAACGGCTGGACGGGATGGACCTCTTCGCCGTCCGCGCCACTGCGGAGCGCCTGGTGAAGCAGGTCCGCGAGACCAGCGAGCCGGTCCTGGTGGAGGCGATGAACTACCGCTACCGCGGCCACGGCGCCGCCGACCCGGGCAACTACCGCACCGATGATGAGGTGAAGGAGTGGCGCGGTAAGGATCCAATCGGCAAGGTGGAGGCCCACCTGATCCAGGAAGGCGCCCTTACGGAGGAAGATGCCAAGCGCATCCAAGCCGAGGTGAACGCCGAAGTCGATGAGTGCGTCCGCTTCGCCGAGGACAGCCCGGTCCCGGCCCCCGACGCCCTTTACGAACACATTTACGCCTAGTTGTCCGTGACCCGCCCTCCCCGCAAAGTCGGCGAGAGGGCGGTCGCGCTGTAAGAGAGCGAGACACCATGCCCGTCATGACGTACCGCGAGGCGCTGCGCCTGGCAATGACCGAGGAGATGCAGCGCGATCCGGAAGTCTTCATCATGGGAGAAGAGGTGGCCCAGTACCAGGGCACCTTCCGAGTCACGGAGGGCCTCCTGGACAAGTTCGGGCCGATGCGGGTGGTGGACACCCCCATCTCCGAAGAAGGCTTCACCGGCCTGTGCGTCGGCGCTTCGATGATGGGCCTCAAGCCCGTGGTCGAGTTCATGACGATCAACTTCGCCATCCGCGCGCTGGATCAGATCGTCAACCACGCCGCCAAGACCTACTACATGTCCGGCGGGCAGTTCAACTGCCCCATGGTCATCCGCGGCCCCAACGGCAAGGGCGAGCAGCTCGCCGCCCAGCACAGCCACGCGCTTGAGTCGTGGTTCATGTATATGTCCGGTCTCAAGATCGTGCTGCCGTCCACCCCGGCAGATGTCCGCGCGCTCT
>JANPLG010000486.1:0-4828 GCA_031426395.1 Actinomycetes bacterium
CACGTATAGCCGATCCGCGCCCAGAGAGCTTCGGTGAGTTCAATCAGGCCATACCATGCCCCCGGCTCCGAAAGGGACGCAAGAGCCATGAAGAGTGCGCCTCGCGAGTTGTTCGCCGAGGTGAGTAGTTCTGTGGTGGGATAGTAGTAACCACGAGGGGCGATCTCCATCCAGGAGAGCATTGAGATCCAGGCTTGTGCCGCGCTCTTTCCAAGCCGCCCCACGCCCCAGTCTTGGATTTCGTCCGCTGCCGGCGCAAGGGTTCCGAGGCCGGTGACCGCGTTGGAACGAAGGATGCCGAGGCCCATCAGAATCCGGATCCAGAATTCGTCCGGGTCGGAAAGGGAACTCTGGAGCTGTGGCGTGGCCATCCACGGCGCCACCTTGACGAGTCGCTTGAGGAGGGTGGCGCTGGGCCGGCCGGACTTATTGAACTCCAGCTTCGGCATCTTCCGGAGCAGTTCCGTCAGCTCCACCAACCGAAGCACCACCTCCTGCGGCCGCTGTGACCGTGGATGCGGAGGCGGCGGCGCGGCACTTAGGGAGAACGGCTGAAACCCTTGAGGCGGCTTCACGTGCTGGAGGAGGCGCTCATCCGCCGCCACCCAAGAGTCAGAAGGCAGTTCGCTGCCCCATCCGCCGTAGTAATCGTAATGCGCGCCTCTCTGCGTGCGCAGCAGCCACCCGGCCGCGCGGAGGGGACTGATTGCCTTTGGCAGAGAGTTGTTGGACCGAGAATAGTATTCCAGCACCGGAACGCTATTCTCGATAAGTCCCAGTGCCGAGAGTTCTGCCCCCAGCACGGCAACCGGTAGCTCGCCGCCATGCCATCGGAGCAGCCAGAGGGCGGTGGTGGTCCTGTTGTCCAGACGATCTGCCAGGGTCTTGAGGTGCGCAGTGTCCGCGATCGCCCGCTGGACGGCATTGACCGCGTCTTCGCGGGTGCTGCGCTTCACATTGGGATGAGCCCAGAACTTTGCCACGTTCTTGGCCGTTGTTGCGTCAAACGCTGCCATTTGAACGTCAAGGCGGTTGGATTCCGGCGGCCAGTTGTTCGGCATCAGCGGCTGTCCACCACGCGCGGCGTCTGACCGATCTTGAGCAACTGCTTGAGCAACTGCTGCTCACTCCCCGGCTCCACGAGGGCGGCGCTGGGGGTGATGCCTGCGCCTAGCATCCGGCCGGTGCGGGCATCGCTGCGGATCTCCTGGAGTAGGAACTCGTCCTCCGCTTCTATCAGCGCTAGGCCCAGGTGCAGCGTTGGTTGGCAGGAAGATGAAGGCGGGTCCGCCGAGATCTCGACCTCAGCAACAGGATTCGGTTCCGGCTCGAGGCTGACGGGACTCCCTGCGCCTGGTGACTCCGGTAGCGGTTCAATAGCACCCCTCATCGCTTCCTTGAGCGCCAGTGACCAAATCGATGGACGTCTTCCTCGGGGCATAGTCCTTCCTCCGGCAAGAATTGCGCTTCGCTCTCAAGACCTTCAAAGGACGCTGCCCAGACTCCCTCCTCAGCGCCCCGATTTGGTGAGCTGCTCCCAGGCCTGGACCAGTACGGCTCGGTTATGCGCGGCGGTCTCCAATGGGCTAGAGCCGGGTCCAGTTTCCAGGATGAGCCAGCCAGCATACCCCTGTTCCGCCAGAACCAACAGCCATGCGTTCAAATCGACCCCCGGTTCGTCCAGGGAGCGCTTCTCCAGATTCTTGGCGTGCACGCGGCAGAAGGCGTTCCCCAGCGTTCGCAACTCCGCCGCCGGATCGCGGCCCCGCTTGGCGGAATTGCCGGAATCGAAGTAGCAGCGGAAGGCGGGGCTTCCCACGCGGTCGAGCATCCGCAGCGTGTCCTCAGCGGAGAGCGCGTTCTCCCAGCCAAGGGTAATCCCGGTATTGTCGAGGCGAGGAAGGCACTCCTTCATGTCGTTCACAAAGCGTGCTGCCGCAGCGCCGTCGTTCAGGTCGCGGAGGTCGAACTGGGGGAGGAGGACCATCTCCGCGCCCAGCGCCTCCGCGTCGGCGATTGCGTGAATGAGGCGGGCACGAGCGCTTGCACGCACTTCCGGGTCCCGGTGGCCGAAGCCGGGGCCGTCGCAGATGACGGTGCAGAGGGCGACTCCCGCCTCCTTAGCGGAGGCCGCCAGGAGGTCGAGGTCTCCTTGGACCTCGGCTTCCAGCCCCTCGAAGCCCAACTCCGCCGCCGCTGCGAACATCCGGGAGCGTGGCTGGCCGAGCACCCGCTCCATGACACCGATCTTAATGCGGATTTCGGAATGCGGAGTGCGGAATAGGGATGGGGGTTGGCTGGTGGTCAGGATGCTGTCGCTATCCAACGCCTTCCTACTTCTTCTCAGGCTCTTCGGGAGTCGGCTTGGCGGCGGACTCGTTGGAGAGGAAGGCGATCTTCTTGTCCGGGTAGTTGAACACCAGTCGGAAGCCCTCCAGGAAGCCGCTTCCGATGTTGCCCACCGTGTACGGCTCAGTGAAAGCGCCCGTCTTAGCTTCCGAGAACTGGACCACCGGCTTCTCGAACCGCTTGCCGCCCAGCTCGAAGTAGTCGATGGGGCCGGTCTTCATCGCGCTGAATCCACCGACCCCGCCCGCCTGCACGGAGGAGGTCTTGCGTCCGTCCAGCAGCTTGAACCGCTCAACGGCGGGGGTATGGAAGGTCACGGTGGCGTTGGAGCCGGTGTCGAGGGTGAAGAGTTCCTGGCGCGCGCCTTCGAAGCCCGCCTTGACCACGGGGATCCGTCCGTTGAGGAAGAGCTCGTTCCAGCGTCCCGCGTTATCAGCCGGAAGCGTGGACAGCTTGAAGGTGGCGGGATCGAACAGCTCCACGCCACCGTTTTTCACATCAAAGCTGACGATGGAGCGGCTGAAGACATCGTAGCCGCAAAGGCCGGCAATCGGGACGCCGAAAATGGGCGAAAGCTGGCTGAAATCGAGTTCGATGTAGACGGGCTTCTTGACCGTCATCGGCCCGAGTTGGATCGACTCGCCCTCGCGGAAGCGGGTCTTCACCGGACCGCCCACCCCCAAGGCCGTCATCCGGCCAAAGCCCGGCATCTTGAGCTGATCCGCCACCTTCGGCGAGATCACCATCGCGCCGGCACCGCTATCCAGGATGAACCAGCCTACGTCCTGCCCGTTGATGCGCGGGTGAACCAGCATGTGGCCCGTTCGAGCGCGCCGGGCCTCCACCCTTGCCGGCGCGGCGGCGTCGAAGGCGGTGTCGCTGGCCTTGGAGGGGAGCATCTGGAAGGGGCTGCGGACGAAATCCGGGGCCGCAGTCACCGTGCGCACCGTGAAGGTCTGCTTCTCCCCGTAGGCCTCCTGCTCCATGCTGTGCGGGAACTTGAAGCCAAGAGCGGAGCGCCAGTCCGTGAGCCGCACGATCTCGGGCTCGGACGCGGTGATGTCGGTGAGGACGGTCGGCAGCCAGGTGCTGCGATCGAGGGTGACGCGTTCCTTCTGGAGGCCGCCCTTGACCGTCAACAGCAGGTTGAGGGTTTTCGGGTCAGAACCCGGTGCCGCGCTCTCGATTTCGACGTTGAACGGGCCGTCATTCTCCAGCCAGCGGCCATTGAGAAGCCAGATGGAGGCCAACTCCTGCTCGCGCTCACGCAGCTCGATGATGCGGGTGACCTCGCTCCAGTCCCGGGTCCAAGCGGTCTTGCCGTCGAAGGCGGAGTGGGAGCTGAGGCGCCCGTTGATGGAGCGTGCGAAGCGGCCATCCGGCGTGAGGAGGTAGGTGAAGGTCGATTCAATGCCGGCGACGTTCGCCGTGCCCTCCAGTTGGAAGCCCTTCTTCTGGGCGCGGAGTTGCTCGTACCCTATCGCCTTCCGCACATTTGCGATGACCTGCCGGACCTCCAGCCGGGTTTCCTGACGGACCTCGAGCCGGGCTTCCTTCTGGGCAGCCGCAGCTCGACCGGCGAGCACCGCGCCGCCGAGGAGGGACGTCGAGAGCAGCGGCAGCATCAGCAGCGTGGCTATGGGCCGGCGGTGGGTGGTCAACGGGAACGTGCGCATCGAGGAAAAGCCTCTCAATTTCGGAATGCGGAATGCGGATTTCGGATTTCGAGTTGGGGGCGGGGAGGTGAGCCGCCTGGCCAGCGTGGATTGTTGCCCGGTAGGTGAACGGGAAGTGGAATCAACGGCTGGCGCTACCTCGGGAGGGCGAGGGGGGCGAGGGCCCCCGTGCCTACGGAGAGTTAACGTAGTTCGGCGTGCTCAGTACTCGTCGTGCCGCGGTGATTGTCCGTGAGGGTGACGAAATAGACAGAGGGGCGCTCTTTGGGGAGGTCGTGCCCAACCTCGTGGAGGCCGACGACGTCGCCTGGTTTGCTGCGCCACTCCCGCTGCTGCCACGGCTTGGTGAGGTCGGTAGTCCAGTGGATCTGTGAATTGAGGAGCGCGACATTGCTGTCGTAGCCGATCTTGAGGCGTTCGCCCTCTATGGCCTGGCCGAGCACGATGGGGAGCGAATCGCCGAGCTGGCGGGGGTTGAAGTAGGTGTCGGCGAAGCGGCCGATCTCAGCGGGTGCCCAGCCTGCCTCGTGCCCGTGGGGCATCTTGACCGTCACGCAGAGGCTGCGGGGGCCCTTCACCAGGCGGTAGCTCTTCTGGTAGCTGTCCATCGGGTAGGCGAAGTCGTTGGTGCCGTTCACCCAGAGGCTGGGGATGCGGCAGCGGGAGAGGTAGCTGGACGGATCGAAGTTGGCGATCCAGGCGCGGCGCTCATCCTCCGGCAGGGAGTTGAGGACTGGGACCCAGACGCTGTTCTCCTGGGGGAAGCCGCAGCCGTAGACAGGGATGCCGACTTTGAGGCGGGG
>JANPLG010000487.1:0-52763 GCA_031426395.1 Actinomycetes bacterium
ACCGTGCCGAAACGGATGCGGTCGATGACGTTGCCGATCGCTCCGCCCAGGGGCAGCGCCAGCCCGAGCGCCAGCGCGGGGTGCAGCTCCTCTCCGCGCCGAAGGTGACGCCAGCGGTAGAGGACGATAAGCAGCACGGCCACGGCCGCCGCCATTGAGAGGAAGACCCCTCCGTTGGCGAACTGTCCGAACGCGACCCCCGGATTGCGGACATGAGTCAGCCAGAGGAGCCCCGGGATCAGCGGTCGTGGCTCCTGAAGAGGGAGGTGCTCCATGACCAGGTGCTTGGTCGCCTGATCCGCCGCGATCACCAGAGCGCTCGCCACCCAGAACCCGATCCGCTTCAACCGCTGCCTCCGCACTGTGGATGGACCGAGTGGATGGGCCGAATCCACCCCTCGCAGCCGGCAGGGGCCGCCGGTCTCTCTATCATCCTCGTTTATGCGTCGATTTCGGTCAATTCGGGCACCCTGATGTCTGAGGCATCCGGTTCGAGTGAACCTCACCTCGAACCCGAAAACTCATGCTGCCAGACGAGTTGACAGCTATAGGCTCAAGAGATACGATGCCTATGTCAGTAGATTTGCTGCCCCAATCATCAGGGCAGATGGCCCTAGCAGAGCGATTGCCAGGTCGTGAGGAGAACACACCGATGACGATGATCGACCCGTTCGCTGACTTCACCCGTCTTCGCCAGCAGATCGACCGCCTCGTCGACGAGTCTGCGCCGGCTTCCCGGAACAGCGACGCCGGCCGCCTGTGGCGTCCCGCTGTCGATCTTTTCGAGGATGACGAGGCGCTGACCCTCAAGGTGGACGCCCCGGAGGTTGACCGGGAGTCGCTGGACGTGCAGCTCACCGGCGAGGAGCTGGTGATCCGAGGAGAGCGCAAGTGGAGCAATCCCGAGAAGGGCGGCTGCGTCCACTCGGAGCAACCCTACGGAGCCTTCGTGCGCACCTTTCGCATCGGCGTGCCGGTGCAGCACGACGCCGTATAGGCAACCTACAAGGACGGCGTCCTCGCGGTCCGGCTCCCCAAGAGCGAGGCCGTCAAGCCGCGCAAAGTGAAGTTTCTGACCGAGGGATAAGTCCCCCGAATGGGAGAATGGGAGAATGGGAGAATGGGAGGATGGGAGAGTGGGAGATCGCTCCTTAGCGAGACGGCTCCACGTCTCCGATTCCTTGACCCTCATTCGCGCTGTTAGAAGCAGGGGTCCGCGTCCGCTTACCGGCGCGGACCCTTTGCTAACCCGGCAATGCAGTGCCGTTGCAAGCAGAAGCCTTCGCCTCCGGAACAATCCGAAACCCGCAATCCGAAATCCGTAATTGAAAGGTGGGTCCCATGCGAATGGACCGTCTGACCGTCAAAGCCCAGGAAGCCATCCAGCAAGCCCAGAACCTCGCCACCGAGTTCGGACAGCAGGAGTTCGACACGCCGCATGCGCTGCTGGCGCTGGTTCAGCAGCAGGACGGCATCGTGCCGCCGCTGCTCCTAAAGCTCGGTGCGCAGCCGGGGACGGTTGCGGCCGACCTGCGCAAGGAGATCGACCGCCTCCCCAAGGTAGGCGGCGTGAGCCCCGGCGAATACATCTCGCCACGCTTCAAGAAGGCGCTGGACCAGGCCTGGAATGAGGCCCAGAAGCTCAAGGACGAGTACGTCTCCACGGAGCACCTTCTGCTCGCCATTGCTGATGAGAAGGATGGCGTCGGCAGCAAGGTCCTCAAGGCGCACGGCGTCAACCGAGCGCGCGTCCTCGAGGCCCTGAAGGTTGTCCGCGGCAGCAATCGGGTCACGGACCAGAACCCGGAAGAGAAGTATCAGGCGCTGGAGAAGTACGGGCGCGATCTGACCGATGCCGCCCGTCGCGGCAAGCTTGACCCCGTCATTGGCCGGGACGAAGAGATCCGGCGCGTGGTCCAGGTCCTCTCGCGCCGGACTAAGAACAATCCGGTTCTCATCGGTGAGCCGGGGGTGGGGAAGACCGCCATTGTGGAGGGGCTGGCCCAGCGGATCATCCAGGGCGACGTGCCGGAGGGCCTCAAGGACAAGCGCGTGATGGCGCTCGACCTCGGGGCGATGGTTGCTGGCGCGAAATACCGTGGGGAGTTCGAGGACCGCCTCAAGGCCGTCCTCCGCGAGATTGTGGAAAGCGAGGGGGAGATCGTACTCTTCATCGATGAGCTGCACACGCTGGTCGGCGCGGGCGCGGCGGAGGGGTCGATGGACGCCTCCAACATGCTGAAGCCGATGCTGGCCCGTGGGGAACTGCGCTGCGTAGGCGCGACCACTCTGGACGAGTACCGCAAGCATGTGGAGAAGGACGCCGCCCTGGAGCGCCGCTTCCAGCCGGTCCTGGTGGGCGAGCCGGACATCGAGGACACCATCGCCATCCTGCGTGGACTGAAGGAGCGGTACGAGGTCCATCACGGCGTCCGCATCACCGACAGCGCCATCGTCGCGGCGGCCACCCTTTCGCATCGCTACATCGCCGACCGCTTCCTGCCGGATAAGGCGATCGACCTGGTCGACGAGGCGGCGAGCAAGCTGCGCATCGAGATCGACAGCATGCCGCAGGAGATCGACGAGATCGAGCGGCGCATCCGGCAGTTGGAGATTGAGCGGGAGGCCCTCCGCAAGGAGAGCGATGCCGCCTCCAAGGAGCGCCTCGGCAAGCTGGAAGGGGAGCTTGCCAACTTCCAGGAGCAGAGCAACCAGCTCAAGACCCGCTGGACCCATGAGAAGGACGTGATCACCCAGGCGCGCGGGGTGAAGGAGAGGATCGAGCAGGCCCGTCACGAGGAGCAGCAGGCAGAGCGCAACGGCAACCTGGCCAAGGCGGCGGAGCTGCGCTACGGCGTGCTGTTCCAGCTCCAGCGGGAGCTGGATGAGGCAACCGGGAGCCTGGAGGAGCTACAGCGGCAGGGAATGATGCTGAAGGAAGAGGTCGACGCCGAAGACATCGCGGAGGTCGTCTCCAAGTGGACGGCCATCCCGGTGGCGCGGATGCTGGAAGGGGAGATGCACAAGCTGCTCCACATGGAGGAGAACCTCCGGCGGCGCGTCATCGGCCAGGACCCGGCCATCGGTGTGGTGAGCAACGCGGTGCGCCGCGCCCGCGCTGGCATCTCCGACCCCAACCGGCCCATCGGCAGCTTCATCTTCCTAGGACCCACGGGCGTGGGGAAAACGGAGTTGGCCCGCGCCGTGGCGGAGTTCCTCTTCGACGACGAGCGCGCCATGGTGCGCCTCGACATGTCCGAGTTCATGGAGAAGCACTCTGTCTCCCGGCTGATCGGCGCGCCTCCCGGATATGTCGGCTACGAAGAGGGGGGCTACCTGACGGAGGCGGTCCGCCGCCGTCCCTACAGCGTGGTCCTCTTTGACGAGATCGAGAAGGCCCACCCGGATGTCTTCAACGCGCTGCTCCAGCTCCTGGACGATGGGCGCCTCACGGACGGTCAGGGGAGGACGGTCGACTTCAAGAACACCGTCATCATCATGACCAGCAACGTGGGGAGCACCTGGATCCAGGAGATGGCGCATGAGGAGCCGGAGTCGATGCGCACCCGCGTGATGGACGCCCTGCGCAGCCAGTTCCGCCCGGAGTTCCTGAACCGCCTGGATGACATCGTCATCTTCAACAACCTGGGCCCGGCGCAGATCAAGTACATCGTCAAGGTGCAGGTGGCGCTGCTCCAGAAGCGCCTGGCCGACCGCAAGCTGAAGATCGAGTTGACCGACCGCGCCGTCGAATGCATCGCGGCGGAGGGGTTCGACCCGGTCTACGGTGCCCGGCCGCTGAAGCGCGCGCTGCAGAAGCGGGTGCAGGACCCGCTGGCCCTCAAGCTGCTGGTAGGCGAGGTGAAGGAAGGCGACGAGGTCCGCGTGGACGCCAGCTCCTCCGGTGAGCTGGTCTTTGAAGTGAACCCAGAGTAGGCCCGTTGGTGCGGCTGGAAGTGCCCCGGTTCCGGACGGTTGGTCCGCAACCGGGGGCACTTTCTGGATCAGGACTGCTGCAGCGTCACCTCAAGACGCGCAGCAATCGCCTTATGCGGCAAGCGCGCTCTCTGTGGCTCGTGAGGGACCCTTGGCTGCAGCCGGAGGCCGCGCTGGAACGGCGGCTGGCCGGGTGCCTGCACATCCCAGACGAGACGGCGTTCCCCGGCAATCGGTTGCTTGCCGGCCGTTGCGCTCGGGCGCGTGACGGAGAGGCCGACGCGCGTCCGGTCCGGGTCCTCCGAAGCAGCTGCAGGCCGCGCTCCCCGGCGGCGTCCTCGCCTTCCAGAAGCGAGGCTCGGGCCACCAGCCCGGCATCGCCGAGTCGTAGTTGGCCCTGGTCCAACTGTTGCCGTGCGGCAGCGCTTAGTTGGCGGCGAAACTGAAGGATGGGTGCCCAGGCGACAAGCTCCTCACCTACATTCGGGAACTCCTCGGAGAGGCCGACACGTTGACGCTCCTTGAGCTCGGCCAGTTGCTGAAGACTCTCCACGTTCAGCAGGCCATCATTCTGCTCGGAGACGCGAAGGAGTCCCTTGACCAGGGACCGGGGAACCAGATGGTCGCGCGGGTTGAGAGCGGCGTGCTCGCGGCGATGGTTGAAGTCTTCCGCAGCGGCGAACTGCCGCCTTGCAGAAGCGCGCCTGAACTGTCGCCGAAGAGACGGGGTCCGGCCACGCGGCCACGCCTCGCCGACTGCCCGGCCAACCCGCTAATCAGTTACGTGCCGTGCCTGCCGAGCCATAGGATAGGTGAGTAACTGCCGACTGCAGCATCAACCTCGTTGATGCTGCAGAGCACTCTCCTCAATGGCCGGGGTTCTCAGTACTGCCGGATGCTCAAGATCACCTTGCCGATGATCCTGCACTCCTCGACCACAATCGGCTCGTAGACCGGGTTCTCCGCGACGAGCTTGATCTTGCGCCCATCCTTGAAGAAGCGCTTCACGGTCGCTTCGTCCTCGATCATCGCCGCGACGATCTCGCCGTTGCGGGCGGTCTCCTGCTGGCGGATAGCGACCAGGTCACCGTCGAAGATGCCGGCGTTGATCATGCTGTCGCCTTTGATGCGGAGCATAAAGACGTTGTCGCCCTCGCCCACGATGTCCATGGGGAGCGGGAAGCTGTCCTCGATGTGCGCTTCCGCCAGGATGGGAGCGCCGGCGGCGATCTGTCCGAGGATCGGAACGTTCACCGCACGGATGAAGGGCGGGATGGGGGAGTCGGTGAGCTCAATGGAACGGTACTTGTACCGGTCCCGCTTGATGAACCCCTTCTTCTCCAGGGCGTCCAGGTGTCGCTGGACGGTGCAACTGCTCAGGACGCCGATGTCCTTCCCAATCTCCCGAACCGTGGGCGGTTGCCCGGTTCCGCGCATCGAATGCCGGATGACATCGAGCACCCGCTGCTGTTTGGTTGTCAGGCCTTTCATCTACCGTGCCCTCCTCCGTTGGCTATACATCCGGGAGTATACCACGAACACAAGTTCCAACCAAACAATTGTTGTAGCTTTCCACCGGACCTTGCCGATGATGGAGATTCGTTCCCTGTTCCCTGTTCCCGGTTCCCCAACTCACAACCCCCGATTGGATTGCCGTCCTCTGGAGTTGGGAAGTATCGAAGCAGAGGGAACGCTGAGGGACGCGGGGGGTCTGGTAAACACTGGCCCCCTGGGGGAACGGGCCGACGGGGAAACCCGCTGGCCCGCGCATCTTTGAGGAACGAGCTGCGAACCGAGACAGGGAGCCCCCAATCGGGAGCTTCCTGTTTTCGTCTCGGGGGATTTCGCCCTCCCCGCATCCGCGAGGTTCGGCGAACGTTGACAAGAGGATAGGGAGGGAGTTGGGGAGATCTTCATCGACCCGAGAGCGTCAACCGGGACCTAAACCGGGCTTAAGCGGCCCCAGGCATACAGGTGAGGGGGTCGCCGATAACCTCCAGATATGAGAAGACCCGGCCTGACCGAGCGAGAGACAGAGCCGGCGGCCGGCGAAGGAAAGACTGAAGGAAGAACAATGGAAAGCATGACGCCGCGTTCGCTCAATGAAGCGCGGGAGCGTCTTCGTCGGACGATCGACGAGTACATCCGGCTGGACGCAGAGCTGCGGACGCTGGAGAACACTAACTATCGGGTGGCGATTTTTGGCTCCGCCCGCATCAAGCCGCAGGATCCCCTTTACCGGGACGTGTTCAACCTGGCGCAGAGCCTCTCTGAACGCGGGATCGACGTGGTGACGGGGGGCGGCCCGGGGCTGATGTCCGCCGCCAACCGGGGGGTGCTGGCCGCCAAACGACGGCGGTCGATGTCCTACGGGCTGCCGCTGGACCTGCCCTCATTGGTGGAGCCGGCCAACCGGCACCTGGACGTGAGCAGCGCCCATAAGCGCTTCTCCAGCCGTCTGGACGAGTTCATCCGGCTCTCCCACGCCGTGGTGGTCTCGCCCGGTGGGATTGGGACGCTTCTGGAACTCATGTATGTCTGGCAACTCCTCCAGCTCCACGCGCTGGAAGGCCGGCCGGTCATTCTGCTCGGCACCCAGTTCTGGAGCGGGCTGCTGGAATGGATGCGGAGTGTTCCGGGGGACCTCGGTCTCCTGAACGCCGAGGATCTGACGGCGGTGCACGTGGTGGATAGTCCGAACGAAGTGCTGGCGATCCTCGATACGCACCATGCGCAGTTCCTGGTGGATCAAGGGCACGTTTCCCTGGCGGATGCGAAGCCTGAGACCGCGGCTGAGCGGCAGGAGCACGCGATTGTCGACCTGACAGACGACCTCCGACTGCAGCTCAAGGTGACGGAGCAGAGCAGCCTGCTGGAGTTGGCGAACGCTGCCTGAGAGCCGCCCCGAGCACAGCCGCCTGTAGCTGGGGCAGGTGAGCTGGGACGGGAACGATAAGGTGTCTGAGATATGGGGGAGCGCGGCCTCCGGGTCCGCTCTCCCATCATTCACAGTAGTCGACCTGTGCCAGCACCTTCGTTTCCCACCATGCGACCTCACGCCCTCTCGATTTACCTGCTCCCGTTCGTTGGAGCGCTTCTCTTTGGAGCGGCCGCTACGCCTGCGCGGGCGGTCAAGACCATTCGCGGTCCGTGGCTGCAGAACGCTTCGGCCGGCACCGTAACCATCCGCTGGGAGCAGGACCGGCTGGGTCTAGGGGCGGTCGAGATTGCGAGCGGCGGAGAGACGCCCCGCGTGGTGAAGTCCCCGTTTGACGGGCGGAAGCACCGCGCGGTGGTGACCGGCCTGCGACCGGGTGAGACTTACCGCTATCGGCTGCTATACGGTCCGGAAAGCCGCACCGAGCGGATCACCGAGGAGTACCGTTTCCGCGCTACCCCAGCAGCGGGCACCGGCAAGTTCACCTTCGTCGCATTCGGGGACTTCGGGGCGGGAACGCAGGGGCAGCGAGACGCGGCGAAGATGCTGGACGGGGCCGAAGCCGAGTTCGCGCTGTTGCTGGGGGACCTGATCTATGGCCGGGGCGAAGAGGAACACTACGACACCCGCTTCTTCGAGCCGTACCGGCGGTCGCTCCGACGGATGACCTTCTGGCCGGCGCTGGGCAACCACGATGTGGGCGCGAAGGACGGTGCCGCGCTCCTCGCCGCGTTCGATGTCCCTGCTAATGGCCCTGTGGGAATCCAGACGGGCCGCAACTACAGCTTTGACTACGGGAACACGCACATCGTGGCGTTTGACAGCAACGCATCGGCGTCGGTCCTGAAGCGGACCATCGGGCCGTGGCTGGAGAGCGACCTCAAGGCTTCCAAAGCAACCTGGAAGATCGTTTTCATGCACCACCCGCCGTTCAGTTCCGCAGGACATGGTGAGGACCCGAAGATCCGGGACACGATGGTTCCGTTCTTCGAGCGGGGCGGCGCCAGCCTGGTGCTCTCAGGTCACGACCACTCCTACGAGCGGATCAAGCCGCGCAATGGGGTCACGTACATGGTGAGCGGCAACGGCGGCGCACGCCTGTACGAGCACAAGAACCCGCACGCCTACACCGAGTTCTTCTACAACAAGCGCCACGGCATGACGTTCTTCACCGTGGACGGGCCGCGCATGACACTGCGGCACGTGAATGCGGACGGCAAGGAGATCGACCGAGCGGAGCTCACGTCACGGGTTGGCCCGGAGGCAGCCCGTTAGCCGGACAGGCCTATAGGAACCGCACCTCGCGGAAGCCGAGCGTCGTCAGATGACGGCGCAGGGTCTCGCGGCCGTTGGCTTCCGCGGTGGTCAGGATGCCGCTCTCAAGGGCGGCGGCGCGCAGGCGGTCCTCGGCCTCAATGCGCGTGCGGGTTTCCAGAGTCCGGTCCGGTCCGGTGAAGATCCCGGTCTCACGGCTGAAGACTTCGCTCTCCCGGTTGTCCAAGCGGGTGTGGAGAATCTCTGGACGCGGCAGGCGCACCTCCACGCTCTCTTGGGCCACGCGGATATCGCCATCGCCCAGGCGGGCCAAGTCCAGGCCGGCCACCACTTCTCCGTGCCCCAGCAAGACCAGCCGGTCACCTGCCACCCAGCGGGGCAGGATGCCGCCCGTATCGCCCTTCACCACCACCTGACCACGGTAGCGGGAGGTCTCCAGCCGCTCCAGCCGCTGCACCGACTGCAGCACCACCGGCCCCGAAGGCGATACGGTGGAACCCCAGCGCAGCGCTGGCGGAAGGAGGGCGGCCAGGGGATTGAACCGCAGCAGCTCGCGGCCGGCCACGAAGAGGCCACCCGTGAGCGCAAGCGCGGTCGCACCGGCCATCCAGGGAAGCGCGCGTCGGATGATGGAAGGGGATTGAGGGTTCACGCTGATAGAGACGCTCGGGAGTGGGTCGCCGTTCCGCCTATCCGCTCACGCCGGGGTCATCCATTCCGACGACACCACTTCCCACGCTAACGGTCCCCGCAAGCGCGCCGAGCTGCCGGGCGGTGAGAAGCCAGCGGAGCTCGCCCTGACCCGGCCCGACCGTCATCACGTCCACGTAAGCCATGGAGGCCTTCTTCATCCGCACCGACCCGCCGCCGATCAACTGGGAGATCATCTCGCTGAAGTCCGGCTCATGGCCCACCAGCAGCACGCGGCTTCCCGGCTCCAGATCGCGGAGTGCCTCTTCCAACTGATGCAGTTGGCAGCCACATGCCAGTTGCGGCGCTTCCCGGAGCCGCTCATCCATCTGAAGGCCCCGCGCTACTAGTGCCGCCGTCTCCCGCGCACGGAGCAACGGGCTGGTTACGATGGCGTCCAGGCCCAGCTTCATCCGTCGCAGGCCCAGCGACGCCCGCACGGTCTCTGCGATGCCCTCCTGGGTGAGGCGGCGGTCGTAGTCGCGCTGGCCCGGTCCCGGGTCCTCCGCGATGCCGTGGCGAAGGAAGTACAGCTTCATGGTGGATTCCTCTCAATTCCGGACGGTCCCCGGAGTCGATAATCGCGCGGAGAGTGAACGCTTGCTACGTTTCCCGCTGTGCCTGACCGGGTATCGCCGCTTGGGGAGATCGTCAATGCCGATTATGAAGCGTCGCCTGGATATCTGTGGCCGTGAGAAGAACTGGGAATACACTATCGAGAGCGGCGGCCACCAGTTCTTCGTCAGCGCCCGACAGATTGGCAGGAACGACCCTCATTTTAGTTGCTCTTGCGGGGCGGGAACCGAGGACGTGGAGGAGGCCGAGGACGGAGGCGACGTCTTCGCCCAGGAATACACCTCTCCCGGTGCCTCGGCGTGCTCCCACATCGCGGAGGTTCAGCGGGACCTCTCCATCGCCCGCCAGGCAGCCGCGCAGATGGTACTGTAGGAGCGCCGTGCGTCGGCCCCGGTTACAGCCATCAGCGGAAGAGCCGCCTACTGGATGCCCCAGAGGCCGGGGGTTGCCAATTCCACCAGATGACTGTCGGGGTCCCGGAAGTAGAGGCTCACCGTGCCGCTCTCCCAGATGAACCGGCTCTCCACCGCCACCCCGCGTTCCGCCAGCCGCGCCTCCCATGCGCCGAGCGCTTCCGCCGGGATGGAGAAGGCGAAGTGCGTGGTGCCGAAGCCATCATGTCCCGGCAGCAGCCCGCCGGGAAGCTGCACGGCGTTGACCGTTGCGCCCTGGCGGAACAGCAGGAGCACCTGGCGCTCCCCCACGCAGAAAGCGCAGAGGCGACCGTCTGAGAAGACCTTCGGAAAGCCGAAGAGTTCCTCATAGAAGGCGACGGCGCGCGGAAGGTCCGCCACGTAGACTGCGGTTTCCAGGATTCCGCTCACCGCTGCGACGGGGGAACTCATCTTGGCTCAATTCTCAACGCCGTCTCTCCCTTCGCGGCTCTCGTTTGGTCAGGGTACAGGCACGAATTCGGCACCTTAGTGGGGCTACGGCAGACATGACTCAGGCTAAGCTTATCCGGTACCTGCACCCCCGTTTCCCCGTTTCTAGGTAGCTGGTCAATAAGTGGGGGCGGCACATGACGCAGCGGGCCGGTGTGTGATTCCGTTGATGCGTGGACACCGCCGCCGAACTGCAGGCGCTCGACCCCGAGTCCCGCAGCGAGGCGGAGCTTCGCGCCGCTTTCCCGCAGCTCCTCTCTCTCGCCGAGCACCTGGCATCCAGCGCGTCGTGACGCTCGACGGCCTCCCGCATGGCCTCCGGTCGCTCGGTCCAGCTCCGAGGCGGGCAAAGGGGAGAGCATCGCCGATTGGAGAGCGTGCTGCCTGTCATTTTATCCCCCGCTCCCTCTTCGGTACGGAAGGGGACGGCCAGAGCGACTCCGTCATGACGAGCCCCCGGGCTTTAAATCGCTCATCGTTCCACGATAAGATGACGCGAGAGTATCAAATGCAAGTTTGCTTCGATCGCGGCATTCATCTTCCCGGCCCCAGTGTCTGGCTGGACCCCCACCACGCTAAGCCGGTGGCAGTGGTCTCCCACGCGCACGCCGACCACGTCCAGGCGCACGGTCGCATCATCGCAACCCCCGCGACCACCGCGATGATGCGACTGCGGGGCGTGGTCCGCGCGCGGTATGAACCGCTCCCCTTCGGTAAGACGATTGCCTGGCCGGGTCCGCCGACAGGTGGGCTGGAGCAGGGCCGCCTCACCTTCTACCCCGCCGGCCACATCCTGGGATCGGCGCAGGTGCTGGTGGAGTGGGAGGGATGCCGCCTGCTCTACTCCGGCGACTTCAAACTCCGGCCGGGCCTGAGCGCTGAGCCGGCGGAAGTACCGCAAGCCGATACCGTCATCATGGAGACGACTTTCGGCAAGCCGCACTACCGCTTCCCGGAGACGGCGGAGGTGGTGGAGGCGATCAAGGTCTTCTGCCGGGAGGCCCTGGCCGAGGGATGCACCCCGGTGCTTCTCTGCTACAGCCTTGGCAAGGGCCAGGAAGTGCTCGCGGCGCTGGCGGGCGCGGAGTTCCCCATCTACCTTCAGCAGAAGCATTGGGAGATGGCCTCCCTCTACCGGGACTTCGGCGTGAAGTTTCCGCAGTTCCAGCGGTACCAGCCGGGGCAGAAGCTGGATGGCGCATTGCTCTGCGCCAGCGGCTGTCGTAAGGCGCACTGGTTCTCGGGACTGACGCGGACCCGAACCGCCTACATCAGCGGTTGGGCCATCGATTCAGGGGCGCGGTGGCGGTTCGGGACGGACGCGGCGTTCGCGCTCTCTGACCATGCGGACTACGATGATCTGCTGGGGTACGTGAGGAGAACGGGAGCCACGCGCGTCTACACGGTTCACGGCTTCGCGGACGAGTTTGCGGGCGACTTGCGAAGGCGTGGGATCTGGGCCGAGCCACTGCGGGAAGCGGACACGCAGTTAGCTCTCTTCTAGCTCTTCCGCGCGTCGTGGAGCGGAAGGGTCACGCGTGGAGCGGCCGGCAGTAGGAGCTTGGCTCTGACAGCACCTTCAACACACGATCAAGGCCGGTGATGCGCAGGGCCTGGATCACTGCGGGCTGATCGCTGATCACCACCACGGGATCGGTCCCGCCCAACTTCCGGCGGGCGGCCACCAGGATTCCGAGGCCGCTGCTATCCATGTACTTGACCTGGCGCAGGTCGAAGATGAGCGACGAGGGATGCAGTCCCACAGCCTCGCTCACCGCCTGGCGGAAGCTGTCCACGGTGCCGAGGTCGATCTCGCCCTCTGCGCCGATGACCGGCACGCCGTCCCACTCCTCGGTCCACACCTTCACACTGCCATACGCCATCGAAAGCTCCTCGGCAAGCAGCAGCCCGCTTGAGTGAGGACGGAAGAACCGTCGAACAGATGCACTCTTGACAACTGGCTCATTGTATTCTCACTTCCCGCAACGCGGGTATGCCTAAACCTGAAGCAAGCTTCGCCTTTGAGAGAAATCGCCCTATTCGTTGTGATCGGCACCCTTGGCAGGGCCGGTGAGCACGTGCGGGCCGGGTACAGCTGGATCCCCGAAGGGCACGATTACCTCGCGCGGGACGAGTACCGTCGAGGATGACGACCGGTGGGATGCGGCGGAGCGGCGTCCCGGCACCGGTTTCATGGATGAGGGTGCCTCAAAGGCATGGCAGATTCTGGCAATTCACTTGCGGCGGCCTACGCTGTGATGCAAACGATAGCCGGATGACCGAATGAGCCGAGCGAGTCGCTTGACAGATCCGGCCGGTCGGACACTAAACCCATGAGGGCAGCAGGTCGCAGCCTCCCGTCCCAGACTGAACCCCGAACCCCCTGAACCCTGAACCCTGACTTACCGTGTTGTTGAGGCAGAGAAAACCTAGCGGTTATAATGGCTAGAGCGGACAGCGGATCGGAGGGTCCCGTGAGCAGCGAGTCAGGCCTTAGCGCCAACATTGAAGAGTACCTGGAGTGGATCTACCGCCTCTCCAAGGAACAGGACGAGGTGACCACCACTGACCTCGCGCGCAGCCTCAAGGTTTCGCCCGCATCCGTCACCGGCATGGTCAAGCGCCTCTGTGAGCGTGGCTTCATCATCCACGAGAAGTACCACGGCATCGAGTTGACGGCGCACGGACGCAAGATCGCCCTGAGCACCATTCGGAAGCACGGGCTGCTGGAGCGCCTGCTGGTGGACGTGCTGGGGCTGCCTTGGCACTTGGCGGATGAGGAAGCGGGCCGCTTGGAGCACCACATCACATCCGAAGTGGAAGAGCGGCTCTCCCACTTCCTGGGCAATCCCTCCACCTGCCCGCACGGCCAGCCGATCAACTGGATCGAGCCGGAATCAAACGTCCGGCTGCGGACGCTGGTACCGGGCGAGAAGTCAGAAGTCGTGCGGATTGGTGATGAGTCGGTCGACTTCCTGGAATACGTGGCTTCCCTGGGACTGCTTCCGGGCACGAAGGTGACCATCACGGGTCGCGCGCCCTTCAACGGTCCTCTCTTCGTGAGCGTCAACGGCAGCGAGCACGCTCTCGGGGACGAGGTCTGCTCCAAGATCTGGGTCATTCCTCCGGAGAAGCTCATCACACGGGAACCAGTCGTCCCAGTCGTCGCTGCAGCCTAGCCGGGCGGCGGGACTGCGTCCGCCCGCAGCGCTAGCGCCTGCTGGTAGACATCCTTGCGCGGCAGGTCGAGCGCCTCGGCTACCTGTCGGGATGCGTCGCGCAAGCTGACCCCTTCGTTCATCAGCGCTGCGAGTCGGTCGATGACCGTCTCTTCGGAAGCCCTAGGCGCGTCCTGCTCGCCAGCGCCTGACACCAGGACCACGCATTCTCCGCGTGCCGCCGTCTCTTTGTACGAGGCGGCGAGTTGGGAGAGCGTCCCCCGCCGCCACTCCTCGAACTTCTTGGTGATCTCGCGGGCCACGGCGGCCTCACGGTCGCCCAGAACTTGCTGGAGCGTGCCGAGCGTGGCCGCGAGGCGCTCCGGGCTCTCGTAGAAGACAAGGGTGTAGGGGAGCGCGGCGATAGGCTGGAGCGCCTTGCGCTTGTCGCCGGCGGAACGCGGCAGGAAACCGTGGAAGAGGAAACGTGAGGGGTCCAGCCCGCTGGCCGACAGCGCCGCGATGACCGCGCTCGGGCCAGGTATCGGGACGACCGGCGCCTCCGCCTCAATGGCGGCGCGGACCAGCTCCCCGCCCGGATCACTGATGCCCGGAGTGCCGGCATCCGAGACCACGGCCACGTCCTCCCCCGCCAGGAGGCGGTCGACAAGGGTCTGCAGCTTGCCTGCACCGGTGTGAGCGTGGCAGGAAGTCAGCGGGGTCCGTATCTCATAGCGGCTGAGCAGCTTGCGCGTGACCCGGGTGTCCTCCGCCGCAATCAGCGCCACGTCGCCCAGAATCCGCAGTGCGCGGGCCGAGATGTCCTCCAAGTTCCCAATGGGAGTGGCGACCACGTAAAGCGTTCCGATCACACACGTTCCTCCAGAAGCATGATCCGTGACTGTCCGGCAACTATCCAAAAGAGGTGTCATTCCCCGGACCGCAAACACCATCGAAGCCGCTAACCCGTCGCGTCCGAGGGAATCCCAGGTAGATCCTTGGCAACGCCGCACCGAAGGGAAGCCGAATCATCAGTGCCTATACCCGGCCACTTCACGGCTGGATGGCAAGCAAGTCTCCATCGGTGGGTGCGTGGCTGTCGGGTGAGTTACGGTTTCGAGCGCCCCGAAAGATCTGGGTTGGCGGACGAAAGGATGGAGTACGGGTGGATTCCGGGAGTGCACGGGTGCCCCGAACCCGGCGTCGCCTCTCCCGGAATGACGGCGGTGGCGGGAGGCGCAGGTCGGGTCCCTTCGACCCATAGGGATGGCGTGGCGCTCGCCAGGCGAAGGGGGCGTACCGCTTTCATTCGGGAGTGCCGCGTGAGGGGCATGGAGTTCCTGTGCAGCGAGATACGAAGAGGGACAGCCCCAGTTGGAGCTGCCCCTCACATTCATCAGCAGGACGAACCGTAGCGCCTACTTGGGAGCGTTCGCGGCCGGAGCGTTCGAGGCGGGCGCGTTCGAGGCGGGCGCGTTGGCGGCTGGCGCGTTGGCTGCGGGAGCGCTGCCTGTGGTTGCGGTGGCGGTGTTGCTGGCACCCGCCGCGCCGGAGGCACCGGGAGCCGTCTTGTCCTTGGCCGCCTTGTCTTTCGCAGCCTTGTCCGTAGCGGCTTGTTCTTTCTGCTTGCGCTCGAACTCCGCCATCTGCATCGCCTGCTGCTGCTGGCGGGCCTTCTCGTCGGCGGCCTGCTGCGCCAACTGCTTGGCCTGCTCCTTGCGGGCTGCCTCGGCCAGGTCATTGCGGCCCAGCTTCTTCAGCTTGTCCGCGAGCTGCCCGTGGATCGACGGATTGGCGTAGGCCAGCTTCCCGGCGCTCTGGTAGGCGGCCACGGCGTCCGTCTTCTTACCGAGCTTCTCCAGGAGATCGCCACGCATGACTTCGATATCCGGGTCGCGGCCCTGGTAGCCGTTGAGCGTGTCCAGCGCCTGCTGGTTCTGCCCGGCCTCCTGATGCAGCTTCGCCAGCTTGTAGGCTAGCGGAGGGCCCGATTCTGCGCCGCCCTGGCTGAGCGCCGCAGAGTAGGCCTTGATGGCTGGCTGGAGCCGGTCGCCAGGGCTCGGGATCTTGCCGCTCTTCACGCTCGCCATCATGTTCTTGCTGGAGTCCTGTTCGGCGAGGTAGCCCTGGAGCCACGGCGCTACGGCCTCCACCTTCGCGCGGTTCTTGTACTCCTCGAAGAGGCCCTGGGCGATCTTGTCGCCGGCCTGTTTCTTGTAGTCCTCCAGTGCCTGCTCCGCCTTCTTGGCGTCGGCCTTCGGGTCGGGCTTCGCGCCCTTGACCGGCTTCTCTGGCGCGGGCTTGTAGGGACGCTCATCGACGACCTTGAGCACATGCCAGCCGTAGGTGCTCAGCACTGGCTCGCTCACTTCGCCCCTCTTGAGGCGGAGCGCGGCGGCGGTGAACTCCGGAACAAAGGAGCCGACCTCATCCGGGTTCTTCTTCGCCTTCGGGTCTGCGGGCGGCGGCGGAATGGCACCGGCCCATCCCGCGATGCCACCGGACATCTTGGAGCCCATGTCCTCGGAGAACTGGGAGGCCAGTCGGCCAATGTCCTCGCCAGCCTTGGCGCGGCGGCCGATGTCGCGTGCCATCCGCTCGGCCTGCGCGGGGGTGCGGGTATCGTTTTTGATCAGGACGTGAGCGACCTTCACCTCCACGGGGCGAGCGTCCTTGCCCAGCTTCTCTCGGAGCCGCTGGGAGAGCATGCTCCGACGCTGTCCGTCCGTATCGATCATGCCGGAGATCTGGGAACGGATCTCATCCTTCTCCGCCGCCGTGGAGCCCGCGCCGAGCTCTTCCACGCGCTGATCGATCATGCGGTCCGCTTCGGCCTGGACCTCGGAGTCGGAGACCTTCACCCCGTTCGCCTCGGCGGCGGCTGCCTGGGCATACTCGCTGAGGATGGAGTCCCACGCGTACTGCGGCAGGCTGGCCTGCTGCTCCATCGGGATGGCCTGGCCGCGCGCCATGAACGTGCGGTACTGGTTCACGCGCTGGTCGAAGGCGGACTTAGCCACTTCCTGCCCGTTGATCCGGGCGAGTGTGGTGGCCGCCGAGCCGGGGCCGTTGCCCGACTGAGCGCTGAACGGGTTGAGCTGGAAGAAGATGCTCGCCGCGAAGATGATGAAGAAGCCAATCAGGAGCCACTGCATCTTGTGCAGGTTCTCTCGCGTACGAACTAGAGACATCCGACCTCCCAGGCCAGCTCGCTCGCGGCCACTCACAAGTCAGTCAAAACTACCGCCCTGGCCTATCCAGCGGTTCCCGTCGCGCCAGCAGCACGCATGAGGCGGAGCATCCCCTCGAGGCATGCCCGCGACGATTCTTCCAGGTCTCCGCTAGGCGCCTTGTAGTGCGTCTCCAGCGAGATGAGGCCATCATAGCCGTCCGCGACGAGGGCAGCGAACTGGCCGGCGAAGTCGATCTCGCCCTCCCCCACCACCACCCAGGCAGGTTTACCGTCGGCTCCGAGGACCCCGTCCTTCACGTGGACATGGCCCAGATACGGTCGGATGACCTCGTAGCCCCCCGGATAGGGCGTTTCGCCAGCAAAGAAGGCGTTGCCGGGATCCCACACGGAGCGCAGAGCGGGAGAGTCAATCGCTGCGAGCACGGGAGCGGTTTCCGCGCCGGTGCCGAGGTAGCAGGCGTGCTCGTTCTCCAGTCCGAGGACTACTCCTGCCTCCTCGGCGCGACGAACAGCGGGACGCAGCTCCTCGATGATCTTCTCAGTGATGGCTGGGGTCGGGGCACCCTTGCGCCAGAAGGCGAAGATCCGGATGAGGTCTGTCTCGAAGAAGGCGGCGAGCTCGATGGCGCGCTCCAGTAGCGCGAGCTGCTCATCCCGGCCACGCTGAACGGCGAGATGGAGCGGGCCATCGTCGTCTGTGCTGGTCTCCGGGTCGAGGTGACACTTGAAGAGCGGAGAAGCAATGCCGCAGGCCCGCATTCCACGCTGCTGAAGGGCGCCCTTCGCGCGGGCGAGCTGCTCCGGTGAGAGCTCCATGATGTTGGTGCTCCACAACCCGCGCAGCTCCGCGTCCCGGACGCCGTACTCCAGCATCACGTCCAGCGCGTGCTCAAAGTCCTGGGTGATCTCATCCGTGATGACTGCGGGGCGAATCATGTTGCTTGCTCCAACTTTCAAACGCGTCGTCCCGCGTGCATCACGGTGGGCGAATGCCCCGTTCAGAATGCGTTTCAGGCGACAGAAAGCGCGGGTATGTTAGCCGACTGCCGGGTGACGGTCAAGGAAGCGCAGGGGCAGGGGTGCGTTGCTGGATCTGGGCAGGTCTGGCTGAAAAGGAGTCATTGGGTCGCTCTGTGTCGAATCCAGCTCTCGGTCCCCCAGTGCCCGGGGCACCGGAAGGAGCGACACGATGAATCCGCGCGACGAGGAGCTGCTGGAAGATCTGCTGGCCACCTAACGGCGGGAGCTCTCGGAGCTGGAGGGTGAGCCCACCATGGACCCGAGCGCCGCCGCCGTGCTCGCGGCCATTGATCGCCAGTCGGAAGCGGGGAAGCCCTGGTTCATAGGAGCCAGCTCCACCGCTCCGATGACCCCTTCGTCGCACCCAGGCACTATCGCTGCTATCCCTGCGAGAAAGGTCCAGCTCTACCGAGACCCTGAAGGCTCAAAGGCGAACAGCGTGCTTGCTTCGAACAAGGACGTAGAAGGCGGGTATCTGGGACCGGCAAGGTGGCCGGGGCTGGCGGTTGCCCGGAATGGTCCAATATGCGCGGCGGGTTGCTTCGCCGGGGAGCGCTTCGGCCATCCGCCAGAACCGCGTACCCTGAGCGGTACTGGCAAGAAGTGCGCGGCTTACGACGCAAGCTCGCCACGGCCCTGATGATTACCGGTAGCGCGACCGCCCTCACCGGTGCCTGGGCGCTTGCACGAGGACCGCTGCTCCTCGCGGCACTGGCTGGTGCCCTCTTCCTCTACGTGTCGATCTCGGTGCCGTTCGCGCTTCGAGACGTTTCCATCGCACGAGTGGTCCCCTACCTGGAGAGGGAGGTCGACGGACCTTACACCCTCTGCAACGGTGACGCGCTCGCCCGGCAGCTCCTACGGCTGGACGAATTCGCCGCCCGGCACGGCGTGCCAATCCTCTCCCACTTCGGGTTCAACGACGACCTCCTTGGCGAGAAGGTTGTCTGGCACCCAGCCGGAGACGGGGTCGCGGCGATCTCCTCGCTGGAGGAAGCTCTGCGCTCCAGTCCGGAGCGGCTACCGGACTCCCACGCAATCCTGACAGAGCTAGGGCAGATCCGACTTCGCTTGGAAGCCGCGCAGAAGGAAGGAGTCCGCTTCTGCCTCCACTTCCGCCAGGGAGACAGCATCAGCGGCCACGAGATGAGCCTGCGGCAAGGCGTCTACTGATGGCGCTCAATTTGCAGTTTGCAATTTGCATTTTTCAATTTGCAATCTGATCTCCCACCCGCTGCAGTAGCTTCACCCACGCTGTCTGGCCCCGCTCAAAGCTGGAGAGCCGGAAGAACTCGTCGGGCGCGTGGATCTGCTCATCATCCAGCCCGAAGCCAAAGCCGATGGTGTGGACGCCCAGGTGGGTGAAGAACAGCTCGCACACCGGCACGCTGCCCCCGCCGCGCACGAGGTACGGCTCCCGGCCATACAGCTCCCGCAGCACCGCCGCCGCCGCTTGATTGGCCGGATGCTCCGCTGGGACGCTGTACGGCAGGGCGTTCCCTGGCAGGGCGCGCGCCTCCACCCGAACGCCCAGCGGCTGCCGGCTTTCCGCCCACTGCTCCACATGCCGCACCACCGCGCTGGAGACCTCGACTGGATCCTGGTCCGCGACCAGCCGGCAGGTGAGCTTGGCGTGCGCTTCCTTCGGGAGCACCGTCTTCACCCCCTCACCCTGGAATCCGCCCCAGACGCCGTTCAACTCCAGGGTCGGTCGCGCCCACACCCGCTCTACCGGGCTGTATCCCGCCTCCCCCGCCAGCGCCTCCACGCCAAGCTGCGCCTGGTACGCCTCCTCGTCAAACGGAACTCGGGCAATTGCGTCGCGCTCTTCCGCCGTGAGCGGCACAACCCGGTCATAGAACCCCTCCACCGTCACGCGCCCTTCGCCATCGCGCAGGCTCGCGAGGAGCCCCACCAGCACATGCAGCGGATTGGCTACGGCGCCACCGTAGACGCCGCTGTGTAGGTCAGTGCGCGCCCCGCGCACATCGATCTGTACTGCGCACAGGCCCCGGCAGGAGAGGCCCAGGCACGGCTCTGTTTCGCTGTACTGGCCGCTATCCGCGCTGAGGACGTAGTCGCACGCGAACCGCTCCCGCTCCGCTGCCAGGAATTGCGGCAACTGCGGGCTGCCGATCTCCTCCTGCCCCTCAAAGAGCACCTTCACGTTGACCGGCAGGCCGCCCGAGGATTTGAGCAGGGCTTCCAGCGCCAGGATCGGGATCAGCATGTTCCCCTTGTCATCGCACGCGCCCCGCGCGTAGACGCGTCCGTCACGGATCACCGGCTCAAACGGAGGGCTCGACCACAGCTCCAGCGGGTCCACCGGCTGCGTGTCGAAGTGGCCGTAAAGGAGGACGGTCGGCTGGCCCTCGGCGTGGAGATGGTCCGCATAGACCACCGGATGGCCGCCGGTCGGCATGATCTCGATGTGCTCCATGCCGGCCGCGCGGAGGCGCTCGGCCACCCATTGGGCGGCGCGCTCTACGTCCCCCGCGTTGCCAGGCTCCGAGGAAACGCTCGGGATCGATAGGAATTGGAGCAGTTCGTCCTGAAAGCGGCTCCGGTTCGAAGCAAGATACTCTTCTGCGGGGTTCATAGATTCTTCAGGGGTTGGGAGTTCGATTTGATCAAGGCGCTGCTGGTGCTTATCCTGGTGCTCGGAGTGCTCTTCGCCTGGAAGGCGTGGCGGCGGCTTCCATCGCTGGCCATCTTCGCAGCGGCACTGGCAACGGGTGCCGGGATGCTGATGCTCAAGAGCCCGGTCCTGGCAGCCGTGGCCCTCATCATCGCAGCCGCGCTTATGTTCTACCTGTCCCAGCCACGCAAGCGGTAGGGTTGTTCCGCTCGGACTGCCCGCACTCCCCAGACAGAAGAAAGCCCGCCGGCAAATGCTGGCGGGCTTCCAACTCGATGAACTCACTCTCGGCTCGCCAGCTATCAGGGCGTGCAGACCAGGAGTAGGTCGTCGTATATGGAGTACCCCGAAGGGCGTTTTTTCATTTTTATGGACCGCTCGCCGGAGATCGAGATCCCGGAACGGTGAGGCCACTCTTCAATTATCGGCCGCCTCGTCGCGCGATAGGCCTCAGCCTCTCTTCAGTTTGCCGGTATTCAGTTGGTCCAGTTTTCAGTTGTGCCGTTATTCGGTTGTTCCGCTATTCAGTTAGGTCGCCGCTCGCTGACGGCTTGCCGGGCTTGCCACTGTTCCCTATTGCTTCCAAATCCGGTTTGCTTGCTGCTCCGTTTCGGCATCCGGCTTCTGGCTCGGGGCACCTCTTGGGGCTCACCCTTCGCCTTCAGGACTTCTTGTCGCTCGTCCTGGCCATTGATACCCGGACTTTCGAAAGCCAAACACGGCCCCGAAAAGTTTCTGAGCCGTTAATCAATACTGGCTGGCCCCGCTCTCCATGGGAGTGCGATCGCGATTCTTAGGTGACTCGGCAACCTGAGAGACGCCTCTCGCAGCGAGGTGATCGTCCTCGCCTCAGTATCCGTCGTCACCCTCGATGGCGGTCGTCCCGGGCGTAGGTCCCGTCTCTTTCGGGGGTCCAGCTGAATCCGACGTTGGGCGTAGCATGTTTTGCGCAGGGGTTGGCCTCCGTTTTAAGGGCCGAAACCCCAGTGCGAGGCGAGAGTGGTTGGATCCCCGGAGGAGACGGGCCGCTTCGCAGTGGGGTTGCCGGGCGAGGATGACGAGGTAGTGCTGGCGCGGCTAGGATCTCTCTTGAACCGCGACGGATCTACCTGCTTTCGGCGGTCGCACCCCGCTCGCACGGACGGGATTGATGGTCCGAGACATCTAAAGCAGGGACCCCGTTGCTTCTCCCGCCACGGAATCACGAGGAACGACTCACGCTCTACCGGGTCTTCTCCTGCCGTGATGCCAGGCCTTCGCCCACTTTACTGCCGCTCGCTTCTCTGGGGCTCGCTCCTCTGCCCCTTCATCCTCGGACCCTTGCTGACTGCTCCCGCAGCCGCCGATGTTTCGGTGCCTCCGGCGGAGGCGTCGCTCGCGCCGTCCGTACCGGTTCTGGCGGCGCAGCCCAAGCCGGGCCTCTTCTGGGACCGGTTCCAACTCCCCGCAGGGAATGATTGCCTCGTCCTGAGCTGGCGCGGCCTCCCCTGGTCGGGCGAGGCCCTCTACCTCGGCGGCCGGCGGCTCTCCCGTGACCAGGATTACTTGGTGCAGCACGACCGTGGCATCATCCGACTCCTCAAGCCACTCGCAGAGCAGGTTCTGGTCGATGTCTACTACCGCGCCCCGAGGTTTCTCTCCGCCCCCAATCTGGCATCGGAGCCCCCGCGTCCTGAGCGCAGGATGCCGAGGGCCGGTCAGGAGTCCGGTGCCCGCCTGGCACGGTCAGCTCAGGCAAGCGACCTACCTCTGGCGCGAGGTCTGGCAGCGACGCTGCGAGGCCAGGCCACTCCCATGAGCACGGTGGGTGCCGAGACGACAGGCCCGCCGCCCACGGTGGAAAGCCCGCTTCGAGAACAGTTGCAGAGCGGCCTGCGCGTGACGGAGCTTCAGGAGCAGCTCACCGGGACCGGGCGGGACTCGGGCACCTACTCCTACTACCGGACGGACCCGGTCGATCCCCAGATCAGCGGCGCGGCCCGCGAGGAGTTCGCCACCCGCCTCGACTTCCGTCCCGACGCCAACCGCCGCCTCCTGGTCGATACGCGGCTGGACCGCTCCAGCGTCTTCGCGGAGTCCTACGAGGAGCATGAGCGCCGCCGCGTTCAGTTCGAGCAGAACTGGGGGAAGTCGAGTGCCGCGCTGATGTGGGAGCGGCAGCGCTCCGATGGCTACGGCATGGCGAGCGCGCTCGACTCCCTCTCCCTCGCCCTCACCCACCCGATGGGGCGGAACACGGTCGCCGAGGGGATGCTGGCTTATGAGAATTCGCTCTTCAACGGCTGGGAGACCCGCAGCCTTCTCTCTTTGCGCCAGGCAATTGGGCGGCGCGTGGAAGCCCAGGCCAACTTCCTGGCGCGCGGGTCCGAGTTCACCGGCTCCGCCCTGGATACGGGACTCTCGCTCGCCATCCAGCCCAGCGCCGGCTCACGCCTCCGCCTGCAAGCTGACCAGTCCAATTCCGACCGCTACGGGCGCTACGACCGGCTAAACGGGGAAGCTTCCCTGGCACTCGGTTCGCGGGTCCAACTGACGGCGGAGTCCTCCCGCCGCACGTCCACGCGCTACGGAGAGGTAACCAGCCACGGCATCGGGATGGCCGCCCGGCCCACCAGCCGGATGCTGCTCGAGACTGCCTTCTCGGAAAGCGTGGGGGACAAGCTGGGCCGGGAACGAGCGCGCTCCGTGCGCCTCAGCTATCTGCCCTCCAGCGCACTCCGGCTCCAGCTTGGCTACGACCTCCTCCAGAGCGCCAGGGCTGGTGCAAACACAGGCTCCAGCGCGAACGGCATCTGGCTGGTGAGCGTGGGCGGCCGCCGCTATGTAAAGGTGGAAGGCTACCGCGGCATGCGGGAGATCGGCGTCACCCAGATGGAGGACGCCGTCTACCGGATGGAGATCCGGCCAGCGGGCCTGGTGGCGATCAACGGCAGCCTCCGCCGCATCCTGGGCGAGGACGAACTCCGCCAGGTGGCTGGATTGGGGGCGCAACTGTTCCTGGCACCCGGCGTCAGCCTGGCCGGGGGCTACCGGCAACCGGTCTCCAGCGATCCGGTGCCGCCGGAGCTTCGCGGGCATGATCTGCGCCTGCTACTTGCGCCCGCCACCGGCTTCCGCCTCTTCGGACAGTACTCACACCGGCCCGAAGACGATCGAGGCGGGCTTCTGGATCAAGAAGAGCAGACGCTAGGATTGGAGACGCAGCTCGGTTCGCTGGGACTCCAGGGAAGCGTCACCAGCTTCCAGGGCCTTGCCGCCGCCGACCCCGGTCGCCGCTCCGACCTGCTGACCAGCCTCAGCTTTGGCGGCCTCAAGCTCTTTGGCGGCGTCCGCGTGGAAGAAGCCACCACCCAGGATGCCCTTCGTCGAGAGGTGCTGCGGCTGGGGATCACGCAAGCGGCGGGGGCCAACTTCTTCCTGATGCTGGAGGGGCAGATGGCCTACGTGGTCGGGACGGGAGGACGCACCTTCAGCCCCAGCGACACCCGTGCCCAGGCGAGGTTAGGCATCCGCTTCTGAAGCAGATCGTCCGCCGCTCCTGCTGAAGGTCGGCTTCCCGCTTGAAAACCACGTGTCATTCCCCGGACCGGCGCCACCGGCTAAGCCGGCAACCCATCGCGTCTGCGGGAACTGCCAAAAACCCCATAGCCAGCGGCCTCGCGCCGCGTTCGATCACGGTGGTTGCTTGGTGGACCGTAAACTCCCTGGTGTTCTGTAACTCTTGGTGACGGTGCCCGCGCTCCTGAGTGAATGCACCCTATGGGTTCACGAAGTGTCCTAACCTGCTGCCGTGATCGAACGCAGCGCAAGGCTGCTGGCTATGATTCCGGCACCACCCTTGCGTGGATTTGCTTGGCCATCTGAAGGTGCTCCTTCAGCACGGGATAGGGCGCCGAACGCCTGCAGACAAAGCCATCGGATGACGCGCTCATTAGCCGAGGACCACAAACGCAGCCTGACCCCTGAACTTGAAAGGCAAGCCTCCCGCCCAAGACTGAACCCCGAACCATGAACTTTGATTTGCACCCTCGGTGATGAAGCAGTCCCCCCCCCCATAAAAACAATGAACACTAGCTACCATGCATTTCAATCGACCGAGGGCCAACACGGCCTCCCCCTTGAGGAGGCCTTCCGCCGCCACCTCTGCCAGACCTCGGACCAGCCGCTGGGGCTGGTGGTCGACCGGGCGCTTGGTGCGACGATCTGGACGCGGGACGGGCGGGAGTTCATCGACTTCCTGGCCGGAATCGGCGTGAACAACGTAGGGCACGCACACCCGGCGGTGGTGGCGGCGATCCGAGAGCAGTCGGAGCGCTACCTCCACGCGATGGTCTACGGCGAGTACATCCTGGAACCCCAGGTGCGCTTGGCCGAGATGCTGGCCGAGATCGCACCAGACCCGCTCTCCGTGGTCTACTTCACCAACAGCGGCACGGAGGCCAACGAAGGCGCGTTGAAGGTCGCCAAGAAGTTCACCGGGCGGCGGAAGCTGGTCGCCTTCCACAACAGCTACCACGGGGACACGCACGGCTCGCTGTCCGTGACGGGCCGGGACGTCTACCGCGACCCCTTCCTGCCCCTGCTGCCCGAGGTGGAGTTCCTGCCCTTCGGGGATGCGGCGGCGCTGGAGCGGATTGACCGGAGCGTGGCCGCCGTGATCACGGAGCCGATCCAGGGCGAAGGAGGCGTCCGCGTCCCCCCCGATGATTGGCTGCCCGCCCTACGACGGCGCTGCACGGAGACGGGCGCGCTCCTGATCTTCGATGAGGTGCAGACCGGGCTGGGGCGCACGGGCCGCTGGTTCTGCGGGATGCACTGGGACGTCACCCCAGACCTGCTGGTGCTGGCGAAGGCGCTGGGAGGCGGAATGCCGCTGGGCGCGTTCATCGGCGCGCCGGAGGTGATGGCCTGCCTCTCCCGGAACCCGCCCCTGGCGCACGTCACCACCTTCGGCGGACACCCGGTCTGCTGCGCCGCAGGACTGGCCGCCCTCCGCATCCTCCGTGACGAGGACCTCCCGGACCGCGCCGCCCGCGTGGGAGCGGAGATCCGTGCTGAGCTGCGCCGCCTGGGCGAGGCGCATGGCGGAGTGACCGATGTGCGCGGCAAGGGGATGCTCATCGGCCTGGAGTTGGAGAGCTTCGAGCGAACGGAGCGGTTCGTCCGGCACTGCTTTGAGAATGGCCTGATCCTCGGCTGGACCCTCCATAGCAACACCCTGATCCGGATGGCGCCGCCCCTCAACATTTCGGAGGACGAACTGGCCTGCGGGATGGGGATCCTGGCCAGGGCTCTCGCAGCCTGACCTACGCGGTGTCGAACCTCGAACTGAAAAAGTTTCGCGAGCCATGTCGATCTGCGGTTGCCGGCTGCGACTACTTCACGAAAGGCAGGCATCGACCAGGCACTGGACCCCGCTCAAGCATTTCCCGGGGTGAGCCGGCGTAACCGTGCCAGGCAACCCCGTCCCCGGCATCCGGAAGTATTCCCAGGAGAAGCGAAGATGAAGTTCATGGTGATCGTCAAGGCGAGCAAGGAGTCCGAGGCTGGTGTGCTCCCCAGCACAGAACTCCTCACAGCCATGGGCGAGTTCAACGAGGAGCTGGTCAAGGCGGGTGTCATGCTCGCTGGCGAAGGACTGCACCCCAGTTCCAAAGGGGCGCGGGTCCGCTTCTCCGGCACGGAGCGCACCGTGATCGACGGTCCGTTCGCGGAGTTGAAAGAGCTGATCGCTGGTTTCTGGCTGTGGGAAGTCGCCTCGAAGGAAGAGGCGATCGAATGGGTCAAGCGGTGCCCCAACCCGATGGAAGGCGAGTCGGAGATCGAGATCCGGCAGGTCTTCACCGCGGACGACTTCGGCCCGGCAATGACCCCAGAGCTGCGAGAAGCAGAAGAGAGGCTCCGCGCTCAGACCGAAGCGAGAGCATAGAGGCTGCAGAGTTTCCTCAAGCTGGACGCTGGATGAGCCTGCGTCCGAGAGGTCAAATCGCGAAGCGAAGGGGAGCAACTCGCGCGGATGCTCCCCTGCCACATTTCAAGCGCCCCGCCTGAAACGGGTGGGTGCTGGCCGAAACGAGGAGAAGACGATGCAAGCAGAACCGCAAGCGGAACACCAGTGGCTGGAGCAACTGATTGGCGAGTGGACCTATGAGTCCCGGGGAGAGGGCTGCCCGGACGCGTGGACCGGCACGGAGAGCGTCCGGTCGATCGGCGGCGTCTGGGTGCAGTGCGAGGGCCGCGGCGAGATGCCGGGCGGCGGCAGCGCCACGATGATGATCACCCTCGGGTACGACCCGCTGAAGGGGCGCTACGTGGGCACCTGGATCGGCTCCATGATGACCTACTTCTGGGTCTACGAGGGTGACATGGACTCCGAGACCAACACGCTGACGCTCTCTGCCGAGGGTCCCAGCTTCACCGAGGAAGGGAAGATGGGGCAGTACCGGGACATCATCCAGATCAAGAGCCCTGACCATCACGTGATGACTTCTCACACGCTGCGTGAGGACGGCACCTGGCACAACTTCATGACTGCGGACTACCGGCGCGTGAAGTAGGCGCATTCAATTGCGGATTGCGGATTGGACTCAGGGTTGGCTCTATGCAGAATGTTGTCTTGGCGCTCCTGCGCTTCTCGCCAGCGCCATTGCAAACCTGAGTTCAGGGGACTTTCCATGGTCAGAACGATCAACACGGCAAGGAGGCAGGGGGCGGCCTTCGATCGTCGCATCGTTCGGCGCTGTCTCGCCGCGCTCCGGGAAGCCGATGCTCGCGCCAAGAAAAGCGGACAGCCAAGATTCGTCAGCGAAGATCAACCGTCAGGAGGACGCCTCCTGGTCGAGATCACGCAAGACGGCGCCCGCCGTGTTGTGCGGGAGCTTTCTCCCCGGATCTCGGTGCCGGTCGGAACGAGAATACGAATCCCTTGAGGCTCATGTGTGCGGCTGCTCGCGGTTCCAATGGATGGGGGAAGAGCTCGTTCGCCACGAATCCGCCTGCCCTTCAACCGGCCGCGTACTTCCTTGGCCGTCAAAAGAGAGTTCAAGGCGATGTCGAATCCCAACCGACCTCTTCGACTAACTGACGCGAGGTGCCAGCGGGCATCTCCCGGCTGAACCAAGGAGCACGGAATGAGTGGCGTACGAGTACTGGTGGGAACACGCAAAGGCGCTTTCGTCCTCACCTCGGACGGGAAGCGGGAGAATTGGGAAGTCAGCGGCCCCCACTTCGGCGGGTGGGAGATCTACCACATGAAAGGCTCACCCGCCGACCCGAACCGCATCTATGCCTCCCAGTCCAGCGGCTGGTTCGGGCAGTTGATCCAGCGCTCGGATGACGGCGGCGTCACCTGGGAGCCGGTGGGCAACGAGTTCGTGTACGACGGCGTAACCGGCACCCATCAGTGGTACGACGGCACGCAGCATCCGTGGGAGTTCAAGCGGGTGTGGCACCTGGAGCCGTCGCTCACTGATCCGGACACGGTCTACGCCGGGGTGGAAGACGCTGCAATGTTCAAGACCGTGGACGGGGGCAAGTCGTGGCAGGAGCTTTCCGGTCTGCGCCAGCATGGTTCCGGCCCGCGCTGGCAGCCGGGCGCCGGCGGCATGTGCCTGCACACCATCCTCATCGACCCCACCAACCCGGAGCGGATCTTCATCGCCATCTCCGCCGCAGGCGCGTTCCGCACGGACGACGGCGGTAAGACCTGGCAGCCGATCAACCGTGGCCTCAACTCCCTCTACATCCCGGACGCGACAGCAGAAGTGGGCCACTGCGTCCACCGCATCGCGATGCATCCGTCCCGGCCCAACACGCTCTTCATGCAGAAGCACTGGGACATCATGCGCAGCGACGACGGAGGCGACAACTGGCACGAGGTGAGCGGCGATCTCCCCACCGATTTCGGCTTCCCGATTGAAGTCCACGCCCACGAGCCGGAGACGATCTACGTGGTGCCGATCACCAGCGACTCGCTCCACTACCCGCCGGAAGGGAAGCTCCGCGTCTTCCGCAGCCGGAGCGGCGGCAACGAGTGGGAAGCGCTCACCCAGGGCCTGCCGCAGAGCGACTGCTACGTCAACATCCTGCGGGATGCCATGGCGGTCGACACCCTGGACTCGTGCGGCGTCTACTTCGGCACCACGGGCGGGCAGGTCTACGCCTCGGCCAACGGCGGCGACACCTGGGCGCCGATTGTCCGCGACCTACCAGCGGTGCTCTCCGTTGAGGTCCAGACGCTTCCATGAGCCCGGAGACGGTGAGCATCCGGGTAGCGTTGCCCCAGCACCTTCGCAACCTCGCCCGCGTGGGTGAGGAAGTGGTGCTGGGGATCGACGGCCCGATCACACTGGGGGCGGTCCTGGATGCGCTGGAGGGCCGCTACCCGGTCCTGCGCGGAACCATTCGCGACCACGGAACACTAAAGCGACGTGCCTTCCTACGGTACTTCGCCTGCGGAGAGGACCTGTCGCATGACGCGCCGGACACTCTTCTGCCGGAGGCGATCCGCCAGGGCGACGAACCCTTTCTTGTCATTGGAGCCATCGCCGGCGGTTGAACGGCGTTGAGGAGCTGAACCATTGCGCTATATGCTGCTGATCTATGGCGAGGAGAATTCCCTCACCCCTGCGGAGTACGAGAGCTGCTACAAAGAGTCCGCGCAGCTTGCGCAGGACCTTCACGCGGCGGGGCAATTCCTTGCGGCGGCTCCCCTGCATGCCACGGCCATGGCCACCAGCGTCCGTGTCCGCGAGGGCAAGCGGCTGGTTACGGACGGACCCTTCGCCGAGACCCGTGAGCAGTTGGGCGGCTACTTCCTGGTGGAAGCGCGGGACCTGGATGAGGCTCTTGCCATCGCGGAGCGCATCCCGATGTCGAAGCGGGGGACGGTCGAGGTGCGACCGGTGGTTGAGGTTGGCGGGTTACCTGAATCAGGGAGTTAGGGGTTGGGGTTAGGAGTTAGAACCGGGGGCGAGTGAAGCTCATACTCCAGTTCCAGGACTCCGGTGCCGGCGGAGCGGCGGACGCGAGGTGTGCCGATTCCCTCAAGCAGCCGCTGCGCCGGTGCATTCTCGGCCAGAGTGGTGCCGTTCCAGCGGCGGATGCCCTGCTCCCATGACCATTTCGCCAGCTCCCGCAGGATCAGAGCGCCGGCACCCCGGCCCTGCCATGCGTCGGCCACGCTGGCCGCCACCTCGGCCAGCGTGGGTTCGGCGGGATCGCGGATGCAGCGGGCGATGCTGATCGGCTTCGGCGGGGGATCGCCTGTCAGCACCGCCATTCCCAGCGCCAGATGGTCGATGCCATCCACCTGCGTCAGGTAGCGGAGCTGCTCCGGAGTGAAGCGGGCGATGTCCATGAGGAAGCGCCGGTAGCGCGACTCCGGACTCAGCTCCGCCAGAGCCTGTTGAACCGCCGGAGCGTCAGCCGTCGTCAGGGGACGGATGAGAACTGGAGTACCGTCGCGCAGGCTGGTGGTGACGGGCCGCATCGCGCTCCCCAGGATGACCGTCGCCCCGAAGTGGGTGCGCTCCAAGCCCATGAGCCGCCCAAGAAGAGTTGGGATAGACGGTGTTTGCTAGCCACCCAATCGATGGCGCGCCGACCGACCGGGACAGTACACTCTCAACCCCGTTGCGCCCGAAGAACCGGCGACAGAGGGCTGATCCGCTGCGTAAGAAGGGATATACGCGCTCAGGCGCAGATCAAAACGTCCGCCTCCTGATGCATCGCCGGGTGCATCGGCTGACGCCGGACAGATCCGGAGCAAATCCAAATGAAGGTAGCGACTGTCAGATCAAGCTCGACCCTCGTCGCCGCCGCGCTGGCTGGCGGAATTGGCATTGGAGTCGGGCAGGGCTTCATCACCGGGCACGGAATGGCGCCCGTCCAGGCCCAAGCGAGCCTCTCCCGCAGTGACGATGAGCGCGTGGTCATCGACGTGGTGCGCCGCGCCCGACCCGCCGTGGTTCGCGTCAAGCGCGGTGAGGCCACCGGTTCCGGCGTCGTGATCCGCAAGGATGGCGTCATCCTCACCAACGCCCATGTGGTGGACGACGCCAAGACGGTGGAGATCCGGCTGGCTAACGGCAAGACCCTCACCGGCCAGGTGCTGGGGGTGGATGCGGCGGTGGACATCGCCGTGGTCAAGGTGAGCGCCACCGACATGCCGGAAGCGCCGATGGCTGACTCGGATCGGCTGGACGTCGGTCAGCGGGCCATCGCTATCGGAAACCCGATGGGGTTGGAGGGAACGGTCACCACCGGTGTGGTCTCCGCCACCAACCGCAACCGCAGCCTGGACGATTTTGTCGGCTTCATTCAGACCGACGCTGCCATCAACCCCGGCAACAGCGGCGGTCCGCTGCTTGATAGTGAAGGGCGCGTGATGGGGATCAACACCTGGATCCTCGGTCGCTCCAGCGGCCTCGGATTTGCCGTGCCGATCAACGTAGCGCGTGACGTGGCGCAGCAGGTCCTAGAGACCGGCAAGGTGCGGCGCGCAGTGCTCGGTGTAATGCCGGGTAGCGTGACCCCGGAGATCGCCCAGAAGCTGAAGCTCGCCGTGACCCAGGGCGCCGCTGTGGTCGAGGTCTCGCCCGGAACCCCGGCTGAGGCGGCGGGACTGAAGGCCGAGGATGTCATCACCCAGATCGACGGCCAGAGCGTGGCCAACGCCGGCGACCTCCGCCGCATCCTGCGCGGCAAGAAGCCGGGCGACAGCGTCAGCCTCACGGTCCGCCGCGGTGCCCAGACGCTGAACCCCAAGGTTCAGCTGTCAGACGGCAGCTGACAGACGTCGGCTAACCACGGTTTCACTAACCTGCGGTTCAACGCGAGCCTCCTGGCCTACCAGCTGGGAGGCTCGTCTTCTCAGGAGCGGTCGACCGGCACCACGGCGTGCGATATCTCTTCGAGTAACTCTCTGATGCTAGGGTACGCCTTCCAGATCTTCTTGTTGGGACGAGATCCAGTTGCTGAGAACAGGCACCTCAACTCATGAGAATCGTTTCCCTTTTGCCCAGCGCCACCGAGATCGTATGCGCTCTGGGACTGCAGGACCAGTTGGTCGGCGTCACGCACGAGTGCGACTACCCGCCGTCCGTCAAGGCTCTTCCCAAGGTCACGCGCACGCATATCCCGCACGACGTAACGAGTGCGGAGATCGATCACCTCGTGCGCGAGCAGTTGAAGACTCAGCAGGCCCTTTACTCCTTGGATCTGCCCACGCTTGAGGGTCTCCGTCCTGACCTGCTGGTGACCCAGGCCCTCTGCGACGTCTGCGCCGTAGCGGAAGCGGAAGTGAGCTCTGCCGCCTGTTCTCTGCCCGGCCAGCCGCGAGTACTGAACCTTGAGCCGATGTCGTTGGAAGAGGTGTTCGAGACGCTGCTTGAAGTCGGTGAGACCACAGGGCGCGACAAGCGAGCTGCCGAAGTGGTCGCGAGCCTTCGCCAACGTGTGCGGGCCGTCGAGCGGAGAACCGCCGAAATTCCGCATGACCGTCGCCCACGCGTGGTCTTCCTGGAATGGCTCGACCCGCTCTTCAGTGGGGGCCACTGGAACCCCCGCCTGGTGGCGTCAGCCGGCGGCTTCGACCCCGTGGCCGAGGATGGGAAGCCATCCCGCACCCTCACATGGGAGGCCCTCGCCGACGCCAATCCCGACGTCCTCTTCATCGCCTGCTGCGGCTTTCCCGTCGAGCGCGCGCTCCAGGACCTGGCGCTCCTCCAGCAGCAGGCTGGGTGGTGCCAGCTTCCATGCGTGAAGAGCGGACGGGTCTACGTCACCGATGGTAATGCCTACTTCAGTCGGCCCGGACCGCGACTGGTGGACGGGATGGAGATCATGGCGCATGCCCTTCATCCGGACATTCACCCGCTCCCCCCGGGGATGGCTCCGGCCCATCAAGCATCATGCAGCACCTGACGCCGGGTCCCGTCAGCCTGAACCGGCGGTGCGGTCGCTGGCGGGGCCGCGCAATCCCGCTCGGTTTGTTCACCGGAATCGGATTGGACGCTATACCGAGGAGGGGTAACCGCTCTCCCTCTTTGAAAGTAGGAGGGTAGCATCCCCGTTTGTGGGTTTTGTCCTCTTCCGTGCTTCGGAGCCTTGACTGATGCCATCCTCCCGTTCTCTCTCCGCCCCGGTAACCATGCAGGGGTGGATCGCCCTACCGCTTTTTGCGGCGGGGCTGCTTGCGCTGCCTGCCCTGGCGCAGCAGCCGGACCCCTCCGCGGGCCAGCCAGCCACGGCCACCGAGGCACCCGTTGCACCAGGCGCGCTGCCGGGGTCCTGGACCAAGGCGCTTCGCTGGCGCAACATCGGCCCCGCCACCATGGGCGGCCGCATCACCAGCCTCTCGGTCTACGAGGCGGATCCCAGCACCTATTGGGTCGGGACTGCGGCGGGCGGCCTGCTCAAGACCACTAACAACGGCACCACCTTCGTCCACCAGTTCGACAAGGAGTCGAGTTGCTCGGTCGGGGCGGTGTCCGTGGCACCTTCGGACTCGAATGTGGTCTGGGTCGGGACGGGGGAGAGCAACCCGCGCAACTCCGTCTCGTGGGGGGACGGCGTCTACAAGTCGACCGACAGCGGCAAGACCTGGAAGCACATGGGCCTGCGGGAGACCTTCCAGATTGGCGATGTGGTGATCCACCCCAAGGACCCGAACACCGTCTACGTGGCGGCGCTGGGGCGGCTCTGGGGCAAGAACAAGGAGCGCGGTGTATTCAAGACCACGGACGGCGGGCAAACCTGGAACAAGGTTCTCTACTTCGATGAGAAGACCGGCGCGCTCGACCTGATCCTCCACCCCAACGAGCCCGAGAACCTGCTAGTCGCGATGTGGGACCGCCAGCGGGACGGCTTCGACAGCCACCGGGGCGAGCCGCCGCTGGCCGACGGCTACGACGCCTACGATCCGAACCGGAAGTGGGGTCCCGCCGCAGGCATCTACAAGACCACGGATGGCGGCAACAATTGGAAGAAGCTCGCTGCTGGGCTTCCGTCCACGCAGTTCGGGCGCATCGGCCTGGACGTCTACCGCAAGAATCCCAACACCGTCTTCGCCGTGATCGACTGCGAGAAGATCGGCATGGGCACCCCTCCCAGCCGCGTCTACCTCGGCATCACCGGCGACTCGGTGGAGGGCGGCGCGAAGCTGAACGAGGTGAGCCCGAACACCCCCGCCGCGAAGGCCGGCCTGAAGAGCGGGGACCTCGTCACCTCCGTGGACGGCAAGCCGATCACCAACTACGCCGGCCTCATCGGCGGCATCCGCGGCAAGCGCGCGGGCGACAAGCTCCCCCTGGTGATCACGCGAGATGGTAAGAGCATGGAGGTCACCCTCACGCTGGAAGACCGCCCGGCGGAGCCGGTGCCGCTGGCCCGCATCCTTGCCGCCACCACGGAAGACGCCTTGGAAACCGGGGTCAAGATCAATCGCGTCTTCCCGGAAGGTAACGCGGACAACGCGGGTATCAAGGAAGGCGATGTTATCAAGGAGTTCAAGGGCAAAGACGTGGCTAACGTTCTGGCTCTGACTCCCCTCCTGCAAGCGCTGAAGCCGGGCGACAAGGCGGAACTTACGGTCATTCGTGAGGGCAAGAGCCAGAAGGTCACCTTCCGGCTTGCCGAGGGGAGCCTCTCCGGCCCCAACGGCTCGAACGCCCGCCGGCCCTTCGCCTTCATGTATGCGGGCCAACGCCCCAACGTTCAGGACGAGCAGGGACCCAACAGCCACGAGTACGGCGGCATCTACCGCTCGGATGACTTCGGCGAGACCTGGAAACGGCTCAACAGCCTCAACCCCCGTCCGATGTACTTCAGCCAGGTGCGGGTCGACCCCACGGACGACAAGAACCTATACGTGATGGGAGTGGAGCTCTACCGCTCCCGGGATGGCGGCAAGACTTTCACGGACGATGCCGGTGCGCGGGTCCACTCGGATCACCACGCCATGTGGATCAACCCGAAGGACGGCCGCCACATCATCGTGGGCGGGGACGGCGGCTTCTACGTCAGCTACGACCGCTCCAATACCTGGGAGCACCAGAACCACGCGGGCGTGATCTCGCAGTTCTACCATGTGGCGGTGGATACCCGGACCCCCTACCGCGTCTACGGCGGGCTTCAGGACAATGGAAGCTGGAGCGGGCCGAGCGTCAGCCTTAGCAACCCCGGGCAGCTCAACGACGACTGGCTCACCATTGGCGGCGGCGACGGGTTTGTCTGCCGCGTGGACCCCAACGACCCGGACTGGGTCTACTGGGAAAGCCAGGACGGCAATATCCAGCGCCGCAACCTCAAGACCGGAGAGCGCGGGTCGATCCGGCCGCGGCGCTTGCCCGGAATGGAGCCGCTCCGCTTCAACTGGAACACGCCGTTCCTGCTCTCGCACTACAACTCCAAGCTCCTCTACAGCGCGGGCAACTACGTCTTCCGCTCCTTCAAGCAAGGGGATGAGCTGCGCGCCATCAGCCCCGTCATCACGCGAACGGGCCGAGGCACGGCGACCGCCCTCTCCGAATCGCCCCGCAACCCGGACGTGCTCTGGGTCGGGACGGACGATGGCGCGCTCTGGGTGACGCGGGACGGCGGGCTGAAGTGGACGGACGTCACCTCGAAGCTAGGGTTCAAGTCGCCGATCTGGGTCTCGACCATCGATGCCAGCCGGTTCGCGGATGGGCGGGCCTACGTCGCGTTTGACGCGCACCGCAGCGACAACGAAGACCCACTGGTGTACGTGACGGAAGACTTTGGGCAGAACTGGAAGAGCCTCCGGAGCAACCTGCCCGTTGGCTCCACCCGGACCCTGCGCGAGGACTTGAAGAACCAGAACTTGCTCTACTGCGGCACGGAGTTCGGTGCCTGGGCCTCCCTCAACCGGGGCGAGACCTGGACCAGCCTCAACTCCAACCTCCCCACCGTGCCGGTCTTTGAGTTGACCCAGCACCCCACCGCCGGCGAGATCGTGGCAGCGACGCATGGCCGAGGGATCTGGATCCTCGATGTGACCACGCTGCGCCAGATCACCCCGGCAAGCATGGGCACCTCGGCCGCCCTCTACGAGCCGAACGCGGTCGTCCGCTGGCGATCGGAGCCGCAGAAGGGATCGATCTACGGCAATGGTCACCGGCTCTGGATTGGCCAGAACCCGCCGCGTGGCGCGCAGATCCACTACTCCCTGGCGCAGAAGGCAACAGCCGTCAAGCTGGTGGTTCAGGACATCCTCGGCAACACGGTCCAGGAGCTTCAAGCACCCAACGTACCCGGGCTGAATGTCGTGACCTGGTCCCTCAACCGCGCGCAACGACGCGGCCCTGGTGGCGGCCCTGGTGGCGGCGGAGCAGGGGGTGGAACCGGCGGAGGTCGTCGCGGCGGCGGAGCCCCAATGGGCGGTGCGCCGATGGGCGGAACCCCTATGACAGGCGCACCCATGGCGCAGCCAATGGGTGAAGGCACCGCGCCGACCCCTCCCCCTACCTTCACCCTGGGGCCGCAGGTGCCGGCTGGGGTCTACCGCGTGGTGCTGACTGTGGACGGCAAGGTCTACGTCACCTCCGTCAAGGTGGAGAACGACCCAACCATCGCGCCGGGGCAGCAGGCGGTGCCGCAGCCGGATGCGGAAGTGGAAGAGGCAGAGCCCGCGCGGGAAAAGCCGCGCCGCATCCTCGACTAACTCGCACCGAATGCGTGACAGGTCCTGAGCGTGATAGCCGGGCAACTGGACGGGGCGGTTCCATTCCGGGACCGCCCCGTCCCCACATGGGTGGGACCATGAGCTCCAGTCTGTATCCCTTCCGCCACGCCGGTCTCTACGGAGAAGTATCGCTACAGATCCAGGCGGCGGCCGATCTGGACGCGCTCGTCACGGACGAGACGGACCCGGAGCGGATTCCGTACTGGGCCGTGGTCTGGGACAGCGCTCCTCCATTGGCCCGCTTCTTGCTGAACATCCGTAGGTGGGAAGGAGAAGCAGTTCTCGAGCTTGGCTGCGGGACGGGACTCGTGGGTCTCGCGCTTGCGGCGGCGGGAGGCTGCGTCACGCAATCGGACCTGTTCCCGGAGGCGGTGGAAGCTGCACGCCGGAACGCTGCGCTGAACGGCCTATCGAACGTTCGGCATCTGGCGGCGGATTGGCGCCTCTGGCCGCTCCGGCAGCAATGGCCCGTCATCGTGGCAAGCGATGTGCTGTACGAGCGGCACGCCCACGGCGCGTTGCTCGCGGTGATTCAGCAGTCACTGCAACCCGGCGGCGTGGTCTATCTGGGCGATCCCCAGCGCGTAACCACGAACGCCTTCCTCACGGCAGCGGCAGCGGACTGGCGCGTGGAGACCGTTCGCCCTCCAGGAGAGCCAGGGGCCGTGCATTTGCTGGACCGGCGCTGAACCTCGCCCGCTTCCTTGCCGACCCTTGAGAGTGGACCAACCGACTGCGCCCCTCGCCGCCGCATTCCGCACCCAGGTCCACCCTGACTCATCCCAATGGCAATCTTCAGCCTCCTCACCGCGCGCTCTGAGAACGACATTCCGGACTCCGGGATCGACCTGCTACGTCGGGTCGCGCATTCCCTGGCGAAGGGTGGCCACATCCTCCGGAGCCGGGGGATCTCCCGCGCGGAACAGGAGGCGGTCACGGCGGCTCTGGCGGCGGGCGGCGCCACCGAGATCTGGCTGCCCACCGGCGTGGAAGTGCCGGAATGGGCCGAGGAACTGCGCGGCCGCTTCTCACGCAACATGCGGATCGTCACCCTCAGCTCCCAACGCAACTCCATGCTGGTCGCCGCCGCGCGCTCCGGCTTTGGACATGGTCGCACCGTTTCGCCCGCCACCGCCCGCGAGCTGGCTTGCGTTTTCGGCCTCGTGTCGCAGGCGGAGACGGCCCTCTTCTTCTCCAGCGGCACCGCCCACCGAGGCAGGACCGACCGGGGCGACCTGGAACCGGCTCTCGCGCTGGCGGAGAGCTACGGCATCCCGGTGCTGGACCTCTGCGGGATTGCCGGCCTGGCGGGACTTGATGAGCTACTGGGGAAGTACGGACTCCGCCTGCCCCCGGAGGGCAGCCTCAGGCCGCTGCCGCCACCCCCACCGCCCCGCCGCGAGACCCCGCTCTCAAGACTGGCCCAGCTCAAGGAGCAATTGAGCCGCTCACTGCGCCGCGATTAGTGTTCAATTTCCAGTTTCGGATTTCGGATTTCGAATTGGAATGCGGGCTTGGTTGAAGGCGAGATATGACCCGAATCACCAATGGCTGATGCGGGCGGGACGCCCGCGATCCTCCCGTCCGCAATCGCTACGGAATGTCGGGAACAGCGCGGTCATCAGCCAACCCGCATTCCGCATTCCGCATTCCGCATTCGAGATTACCAGCCCGGCCCCACGCCCTGCGGCACTGACTCCAGCCTTGGCTCAACCGTCACGGGCATGCTGTCCACCCCGGTGGCGACTAGGCGGTCTGCCGGTGTGCCGCTCCAGTGATTCCGCGCCAACGTCAGGCCCGGCGCGCTGCTAACCGGACGCCGAAGCACCTGAACCGCAGCCAGCCGGCTGTCGCGGAAGCTGTTCTCTTCCACGCGTAGGGTTGCGCCCGTGGGTGGCGCCTGCACCACCAGGGCGGTCATGCAGCCGATCCATTCATTGGCGGTGACCTCGCCGCCGCCGCTGTCCACGGTCAGCCCCTGGCGACAGCGCAGGAAGCGGTTGTGATGGATCTGCCCCGTTCCCCCTGATCGGAGCACCAGCCCGCGGGTGCTGTTCTCCAGAATGGAGTGCGAGATTTCGCCGGAGAAGCGGGGCAACTCCAGCGACTCCGCGTTCACGATGCGGCAGAAGCTGACGACGCTCCGCTCACCGCTGGGCGCGTTGGGTAGCGGCTGGAACTGGATGCCGCGCCAGTCATCGGATCGAGACGGCTTCACCGGGACGAAGGTGATCGGGAGGAATGCCGTCCCGCGAGCCACCAGCCGGCCCTGCACGCGGATGACCGCGTTCCCAATCACCCGCACCAGCACGCCCGGCTCCACTGTCAGTCGCAGCCCCGTCGGCACGGAGAGCTCGCCGCTCAGCAGATAGGGTGATCGCTCCGCCTCCAGAACGAGGTCGCGGGCGAGGGTGCCGGTCAGGGGAGTGGCGATCTCACCCGGCGGAAGGACCGCAGCCAACCCCTCGCGGCGAAGCGCTTCGGCACGGGCCAGCCAATCCGCCTCGCCGCCCGCCGTTCCGGGTGGGAGAACCGCGAACTCCAGGCGCGTCACCTCTGCTGGATTTTCGCTTGCGGCGCGGGAGCGGACACGTATGAAGAGGTCTCCCGGCAGCCGGGCCAGCACCGCTTTCATGTTCGCCACCGGCTGGGTGCGCTGCCGGATCAGGTCGAGTGCCTGACCGAAGTAACGGCCACTGTCCATCAAAGCCGACCAGGGACCCTGGACGTTGTCCGCCCACTCAACCAGGTACGCGCCACCGATCTCCGCCCGCAGCTCCGCGTCTCGCACGCCGCTGGGAGCGGGGAAACGATAGACCACCACGGCACCGCCGTGCAGCTTGCGCGAACCCTCCGCAGCCAGCGCTCCGGAGGTTGCCTGCACCAGGTACGGCTTCTCCGCCATCGATCCGTCCGTGAGGACAACAATCGTCGTGCCCGGCGCGAGTGCGGTCGGCGCGGCGCGCGGGACCGGGAGCCGCAGACCCGCGAGCAGTCCGCGGACATTGTCATCGACAGTAGCGTCCGCCGTGAGCGGCACCCTGCGGAGCACTCGGGCCTGCGTGCCGGCGCTGCTCATCACCAGCAGTAGCGGCGCGTCCTTCCGGGTCAACTGATGCAGGCGAAGGAAAGGTCCCGCGTCCGCGCGCCCCGCGTGGACGGACCGCAGGACCACCCTCTCGGCGTAGGGCGCGAGGGCCGAGCGCGTGGCGGACTCCAGTGCGGCCTGCTCGGGTAGCTTGCCGTCGTACAGCAGGACCGCCTGCGCCTTCTCCGGCGCAGCGACCCCTCGAGCTGCCGGGTTTACCAGCAGCAACTGCGCCATCGCCCAGATCGCCAACCAACGCATCGGTCTCGCCAGCATAAACTGTACCTGAGTCACTTCGCTCTCACCGGATACGGCTCTCGTCCCGCTTCAACGTCAGACTCGAAGCACGGTTTGAAAGTTCAACCGCGGTTTACCGATCGGGGCTGTCAGCGAATCGGCTCTGGAGCTGCGAGTCGCTGGGTAGCTGGCGTCACCGCCTGCTAACGGGCTGACAGCTCGTGGACCCATTCCACCAGGCGGATGACGTTGTCCACGGGAGTGCGCGGAAGGATGCCGTGCCCCAGGTTGAAGATGTGCCCCGGCCGGCCGCCGGCCTGGTCGAGGATGCGCTTGACGCGACCCTTGAGGTACTCCGGCTCCGCGAAGAGGGCGAGAGGATCCAAATTCCCCTGGATGGCGCGGTCGTTGCCGACCTCGTTCCACCCCCACTCGATCGGCGTGCGCCAATCGAGGCCCAGTACATCGCCGCCCGCTTCCCGCATGTCCCGCAGCAGGGTGGCGGTGCCCGTCCCGAAGTGAATCACCGGAACGCCCGGCGTGATCCCCTCGATCAGAGCGCGGCTGTGCGGCAGCACGAACTCGCGGTAGTCCTCCGGAGAGAGGCAGCCGACCCAGCTATCGAAGATCTGGATCACCTGCGCGCCGGCTTCCACCTGCCGGTTGCAGTAGCCGATCAGGCCCCGCGTGATTTTCCCCATCAGGGCGTGCCACGCGCCGGAGTCCCGGTACATCAGGCTCTTGGTGTGCTCATAGTTGCGGCTGCCCTCACCCTCCGTGACGTACGAGGCAAGGGTGAACGGCGCGCCGCAGAACCCGATGAGCGGGATCTTGCCAGGCAGCGCCCGGCGCGTGGCTCGGACGGCGTCGTAGACGTAGGAGAGCGCCTCGGGATCGGGCTCGAGGAGGCGGTCCACGTCCTCACCGGTGCGCACCACCGGCGAGATCTGGGGACCGTCGCCTTTGGTGTACTCCAGGTTCAGGCCCAGCGGCTCCACGATCAGTAGGATGTCCGCGAAGAGGATGGCGGCGTCCGCATTGATCCGCTCACACGCGGTGACGGTCACTTCCGCCACCAAGTCCGGGTTCTTGCACAGCTCCAGGAAGCCGTACTTCGCGCGGACCTCGCGGTAGTCGTTCATGTAGCGGCCGGCCTGCCGCATGAGCCAGACGGGGGTGTAGGGGACCGGCTCTCGGCGGCACGCCTTCAGAAAGGGAGCATCCTCCCAGGGCATCCGCTGGCTCCCTTGGATATCTGTACCGATCTCGACGCCGCTCTCAATGCCGCTCTCAATGCCGCTCAATGGGGACTCTCCCGGCGCCGCTCGCGCCGATCAAGTCTAGCGGGGCGGCGGGGACAGCGCCAACCTGGACGGAAGGGTTCAGGGTTCGGGGTTCAGTCTCTAGCTCGAGCTTGGCTTGAAGTCGATGTCGGGGTTCAGGGTTCAGTCTGTGGCTGGCGGCTCGCTTGAAATCGTTGTCGGGAGTCTACGTTTCCGAACACTCTTGCACCGAAGTTGCAGCCACTCGCCGCACTGAACCCAGAACCCTAGTTCATGACCCAGGCCGCCACACTCACCGCCAGGAGGCAGAGCAGCAGCAGGATGGGCCGCCATCGCTCCCATTGCTGGTAGCTCTGCTCGGCGCGGTTCAGTTCGTCTTCGGTGTAGGCGCGGGATTGCATCGTGGTAGTGATTACTAAACCAAGCAAAAGTCGTACCAAAGGGGTCAACCATTCGGTTGAGGTTGCCCGGCCTACCGGTCAGCGATGGCTGTCCTGTCAGTCCCAGAGCAGGGAGTACGGAACTCGGTCTGTTCCGGGACATCTTCAGTGTCAACCTGGATGAGCCACACTACATGGCCACATAACTATACGAAAGTGTGAATTTGGCGGGGTGAGTGCCCGGTCGCGCTTTATCTTGCCTGGTGCTCCGCTCCCGCGTTTTCCGCTTGTCGGCCGAAAATGTCAGGGCGCAGCTCGGTGCGCGGCCCCTGTTCCAACAACCGGACCTCGATGATTCCTCTGCTCAACGTCGACAACACCTGAATGCGCAAGCTGGACCGCCTCGTGTGGGCGGACGGAATTGCACTGGAGAGCTACGGGGCGCGCGTGGGAATCCGCGTGAACACGCCGCAAGCGCTGCCGTACCTGCGGGAGCGGTTCCCACCCCAGTGGTGCGCCATCGACGAGGAGGAGGTTCCGGCCCTCCTCAGTGTGCGGCTCTCGCTGACGGAAGCCCGTCCGGGAATCCGGCCGTTCCACCTGGTTTACGAGGGCGCCGCCCGGATGGCCCGCACCCATGATCTTGGGGAGGCGCTGAACGCCTTTGAATCGGCGCTTCAGATCCTGGTGGCTGCGGAAGCTCCGGACCATGTCTTCATCCATGCCGGCGTGGTGGCCTGGAACGGAAAGGCGATCCTCTTGCCGGGGAAGTCGCACGCGGGCAAGACCACGCTGGTCACGGAATTGCTTCGGGCAGGCGCGACCTATTACTCCGATGAGTACGCCGTGATGAACGACCAGGGGCTGGTCCACCCGTACCCCCGCCAGCTCTCCGTCCGTGAAGGCGAGCCGGTCCGCAGCGTCCGCTATCCTGCGGTGAGCTTCGGGGCGACCGTGGGGCAGGACCCCATTCCAGTCGGCCTCATTGTCGAGAGCGAGTACCAGGCCGGCTCCCGGTGGATGCCCCGCCAACTCACGCCGGGACAGGGTGCCCTCTCGCTGCTGTCAAACACCGTGCCGGCCCGACTTCGGCCCGCCGCCTCCCTGGCTGTCATCCGGCGGATGGTCGAAGTGGCACCGGTCCTGCGCGGCCCCCGGGGGGAAGCGCGGGAAACTGCCGGCGAGATACTGGGGCGTCTGGAATTGTCTCGTCCAGGCATCACGAGCACCTGAACACGCGAAAGGCCCGGAGCCCGAGCAGCGGCTCAGACTCCAGGCCTTCCGGGCTAAAGCGATTCGCACCGTCTACGTGAGGTGCGGTTCGACCTTCTCCAGGATGCGGGGCTTGGGCTGGTTGCCCACCATCTGCTCCACCACCTTACCGCCCTTGAAGAGCATCAGCTGCGGGATGCTCATCACGCCGTAGCGCGCGGCCACGGGACCGGCCTCGTCCGTGTTGACCTTGACCACCTTCAGGCGTCCGGCAAGTTCTCCAGAGATGGCCTCCACCGTGGGAGCCAGCGCCCGGCAAGGGCCGCACCAGGGGGCCCAGAAGTCCACCAGAACGGGAGTGTCGGAGTTCAGCACCTCGGCCTCAAAGCTCTTTTCGTCCACTTCCAGCGCGTTCGCCATCGCAGTTTCCTCCGGTCCGTCAATGACCGTCCGTGCGTCCCCTGGTGGGTTGTGTAGGGTGATTGTGAGGGAACCAGTCCCCCGGTAAAGCAGCTTGAACCCGGAGCCGACCGGCTTCTTGAGTTCAGGACAAGCGTGTTTTATCTGTCGCTTTTCAGCCTGTCAAGCCAAAGGGCATCCGACGGCCACCGCCTCGTGTGGCCTGCGGGCCGAACCCCGCTGCCGCGCATTGAGGTACTTGCCAGCGCCGTCTCTCTCGAAACCCCAACCGCACCCTCAGCGGCGGCCGCAGAGGAGAGGCGGCAGTTCCGCATCCGCTGGGACGTGACGGCTCCGGCATCGTCCTGATGGCGGGCTCCACCGCTCATCCGACTTCCCCACCGCGAATCCGCTTCAGGGGACCTACCGCAGCGCTCGCAACTCCCTGCTTGTTCGTCCCTACTGCGGCGGCAGCTTGCCAGGAACACGTTTGTAGTTCGCTCGGATGGCGGTAGTCCAATGGAGCCGCTCCGGCCCTCCGAATCAAGCAGATGTTTCCTTTCCACGCTCGCACGTCCCGGCCATCCACCAACGCCACGTGGCTCACCGCCGCGATCTCACTGGGATGCGCTCACCTGGCGGGCGCCCCGATGCCCTCGACAGCGCAGGGTGGCGAGCGGCTTCCGGACCTGACGCCCCAGCGAGCCGCGTTGACGCGGCACCGGATCGAGCGGAACCGCGGCCGCCGGTTGCTGCGCTTCCCGAACGTGCTGCTGAACATCGGTGAGGGGCCGGTGGAGGTACGCGGGCGGCGGGTGAACGGACGGATGGAAGCGGTGCAGGCCATCTATCCGCGCGGAAGCGGCAATCCCCGGATCGTCCCCTTCGGCGCGTTCTCGTTCCATAAAACGCACCGTCACTGGCACTTGCTGCGCGTCGCCGAGTACCGGCTGCTGGATCAGGAAGGCCAGGAGGTCGCGGGCAGCGGCAAGATCTCCTTCTGCCTGGCGGATACCGACCGCCTGCGGCCGGAACTCTCCGGCTCTCCGGAGCGGAAGCGGTACGCGCGCTGCGAGACCAACCCGGAAGCCAAGAGCATGACCTCCGGCATCTCCGTCGGCTGGGGCGACAAGTACTCCATCTCGACGCCCGGACAGGTGATCGACATCACGGGCCTTCCCCACGGGGAGTACGTGCTCCAGTCGCGGGTCGACCCGGACGGGCTGCTGCAGGAGCTCTCCACGGAGAACAACACCGCCGAAGCGCCGGTGCGCCTCTAGCCATCCTCGAGACTTCCCGGCAATGGCGCCGGGCCGCGTGACCCAATGCCCTCAACGCTTCCAACAGCATTACGCGATGGTCAGCCGATGGTGACGGTGGTGATCCCCACCTACAACCGGGCGGAACGGTTGCGCCTAGTGCTGGAAGCACTCGCGAACGGCGCAACGGGCGGGTTATCGGTCGCAGTACACGTGATCGATGATGGCTCCACGGATGCAACGGAGGCGATGGTGCGGGGCGCGGCGGGCGATTGTCCCGATGCGGTGCGCATCCACTATCACCGCCAGGAGAACGCTGGGCCTGCGGCGGCCCGCAACCGGGGAATCGGCCTGGCACGCACGGAGCACGTGGCGTTCCTGGATGATGACTGCGTGCCGCAGCCAGGCTGGCTTCCGGAGTTGCTGGCCGGCTTCACCGACGCGGAGGTCGCCGCCGTGAGCGGACGATTCATGCCGCCGGTTCAGCCATCCCTGGTGGCGCGTCTGCTCCGGATGCGTGGCGCGAACGTCTACCCCAGCTCGCGCCGACCGTTCGACCTGCCGTTCGGGGGCAATTGCGCGTACCGGCGGGAGGTGCTGACGCAGTTCGGCGGATTTGCAACCGCCTTCCGGCACGCCACGTCGGAGGACGCCGACCTGGCCGCCCGCGTGAAGGCGAGCGGACGCTACCGTTTCCAGTATCAGCCCGGCGCGGTGGTTCACGACTACAACGTGTGCTCGGTCCGCGAACTGCTAAGCCGGGCCTATGTCCGCGGCCAGGAAAAGGTGATCAAGCGCGCACGGCAATCCCGTCCCAAGCTGCCGACGTGGGGGAAGCTGGCACTCGAGTTGCTGGCGGTTGCCGCGTGCCTTCTGGCGGTGCCGTTCGGCATCCTGCTCAGCTGGCGGTACCTGCGCCGAGGAGTGCCCCCAGTGGATGCGTTGGGGATGGCGCTGCTGTGCCGCGTTGAGCGCGTGGTCCACCGCTGCGGGCGCGTGACATCGATGCTTCGAAGCCTGTCGGGCCGGAAGCAAGTGGAGCAGACCGCAGCCGAGCCAACCCCGGCGACCGGAAGAACGCGAGCTCTTGCCGCTGACTAAGCCTTGCGCCTCCAGATTCAGCCGGGTGTGACTGGCGTCTCCGCCAGCCAGCGCCGCCACTTCTTGTCGAGCCAGAACTGCCACATTTCCGGGTGGTCATGCAGGAAGCCTTCGAAGAGGTCGGTCCATCGCTGGGCCATGTCTGCGAGGATCGCGTCGCGGTCACCGGTGGCCATCGGTTCCAGGGGATCGTGGCACCAGAGTCGGTAGCATTCCGCCTCCCGGTGGCAGAAGGAGGGCAGCAACGGCGCTCCGGTGCGCTGCGCCAGAAAGAACGCGCCCGCCGGTAGCTCCACCCGCCTCCCAAAGAGCGTCACCGGTATTCCGGTGCCGGGCCGCTGGATGAGGTCCGGCGTCAGGGCGAGGACCTTGCCCTGCCGAAGCGCGCGCACCGCCAGGGTGACCTCCGCCAGTCCGCCGCCCGGAGCATTCTTCGGCGGACGATGGACCACGCTGACACCCAGCGCGGAGTACCATCGCTGCTTGAGCGCCTCGTAATCGGGGTCGGGCGCCTTGCGGGCGAGGACGGTGACCGGGAACTCCCGGGTGGCGCTGCCAGCCATGATCTCCTGGCAAAGGAGGTGCGGGCCGACCATCAGCGCGCCCTTCCCCAGTGCCAGGGCAGTCCGGTAGCGCTCGCGCGAGGCGGGGTCGTGGAGCCACTCATGGTCGAGGCCAGCGCCGGAGATGCCGCGGTGGTAAACAGCTGCAGAATAGCCGAGGAGGTCTGCCACGCGGCGGAAGTAGTCCCGCGCCACCTTCCGGTCGTCCACCTCCGGACCGAGCGCCAGCCTGACGGACGTGCGAACCGTGCGCTGCCAACCGGGCGGGAGCAGCAGCGCAGCCGCCAGCAGCGGTCGCGCCGCCAGCACGGTCCCGAGCGGGGCATAGCGGGTGACGCCAATGAGCCGGGGCAGCGCTGATGCCCGCCAGCTCTTGCGCGGTGAAGACATTCGAGTCCCTTCTACGGGGGGTCCAGGTTGCGGGCAGGATCTTGTGAACTAACTCGACCGGTGGCCGGGTCGGAGAGCACGAGCGGGCCGGCTTCAAACGAATCCCGGATGGCATCACTCCGTGGCACTGAAGGGATACTACGGGGATGGTGGAGCCTCCTGGGCGAAGAGCAGGCGCGTGGCTCACCCACCCGCCGTCACCCTTGCCGAGCTACCCCCGGACATGAACCAGCTGCCCTGCGAGGGTCCAGTGAGCCAAAACCCTGGGCGGGGAGGGACGGGGAGCACGCGCCAGCCGGGTTCAAATGGGTTCCCGGAGGGCAACACATCCTCGCCCCGTGAGGGGTACTGCCGGGAATGACGGCGGTGTGGAAGCGGATGGGAAGTGCATCGGGCCGAGTTAATGCTTGGCTTGTTGCTTCGTGGATTCGGTGCCAGAAGGGCACGAGGTATTGTGAACGCCATCGATCCTCTCCGTCAGGCTGGAGGGTGTTGGACGAAGGCCAGTCCTTCATCCAACACCCTGGCTCAGGCTGATCCTGCTCTCTACGCGGGCACCAATTCGGTGCCGACGCTGGCGGTGCCGCCGATGCCGGAGACCGGGAAGACGGCATCGAACCGCTTCTGGAGTTCGTCATGCAGTTCCTTGAGGCGTGACGCGGTGACGTCTCCGGCGGCATCCAGGCTGGTAAGACGGCCGGCGACCTCCGCCTCCGCGCGGACGCACGCCGCCAACCGGCCGATCTCCCGGCGGAGGTCGATGCGATAGAGAGTGCCATCGTCCGCGAGGCCGGATGCGGGTGCGTTCTCCTTGGGAGGGTGCTTACCGTTGAGGCACCCGTTGAGGCACTCCTTCTCCGCCTGCCGGTCATCGCTCTTGGTCACCACGGCCCCATATTGGGCGCCGAGATAGACCAGGCTTCCTTCGACCGCCTCCACCCGGCCCAGGTCGCCGCCGTAGGTCGCGGTGGCCACGCGGCCCTCGTACTCCTGTCCGATCACGTGGGGGCAGTCACCGCGGAAGTAGCTCTTGCCGCACAGGTCGCAGCGGAGATCGGCCCAACGGAAGCCGATGCTCACGTGGCTGTAGACGCCGCCATCGATCTGCGCGCGGATCTCCTCGTTGGCGGGGGTCTTCACCAGGTAGACCCAGCAGTAGAGCCAGTTGCCGGACCCTTCCGCCCGGATGCCGTCCGTTGGCGTGCCGTCCGCGCGTGCCCCGTCGCCCGTGCCCACTTCGGCGCGGAAGAAGCGGCCGACCGGGTAGCTATGACGGTCGTGGTGAGCCAGCAGCGGCTTGCCCGGCAGCGTCTCCGCGAACCGCTCCAGATAACTGCGCGGGAAGCGCTCCTGGGTGCGGTCATACTGGTCGTTGCAGAGGGCGATGCGGCGGACATAGACCTGCTCCGCCGTGAGGGGCCGCAGGGCGAAGGAGCGGTTGATCAGCTCCAGGTCCGCTTCCGAGACCTCCGTCAGCTCCGCGCGAACCGCGAACTCCTTACTCCGGATCTCCATTCGAGTGCTCCTTTCGACAGTTCCTCGACATGTCTGGAAGGGGCAGCGACTCGCCCCCTCATATGCGGCGAGTGTGGGAGCAGCGCCCTGTCCCGGAAGGTGTGCTCAACTCTCTTTGAGACAAGCGGCCGCAAACCGCAAGCGCGTCCCGCTTGCCGTGGGTGGGTGCGGGCGGGACGCCCGCGCTCCGCGGGACCCTGCAAGTAAGCAGACCCCGTTGGCTATAGTTACGGCGGTACATGCGCCCCCCTATCGGCGACTCTCGAGAGGCCCCCACAATGCCAACGCTCCGCTTCTTCGGACATTCCGCCTGCGAGGTGGTCCACGGCGACACCCGCGTGCTCCTCGACCCGTTCCTCAGCGGCAGCGGGATCGGATGCGTTGATCCGGAGTCGCTGCAGCCAACGGCCATCCTGATCACGCATGGCCACGGCGACCACATCGGGGACGCGGTCTCCATCGCGAAACGGACCGGCGCGCCGGTGGTGGGGATGTATGAGGTGGTGAGCCACCTGCAGTCGCAGGGGTGCCCTGAAGGGCATGGCATGAACCTGGGCGGCGCGCACCAGTTCGACTGGGGCTGGGTGAAGCTGACGCCGGCCTGGCACAGCGGCGGCTACCAGGACGCGGAAGGGAACTACACCTACCTGGGAACGCCCGCCGGCATCCTGCTAAGGCTGGGCGACCGGCTGCTGTACCACGCCGGAGACACGGCGCTCTTCAGCGACATGGCGCTCATCGGCCGCCACGGCATCGACTTGGCGCTACTCCCCATCGGCGACAACTTCACCATGGGGCCGGACGACGCCTTGGAAGCGGTGCGCCTCCTGAAGCCGAAGCGCGTGGTCCCGATCCACTACAACACCTTCCCGGTCATCCAGCAGGACGCCGACGCCTGGGCTAGGCGCGTGGAAGCGGAAACTGGGGTGCCGTGCACGGTGCTGGCGCCGGGTGGTGAGATCGAGTTCTGAGGGGGTGGAGAATTGTCAATTGACAATTGTCAATTGACAATTTTCAATTGAAGAGGCCCGCTGGAATACGGTTCCAGCGGGCCTCTTGTGCTTTGATGCCGACCAGGAGCGGGCTACTGAGCCGGAGAGAGCCGGTAGCTTCCGTTCTCGTTGCTGACCCGTACCTGCGCGTCGGCCGCGATGTTCTCGAGGCTGCGGATGGCGGGGAGCGGATCGGGCGCGTTGATGCTCACCCGTTCGCCCACGCGGTCCACCACCACCACGGGCTGTCCGAGGGCGGGGGCAAGGCTCCGAAGGGCCAGCTCAATCGGCTGGTTCTCCAGGACGAGAGGCACCTGGTTGTTGGCGGCCTTGCGGACCGGCACCACCACCAGGTAGCTGTGCTTCCGGTTGCTGGACCTGGACGCTACATCCAGCCAGACCGAATGCGCGTCTCCCTCGTTGTAGGGCAGGACCAGGTCGATGTTCACTGGCCGCTGCGGGGAGAGGTCGGTCACGGCGAAGCGGCGACCGCCTCCCGTGCCGGTGACTTCCGCGTCCGGCAAGGCGGTAGCGGAAAGGATGTGAAGGCTGATCGGCTGGCCCGCATCGGTGGGCTCGCCGTAGGACACGGACACCGCGGGAGCTTCCGCCCCGGCAGTGGGAGTGACCGCAGAGGTGGTGCCCGGCAGCGCGAAGATGGTGTTCTTCACAACGTTGGGTACCCCTGGGATCAGAAACGTGCCGGCAATGGCAAAGGTGGCCAGACCGGCCCCCATCGCCACGCTGGCGGGGCTAAAACTCCGCAGCCAAGGCAAGAGTCCCCACTGTAGGCGGGGCTGTGGCATCCGGATGGGTCGGGGAGCCACCATGGGCTCCGGCAACTCTTCGCGAAGCCGCTGGATCACTTGCTGAGCGCCATCCCATGGAGGGGTGATCTCCGGAACGGCGTCCAGGCTACGGAACATTGCCTGCAGCGCGTCGACTTCCTCCCGGCACGAAGCACAGGCAGCCATGTGGGCGTCCAGTGCCACGGTCATCGGTCGGTCGAGCGTGCGCTCCAGGTAGTCGGAGAAGAACTCCTGTGCTCGCTCGCAATGCATCGAAATACTCCGTTATAACGACCCGGGAAACGGCTCGCCTGCCGGTGAGGCAGACATGGGATGACAGGGATGATGAGCGCCGTGCTTGGTAGGGCTTCACTCCTTGGAGATCAGCCCTCTTCCAGGTCAGTTCCCAGACGCCCCTAGCTCTCCAAAAGTTCCCGGGAGGCGTCCAGCTTGTTCTTGAGAGCCAAGCGAGCGCGGTTCAATCTTGACTTCACCGTCCCGATGGGGAGCGCCATCACTTCGGCGATCTCCTCATAGGAACGGTGCTGGAAATGGTAGAGCGCGATCATCAGCCGCTGGTTATCCGGGAGCGTCATGACCGCCCGCTGGACCAGGTCCGCGCGCTCGTGCCGCTCCATCTGCCACTCCGGTCCGGGGCGCGGGTCTTCCACCTGGCGGCTGACCGCGCTGTCCTCCAGATCGACCATCTCCTCCAGCGAGGCGTGGTTCCGGATGCGCTGCTTTTTGCGCTCGTCTAGAAAGACATTCTTCACGATCCGGTAGAGCCACGTTGTGAAGTTGGCATCACCCCGGAAGTTGGGCAGCGCATTATGGACGCGGATGAACGCCTCCGAGACGATGTCCTGTGCGGAGTCATAGTCGTTGGAGAGGCGGTAGGCGAGGTTAAAGACTGTCCGGTAGTGGCGCTGGACCAGCGCCTCAAGCGCGCGCCGGTCACCGTCGCGGGCGCGCTGGATCAGCGCCGCGTCGTCCTGGTGGCCCCCGAAAGATGATGCCCCGCGTTGGTCCATGCTTTGACTCTACCGGGTTGGCACCGGTCCCGTCCCTGTTCGCTGCGAATCCTGCGTGAGTGGTGAGTGGGTGAGTGGTGAGAGGTGAGTGAGTTGTGGCTTGTCCCTCAATCCCTCAATCCCTCAATCTCTCCATCCCCCTCGTCCCAACCGGGTGCCTGCCTGCTTTACGGACTACTGACGGGCGGCTCCGGTTCCTGCTCCTTCGCCACGCCAGCCAACTCGCCCCGTCACCCGCACTGTCACCCGCCGGTAGGCGTCTCCCTTACCGGGACTAATTGCAGCCCGTCCACCGCTACATACCCGTCCGTCCCCCGGTTTGACACGGTGACGGTTGTCCGCTTCCCTTTCGGGAGCTTGAACGTGCCCAGGGCTGCGAAGCCGTTGTTCTCCGCCACGCGCTGGTTGACCCGGAAGGTGGTGCTTCCCACGCCCTCCACGGAGAGGGTCACCGGGACATTGGCCGCGCGCTCCGGTCCCGGAGGGAAGACGAGGATCACGGTGTAGTTGCCATCTTCCGGCAGGTCCGGGGTGTAGACGGCGGAAAGCGACCCTTTGTCCGCGTTTCCGTCGTGGATGTAGGTGCCGCCCAGACGGGACTCCGCCGGACGGGCGGCCAGAATCCAGTTGCCGGTCTTCCCGGACGCGGGGTCGTCCAGCAGCACGCCCTTGAGCGTGCGCGGGTCCGGGGGCGGCGGAAGCTGTGGCGTGGTGCGGCTGCCGGTCGCCGCGACCATGCCGCCCTGCCAGTTCAGGATCTGCCCATCTTCCCGCAGCCGCACCTGCAGCTTGCGAACGTTCACCCCCTGCACCGGCACGCCTTCCTGGAGGGCCAGGTGGGCAGCGGTGGCGGCGCTCTGCCCGAGGATCATGAAGACCGGCTCCATGCGAATGGAGCCAAAAGCGATGTGGCTGGCGGAGACGCAGACCGGGACCAGCAGGTTTTCGCACTCCCCGTCTGCCGGCGCCATGGCGCGGTAAGCGATGGGGTACGGCTGGAATCCGCCCGCCTGAACGTCGCCCTCGTTCTGCACGACCGAGTCACGCGCGGACCCCTCTCGGGCCGTTCCCTCCCGAACTACGCGCTGGACGTTGTGGCTGTCCATGGGGTAGGACGCCAGCCCGACCGAATCTTCCACTGCCACCACGCCGCGGCAGTTGTGCTCGGTCATCACGTAGTCCGAGACCAAGCGGCGGGCCTCGCGGATGTAGAGGTCGTGCGGCCAGTTGCCGGTCTGGGTGAACTCGTCCCGCGCGGGCCCCCACTGACTCACCTCCGCGCGGACGTTCTCCGGCACGCGCTCATCCGTGCTGAGGAAGTACATCAGCCCCTGCTGATAGTTGAGATGGTCCAGCACGATGCGGCGGCGGGTGGCGGTATCTCCCTCGGGATAGTCCCAGCTCATCCCGATGTTGTCCGTGGAGAAGGCGCCCTTGTTGTTGCAGTCGATCTTGCCGTTGGGCAGCCGGCCGCCGTCGTCCAGGCCTTCCCAGCCACCCTGCTTCAGGTACCGGAGCAGCAGGGTGTAGCGGCCGACGTCATAGAAGCGCGGCTTGGGAAAGGGCAGGCGGTTCTCAGCGACATTGGTCAGGCACATTCGGTAGCAGTAGGCCTGCACCTTGCGGTCGCCCTGGCCCTGCTTGCCGGGCGACTCCGCGCTCACCCCCTTGACGAGGCCGCTGGAGGGAAACCCCTCCGCCTGGAAGGGGTCCACCGGCAGCAGGAAGTTGTGGAACGGCGGATCGAGCTGAACGCCGTTGAGCGTCTCGTTGTACTTGGCGTTCCCCTCGCGGCCTACCGTGTAGGTGACGCCCGCCTTGGCCATGAGGTCGCCCTCATAGGTGGCGTCGAGGTAAATCTTCGCCCGGTAGCGGGTGCCGTTCAGCGCCGTCATCTCGGTGATGCGGCGGCTATCCTGCGTGACCGCCTTCAGCGGCTGGTTCCGGAAGACGGTGACCCCCGCTTCCTGCACCATCTCCCCGATGACCTTCTCCGCAACCTTCGGCTCGAAGCGGAAGCCGTCCTGGCAGTCCCGCACCTGGGGCGAGTCGAGGCCGTAGTTGCGGACGTAGTTTTCCCGAACACGGCGATAAAACTCCCGCGCGATCCCGCCGATGGCGGTGCGGGTGCCGGAGTCGGTCAAGCTGAGGCCGGAGATGGTCATCCCGCCGAGGCGGCCGCCGGGCGTCACCAGCGCCACGCGGCGACCGAGACGGCGGGCCTGGATGGCGGCCATGACGCCCCCTGAGCTGCCGCCATAGACGCAAATCTCCGTCTCGACCACTTTCGGCGCACCCGGTCGCGCCGTCGCGCCGGTCGCGGCCTCGCCGGCGGAAGGCGCCGACCCGAGGCCGATGAGAGTGCAGGTGATCGACCCCAGAAGACGCAGTCGCTTCAGGGTTCGCGGATGGACGCGACCGGGATGGACGCGACCGGGATGGACGCGACCGGGATGGACGCGACTGGGATGGACGCGACCGGGATGGACGCGACCGGGATGGACGCGACCGGGA
>JANPLG010000488.1:0-1086 GCA_031426395.1 Actinomycetes bacterium
CGGTCGGTTTCATCGGGGGGAGCGGCCAGCCCTTGAGCGTGGCGATGAGATAGGCGGAGACCGTTGCGTGACGGGTCTCCGGCGCACCAGGATAGACGACATCACACGGGACGCTCACCTGTCGACACCGCTCCTGGAGCTTCACACCGTAGTTGGCAGTATGCGTGGGGTCCTTCTGGTCCTGACCGAGGGCAGGCGGCTCGCTGTAGCTGAGGAATACGGGCGGATCGTCGGCGGTGACGTGCTCGTACGGTGAGTACTCTATGATCCACGGAAGCACTTCCTCACGCTTGGCGAGGAACTCCGCGAACCGGGTATCGCGCGACTTCAAGTCGTTGGGATCCATGAAGCCGAAAGCGTGGCCACCGTAACGGCTGTTGGGCGTCCACTCCTTGAGCTGGATCGGGTCCAGGGAAGTCTGCGCGCCGACCACCGCCGCGCACCAGAGCCGCGTCGACTCGCGGGAGATGGGATCGGCGCTCCTGCGGTCCGCGAGATCCCGATGGAAGGCGAGCCAGAGTGAGGAGCACGCACCCGCGGAACCGCCGCTCGCCCCGATGCGGCGCTTGTCGATGTTCCACTCCTTCGCCTTGCTGCGGACGAACTGCAAGGCGCGGGCTGCGTCCTGGACCGGCCACTCCACGGGCGGCTTGACGCCTGCAAGCTGGGCCTGCCAGGAATAGCGGTAGTTGATGGAGACAACGGAGATCCCGGCCTTCAGGTAAGGGCTGATGTCGCCGACACCGCTCTTGTCTCCGGCAACCCAGCCGCCGCCGTGGATGAAGAAGAGTACGGGCGTGGGCCGCGTGGAGCGGGCCTGGTAGAAGTCGAGGACCTGCCGCTCGTGCTGACCGTAGGGGACGTTCTCCTGGGTCGGCTTCGGCTTAGCGTCCGTTTGCTGGACGGCGGCGTGGAACTGAATCTCTACCGGCGGTGCAGCGGCCGAACCTCGCAAGCCGAGGGCCGCCGTGGCCGCGAAGAGGGCGACGATTGTGGTTCTCATAGGACTCCTGGCTGCGTTGCCGGTCGGCCGTTTCGAGGTTTTTTCCGGCGCCCACAAGCTGCAACGGATCGAGGCCTTCGGCG
>JANPLG010000489.1:0-42602 GCA_031426395.1 Actinomycetes bacterium
AGGAGACGCTCAGGCAGGAGGTGGACGCCTGGGTGAAGGAGCGGAACAAGAAAGGATCGAGAATGGAATGGCGGTTCACCACCGACCAAGCCCGCATCAAACTTAAGCACCTTTACCCGACTCTAACAGCCTGACACACTAGTAGTCACCGTTTCATGGATGTGGGTGCCGGGAAGTCATTGCAGATTCCCGGTGCCCCCGCGTTCCACTCCGCATTCCGCATTCCGCATTCCGCATTCGAATGGGGGGTTAGTCCTCTGGCGCGATGGTTACCGGTCGACGGCCATTCACCACGCGCGGGTCGTCCGTGTCGCCCTCCACCTTCGGGCCGACACTCCCCAGCCGGTAGCGCCGAGAGCCAAGCTGACGGTACTCCAGCGTTTCACCGGTGAATGGGTCCTGGACGAGCGCGCCCAGCTTCAGCACTTCCAGGTTAGCCGGGAGCCGGTTGTGTTCCCACCGGTAGCGCAGGACGGCGGCGTGGCACGCCAGCAGCCGGATCATCGCCTCCTCCCGCCCGGTGGCATTCTCCACGGCGGAGAGGCTCGGTGCCAGCAGCGACATCATCTGTCCCGCAATGCTCCCATCCGGCTCCGGCTGGGGCCACTTGCGCGTCCAGAGAGGCTTCTTCACTTCCTCCGCAAGCTGGTTGAAGTAGCCGTCCGACTTCTTCTCCATGTCCGCCAGGAACCGCTCGAACGCTCCGGCGTCCTTCCCGAACTGCTCGCGAAATTGGGCGACCGACTGTCTCACTTCCGGGGACGCATCCTTATCGTCCGCGCCGAACTGTTCGCCCAGCGCGCCCTCCCCCTTCTCGCGCAGGGTCCGGATCATGTTCTTATGACCATTCCGCTCCGCCGCCAGCATCGCCGGAAGCGCGGAGGGCATCTGGAGCCAATCGAGGCACAACTGATGCACCGCCTGGCATTCCCGGGCGGAGAGCTGGTCCAGATGATCCGCCAGCGGGCGAATGGCAATGGCGGTGATGGCGATTCCCACGAGGCCGGAAATCATCGTATCCGTCTTCACGGCGCGGCCGAGGAGCATTCCAACCCGCATCGTGCCCAGCGCCTCGCTCACCCGCCCGTCCGCAAGCTGCACGTACTGCTGGACCACCAGCAAGCGGGCGAGGGAACGGAAGCCGCCGATCTCAGGGAGGAGCGTGGTGAAGTCGACTTTCGTACGCGGGGAACCCACCGGCTTGCTGAGGCCTTGCTTCACCAGGGCCAGTACCCGCACCACTGTCCGATCCGCCAGCAGAGCCCGCTTCTGCTCCAGCGTCTGGTTGCTCTGCAACTCGAACTCTTTCCAGGGGCGGTGGTTCGTGAGAAGACCCGTGGCGTAGACCAACTCCTCGTAGCCGTTCTGACCGGTTGGCTGCGGCACTACCTCCTTGAACAGCGCCGGCGGCTTCTCGGCCCGTGCCGTGCCTTGCGCACTGGCAGGCCCCGTGGGCCACAAGGGCAGCACCAAGGCGAGCAGTGCCGTTGTGGCGGTTAAGCGGGTTCGAGCTTCCATCACGGGACCTCCCTAACAGATGGGATGTAGCTAAGAGGCCCTGACGGCACCCACGCTACACCGCGATCTTCCGTTAGCAACGGCGCTGCCCGGAATTGGTTGCGGCCGGGCTTTACATCGGAGGCGTGAAACCGTGGCTCGGGGAGATGTTGGTGGGGTATGACGGGCGTTGCTTGATCCGCAGGGCTTTGGGCTGCCAGCGATCGAAGTCTGAATCGGATTAAGATTAGGAGTAGGATCAGCTTCGGAGCGCCGACATTCCGAAGCTCAGCAACCTTGCCATAGGACATCCGCCCCTTTACGGCGAATGAATCAGGTGAGAACCGTTTGACGCGGGAAAGAACCCGCGAGGAAAGGAAACACGCCCAATGATTCGGCGCGAAACATTGCTGGCAGTCGGCGCAGCCCTGTCCGGTTTGCTGGCGTCCGCAGCGAGCGCGCAGACCCGGGCTGGGGCGAAGAAGCCCGCCGCCAAACCGACCGCTAAGCCGGCCACCAAGCCTGCGGCAAAGCCGGTGGCCACCGGGATGGATGCCGCAGTAGCCCAGATTGAGAAATCCGGCGGTCGCGTGGCCCAGGTCGCTCAGAACGATGACCGCTTGGAAGTCGCCTTCAACCTGGCGGGTGCTGGCGTCACCGATGCCACCATCGCCCCGGTGAAGGGTCTGAAGAAGGTCGCCTACCTCAACCTCGCCCGCACCGGTGTCACCGATGGCGGGCTTGCCAGCATCGCGGGCATGACGGAGCTGACCAGCCTCCACTTGGAGCTCACCAAGGTCTCCGACCGTGGGTTGGCGCACCTGAAGAACCTGAAGAATCTCACCTACCTCAACCTCTACGGCACCCAGGTGACCGATGCCGGCCTCGACGCCCTTGTCGGCCTTCCCAACCTGAAGAGCGTCTACGTCTGGCAGACCAAGGTCACGCCGGCGGGCGTGGAAAAGCTGAAGAAGGCGCTGCCGAAGGTGGAAGTCGTCCTCGGCTTCGATGCGGCCCCGGCCACGCCGCCAGTTGCCCCCACCACCCCGGCCGCCAAGTAAGAGCCTCGACTGACCGATTGCAGTAGGCCCCAGGGTATCGCCCACGGAACCGTGGATGACGGGTGGGATAGAGACGAGCGAGCGGTTGGAATCATAGAAAGGACGGGTTCTGGGAACCGTACTGGCGCGGCCAAGCACCAGGACTCTTCCCGTGAACCCGTCCCAACTGTTCCGCCCCAACCCGGACTGCCCGAAGCACGGAGTGGTCGGCGAAGCCAACTTCCGGAGCCACCGCCGGAAGGAACGACGCACGCGGTGCCTCGCGAGGGGCACGGCCTTCGCGGAGACCGTCGGAACGCCGTTCTACCGGCTGCATAACCCCAAAATGCAACGTCACCCTGGTCTTACGTTGCCGGTCTACGGCTGCCCACCCATGCGATCGATCTCACCCGCTGACGCGGCAAACGGCTCAAGAGCGCTCGTTCCGTCGCTGCCTGCGATCAGAACGGAGCGCCCTTTTCGACCACTTGTTTAGTGGGGTGTTACCTACTCCCAAGCCTTTCGAACCAATTCCGCCTATCGGTGAGTAGGTCGAGCTTCGAGGGCTACCCAGAGTAGGATTAGGAGTAAGAGTAGGATTAGGAAGCGCGCATGACTACCGCGCCTCCTCGGTTCAGCCTCTCTGCCCCACATCCGACTCCCACCCGGTTTGCGCCACCGGATCCCCCAGCGCATAGCTCCGGCGCACGTCGGTGAGGCGGACGCGGATCCGTTGTCCCTGGTAGCGGCTGCCGTTGGCGAGGTCGACCAGGTAGCCGTCCACCCAGGCGGCGCTTCGGGGCGGGGTGACCAACTCGCCCTTGGTGACCAAGGCCTCCACGACCTGTCCGCCCCGGAACGGCATCATCTGCCGCTCCATCTCCATCATGTCCGCCGCTTGCACCTCGAACTTCTCCACGTGGCACTCCTGCCGTCCGCGGATGTAGACCGGTCGGCGGATGATCCGCTCCAGCCGCTCCACCCCCTCGCCTTCCGGCCCGATGAGCCAGATGGCGGTGTCCGGGTTGCAGGTGACAATCACGGCATCGACCTCCTGCTTGGCGCAGAGCCGGAGGATGTCCCGCTCGATGTTGATCGCCATCGTTTCCGGAGACCAGGTGCGGCCACGGCCCTGGCAGTAGGTGCAGACGTCCGTCATCACGTCCGTGACGGCTTCTGAGGTGCGCTTCCGCGTCATCTCCACCAGGCCCAGCGGGCTGATGTGGGCGATCTTGATCCGCGTGCGGTCCTTCTTGAACGCATCCTCCAGCTTGCGCATGACATGCTGGCGGTCGCGGCTGGAGGACATGTCGATGAAGTCCAGCACGATCATGCCGCCGATGTCCCGCAGGCGAAGCTGGCGGGCGATCTCGTCCACCGCGTCCAGGTTGGTCTTGAGGATGGTCTCCGCGAGGCTGCTGGTGCCGACGAACTTGCCGGTGTTCACGTCGATGGTGGTGAGCGCCTCGGTGGTGTCGATCAGCAGGTAGGCGCCGTTGCGCAGCCAGACCTTCCGCCGCAGCAGCTTATCGATTTCCTCTTCGAGGTTGAACTTCGAGAAGAGCGGTTCCGGGTGGTCATAGAGGACCACGCGGTCCACCAGGTCGGGCGCGAGATCGTTGAGGGTCTCGACGATCTTCTCGTGCTCTTCCACGGAGTCGATGACCAGCTTGTCGGTGTCCTGGCCGAAGAGGTCCCGGATGGTCTTGAGGATGATGCCGAGGTCCCGGTGCAGCACCACGGGCGCGTGGGTCCGCTTGTTCCGCTCCGAGATCTGGCCCCAGCTCTTGACCAGATAGTCGAGGTCCTGCTTCAGCTCCTGCTCGGAGCGGCCTTCCGCCTCAGTGCGGATGATGAGGCCGAAGCCCTTCGGCTTCAACTGCTCCCCGATCCGTCGCAGGCGCTCCCGCTCCTTGCCGTCCTCAACCTTGCGGGAGACGCCGAGGTGATCGCCTTCCGGCATCAGGACGAGGTAGCGGCCCGGGATGGAAATCTTGGTGGAGACGCGCGCGCCCTTGGTGCCGCGCGGCCCCTTGACCACCTGGACCAGGATCTCCTGGCCCGATTTGGCGAGGTCGCTGATGCGAGCGTCCCGGCTGGTCCGGCGCTGCGGTGCATCCTGGTCGCCGCGCCCCCGACCGCCTGACTCACGGCCACCCGAATCGCGCCCCACGGGCTCTCGACCTGAGTCACGACCCGATTCACGGCCGCCGGCATCGTCAAAGAGGATGTCTCCCACGTAAAGGAAGGCGTTCCGCTCCAGGCCGATGTCCACAAAGGCGGCGTCCATGCCGGGGAGCACGTTGCAGACGCGGCCCTTATAGACCCCGCCGACCACGCGCTCCTCGCGCTCCACGTGCAGCTCCACGAGTCGGCCGTTCTCCAGGACCGCGATGCGGGTCTCCCGGTCGGCCACGTTGACCAGCAGCTCCTTGTACTCGCGGGGATCGCGGACCTCACGGCTCTCGCGGTCACGGCGGTCACGTTCCGCGCGATTGTCGTCATCGTGGAGCGTGACGATAGGACCCCGCCGCTCCGGAACATTCGCGGCAGGCGCAAGGGACGCTGCCGAAGGCGCGGAAGGTGCGGAAGGCGCGGCACCCACCGGCTTCGAAGGCGCTGACGTCTCGTCCCGTCGGTCCCGCCCACGCCGGCGGCGGCGACGGCCCCCGGCGAACGACGCGTCGCCGCTCTGGGAATCGTCTTGCGGGTCGTCTTGCGGGTCGTCCTCCTGGTCTTCCAGAGCCAGGAACTCCTCCGCCCAGTCCTCCGGAATGGCCTCCAGCGTTGCTTCCGGCACCAGGACAAACCCAGGACCCGAAAGGGCCGGGAGTCCCACGGGCACACGGCGCGGCGGCTTTCCAGGCTCAGCGGGAGGAGCTTCCGAAGTCGCGGCCCCTTCTTGAGTGCGGTCGCCACGGTTGCGATCTCGATCACCGCGCCGGCCCCGGTCGCGGCGCCCGGAGCGGCCGCCCTGCTGCGCGGCATTGCCGGCAACGTCAACATCGCCGCTCGCATTGCCGGAGAGAGACGACAGCGGTAGGCTGTCTGCGCTCAGTTCCGAGGCGGGAAGGTCCTGCTCCAGCGTGGGCGCTGCTTCAAGGACCGCTTCCGGCACGAAAACTGGTTCGGCATCCTGGAAGCCTCGCCCCCCGCGACTCCGGCCACGGTTGCGGCGGCGGTCACCGCTGATCGGCTCGCCCGTAGCCGCGAACTCACGCCGGCCGTACTGGGCGAGGTCGACGGCTTCCACCGCGCCCGTTACTTCCAGAGTGGTCGAAACGGTTTCTGGCTCAGAGTCCGCACTCTCAGCAACGGCAGCCTCCGGCACGACCACTTCTGGTACAATCACTTCCGAAACGAGCGCTTCCGGAGCGGGCGCCTCTGGAGCTATTGCCGGGAGCAGCAAAGCCTCGTCAGCTATGGCCAGCAGATCGGCGGCGGCCTTCGCGCTTCGGGCCTGAGAACGTGGGGCGCGGGCCTGGCGAGGGGCCTTGACGGGTGCCGGAGCCGTTTGAGGGACCGGCACTTGCGCGTCAGGCTCGGGAGCCATCAGCTCCACTGGGGGCGCGGGCGGAGGCCCGGCGGAGAGATCCGGCGCAGCCGCATCGGCCTCCTCGTCGGGAACCGCCTTCTTGCGCGGCCGCCGTGGCTTTCGCTTCACCGCCTCGGGCGGCTCAGCAGCATCAAGCCCAGCAGCTTCGGCCGCTGCTGCGGCATCCGAGGCAAGGCCTGTCGCCGCCGTCTCCAGCGCGGCAGTCTCGCCTGGGGCAGCGCCGGTCTCATCAACAGGGACCTGCTCGGGTTGTTTCTGTTCTTCCATACAGCCCTCGATTTCCGCAAGCGCGGAAAGCAGGGCGGGCCAAACCCCTGGCGGGGTGTATCGATCAGCCGGCGATTGCCGCTGACCCACCCGGACCGCCGGACGCCGCCATGAAGGCAGGCCTTTGGACGGGCGGTGAGAGATGCCTTCCCAGTGCGCACACCCTCACAGGCGGACGCGACCGGACGGGGACGGGGTGGCGTACACCGTCCCGAAACCACTGCTGGAACAACCCGGATTGTCTTGTAAAGGGACTCACCAAGCGCTTGCCACCTTCAGGGACCCCGCAGGGGGCCACACCAGACCAGCGAATACTACTCTCCGGACGGCCGCCCCGGGCGCTCCGTCCACTCTCTTATCGATACACCTCGGCGCTACCGGAGCATCCGGGGCCGCTTTCCGCCTGGCAGGAGGAACGCAGCTCCGGTCCCCAACCGTGGGCTCACGGCGGAATGGGCGCCGCTGGCAGGGCCGGGTGAACGCTTGATGCGTCCGTTTTCCCGGGCCTGTCGCGCGCCGGCTTCCCGCCGGAGCACCCCGAAGGGGCATTGGCCTCGCCGTCCTTTCCTAACATCAAATCCGCGTGCCGGCGTCTCCGCACGGGGTGCAGCCACGCCGACCGCGAAACCACTGGGCGCTCTCGCCCACATCTCAAAAAACTGTCAGATCCGCCGTTCCGGGGTCTGCTCGCACCAGAGGCCGGTCCGGTGGAGGCGCGTGAGCCTGACCGGTGCCGCGCCCGCATCGGCGCCTATCTCAATGATCTCGCCCCCGCTCTCATCTGCCGCGTCAGTCGCGTCTGCCGCTTCTGGGGCGTTCTCCGCATCGACCTCACCGGGGGCACCGACTTCCTGCATCCCCTTCTCGATCCCGGCCACCACGTCCCGGATGCGGACGCCGGTTCCGGCGGCACGCTCCCCTGCGGGCAGCTTGATCCTCATCCAAACCTGATGCTCGTCCCGCTCCTCCACCGCCAGATCCAGCGCGGCGGACAGGCCGGGACCCTCATTCAAGTAGCGCTTCACCCGGGAATTCGCCTCGGGACCCGCAAAGGTCAGCTCGTACTCGGCCGCCTCCACTTGAATATACGGATTCCGCTTCTCCAGCGGTATCTCCCATACCTCCTGTATTGCCAAACCAGTAGGCAATTGCCGCCGCAGCCCCTCCACCCCTGCGGCCACCGTCTCCGCATCCAGGTCTTGCGCCAGGTCAAGCTGGCACAGCTCTCCAGCGCTGGTGGCGCCCAAGGTGAGCGCTGATGCGAACGACATGCGCGGCCGGGGATTGAACCCCTCCGTGTAGCGGATGGGGAACCCGGACCGGCGCATGGCCCGCTCCATCATCCGCATCAGGTCGAGGTGCCCGACAAACCGGATCAGGTCGCCCTTGGTGAAACGAAAGAGGATGCGCTCCAAGACGGTCTCCACGCTGACCGTGGTCTCACCACCCCTTCATGGATAGACGGAACCGGCCGGTACCCCAAGGAGGTAGCAGAGTTTGCTCTTCCTGTCCAGTGCCGTTGAGGGTTCGGGGTTCAGGGTTCAGTCTGGGGCGGGAGGCTGCGACCTACGGGCCTTGGGTCCATCGCGGCCCCGGAAGTAGACAAGGGTTCGGGGTTCAGTCTGGGGCGGCCTACTAGGAATCGCACTCGACCCTGATGCGGCAGAGGCCGTGCGACGGCCAGGGCGTGGGTTCCCTGGACCCTCGCAGAGCAGGTAGCTCACGCGCAGAGTATTGCCTCGGCAAGGGTGACGCCGCGGAACGTGAACCCAGTGCATCGCCCAGTACGCCAAGCGCCGGCGCCCACACCGCCGTCATTCCCGGCAGTACCTATCCAGTGCGAGGGAGTGTTGCCCTCCGGGAACCCATTTGAACCCGGATCGCGCGTGCTAACCGGCCATACGGCAGGTGTGATCACGCGGTCCGGTAGCAGCCACACACCAAAGTCTCAGCCAAGTTCGGGCAGCCAGGGCTCGCGCCTGGGAACCTGGGAACAGCTGCACCCGACGTTGGGCGTGTCTTGCGCTGGGGTTGGCTTCCGTCGCAGGGGTCGATACCCCGGTGCGGGGAGGGCGTGGCTGGACCCCCGCAAGGGACGGGCAGCTTCGCAGTTGAGTTGCCTGGCGAGGGTGACGAGGTGATACTGATTCGGATGGGATGCTCTATTCAACCGCGACGGATCCACCTGCTTTCGGCGGTCGCACTCAACCCACGGCCACGAGGGCCTAATGCGGTCCATGGGTGAGGGCGCTACTTCTCCGCCGCGAAGAGGAGACGGGCCAGGAAGATCTCTCCCTTGCGGCCGCTCTCCACGCCTGGAAGCTGGTCCCGACCGCTCACGTCGTCCACCACCACACTGTAGAATTTGAGCGGAAGCTTCTCCAGCAGCGCGTTCGGGTCCTGGGCGTCCGGGTCCTTGAGGGTGCGCGTGTCGAGATAGAGCGTCTTCCATCCGGACCAGTCGACCAGAATGCTGGCCCAGTTGCCGCTCCAGGGCCGGTCCTGGCCATCCAGCATCCGGAAGCGGAGCACGTTGTTCGACCCGTCCCCAAAGACTTCCGCAATCAGCGTCCCGTGGCCGGGCGCGCCGGTGGGGATCACCTTGCTGAACTCCACCGCGGCATCGCCGCTGTTCTCATACTGGTATTCCAGCTTCAGGACCGACTGGTCCTTGCCGTTGCGCGGCACCAGGTTGTCCGCCACCTCTCCGATGACGGCGCGGTTCTTGTTCGCCTTCCAGCCGTCCAGCTTCACGCCGCCATCCGTGTCGTAGAGCGTGGTCACCTTGCCGAAGGCGCACTCGGCGGTGAGGTCGTCCACCAGCAGCTTCCCCTTGCGGGCGCCGGCGGCGGTACGGACCAGCCGCACCTTATCGAGGTACAGCGGAGCATCGAGGACGCCGTTTGCGCGCGCGCCGCCCGTCCGGGCTGCGGTGGCCGGGTTCACCGAAAAGCTGACCGCCCGCCAGCCGGTCCAGGTCACCGGCATCTGCCACTCAAAGCCTTCGCCCAGCCGGTCCTGAATACGGAGGGCGAGCGCATTCTTGCTGCCGTCGCCGAAGACCATCACCTTGACCGCAGAGAGGCTGCCAGGGAGCGACTGCATTCCCGGCCCGGCGCTGATCACCTGGGAGGCATCCGCAGCCAGCGGGAACTGGTAGTCGAACTGCAATGCCTTGTTGGAGCGCACCGCGTTCAGTTCCACCTTCTCCGAGCCGACCGTTGCCTCGAACGCCGCCGGCTTCTCGATCTTCCAGAGGTACGGCTTCGAACCCAGCGCCGTCCCCTCGAAGTCCTCCAGGATCAGCGGTGGAACAGTGGGCACCGCCGCATCCTGAAGAGTGTGCCCCGCCTGGGCCGCTCCCAGCACCAGCGCGCCGGCGACCAGCCAGACGCTTGCGGCAGCCAGCCGGTTCTTACGAGCGTTGCGGTGGGGTGTTACCAGTGCCATTGCGGTCCAGTCCCAAGAGCGAAGAGTTGAGCGAGGCGGGGAATCCTGGGGGAGCCCCGGTCAATGTTCGGCGAGTATGGCTCGGAACCCTGTCAATCGCGAAGCGTCACCGCAGGGCCAGCGAACAGCGCTGGTCAAGTGACCAACCGTCTCGCCTGTCAAAGAAGAAACCCTTTAGCAAGGTACCCCAGTTCCTACGAAAGAGGTGGAGAACCAGTTGCCAGGCATAGGACTCTTACGCCATTCAACCATCCACAGAGACCGAACTTCAGACCTGGGCACCGGGAGGCACGCTCCTGGGGATGCTCCAGCGCGGGCGAGGTGCCGGCTTCCTCCAGGCACGGGACACTCCGACCAGTCAGGTTGAGGCGTTGCTCTGGGAGTGCCTCACCCACGACCCGCGCTGGGACCACCAGCTTGAAGCGCGGGCCGAATACTATGCCCAGATCGCGCTCCAATCCGGCATAGGGATGGAACCCCTGGCCCGCTGGCTCAAGGAAAACGATGATCCTGACGACTCCGGCTCGCGCTCATGGCTCGCCGTGTCGACCTTCGGTGCCCTGGCCCAGCGCGGTGACCGTCACGCGGTCGGGGTGCTCAGGGCGTATCTGGAGTGGGGGCAGCATCGGGACATCGCGCTTCCCGCCTTGCTGGAAGTGACCGATCCTGCCGCCTGGACCGGGCTGGACGCATGGCTGCTCGCCACCTACCCGAATGACGATGAACTCAATGACGCCGTGGGGTACGAGTTAAAGCCACGGGAGCCGTGGACTGCGTGGTGCGAGGTCCACCCTCGGTTCGCCCAACTGCGCGGTCGGCAAGCGCAGCCGGTGATCCGCCGCTCTCCGGATGAGGCTGTGAAGCCCTACCTTGACCGGACGGTTGCGGAGCTCTTCCGGGACGCCACCATGAGTGAGTGTCATTACATGGGCCGGGCTGTGGCCGAGATCGCCACGCCTGGAGACCTGCCATTCATCCTCTCGTGGTTGTCGCCAGACGACCCGGTCCGCTGCCGGCTGGCGCTGAGCAGCCTTGAGCGATTGGCCTCTCCCGCTGCGTGGCCGGCGCTGCGGGATTTCGCGCTCAGATACCCAGAACCTCGCCTCGTTCTGCGCCTTATCTTGACCCGCGCCCTCTGCGCCCTCCCCGCCGATCTGATCCTTGAAGATGCCCGCCTCTGGTTTGATCACGGGGAGTGGCATCTCCGCCGCCTGGGCCATAAAATCCTCAGCGGTCACGCCACCCGTGACGACCTGGATCGACTGCGCGGCGCGGTGCCGGAGAGCCTGGAGTCGGACGATATGTACCGGCTCTGCGCGGTATTGGAAGCACTGGCCCGTGTAGGGGATGCAAGCGCCCTGCCGCAGTTGGAGATGGCCTTTGTCGAGGCACCCTACTCCTGGGCGCGCCGCCGCGCTGCGGAAGCGATGATCGCAGTGGCCCCGAAGCACTTCACCCACGCCTTCTCCTTTGAGTGCTTGTGGGATGCGGAGCGGGAACTGCGCGTCCTCGGCTGCCGCGCTGCGGATCGCAGCCGCCCCGAGGTGCGTGAGCGGCTCACCTCCCTGGCGTCAGATCCGTTGGAGGAGAATCACGTCCGGTCCGCAGCCTCTGCAGCGGAGACACCGCTGCAGGAATAGGCGGGCAGGGATCGCCGGTGGTGCGGGGGGAACGGCAGACCAACCTGCGATTCCCGTCTCTGGAAAGGCCTGCCCATGCCGCTCTACCTCACCGAAACCGATGTCGCCCGCCTCGTCACGATGGCTGACGCGATGACCGCCGTGGAGGACTGCTTCCGCCACCTGGGCGCGGGGGCCGCCACCAACCAGCCCCGCCGCCGAGCGCGGGTGCCGGGCGGGCTGCTCCACGTGATGTTCGCCGCCGACCCCCAGGAAGGCGTGATGGGCGTGAAGAGCTACACGAGCTTCAAGGGAGGCGCGCGCTTCCACATCATGCTCTACAGCGCCACGGACGGCGCGCTCCTCGCCATCCTGGAGGGGGACCGCATCGGGCAGCTCCGCACCGGTGCCGCTTCGGGCGTCGCCACCCGTTGCCTGGCCCGACAGGACGCCTCCGTTGCCGCGGTCTTCGGCACCGGCTACCAGGCGCGGACGCAGGTCGAGGCGCTGGCCCACGCGCGCTCTCTGTCGGAGGTGCGGGTCTATGGCCGCGACCCCGCCCGCCGCAAGCAGTTCTGCGACGAGCTGTGCGCCCGGCTGGGCCTCTGGGTCTTTCCGGCGGACTCCCCAGAGCAGGCGCTGGAAGGCGCGGAGATAGTCGCCACCGCCACCACCAGCAGCACCCCCGTCTTCGACGGTGCCCGCCTCGCACCCGGGACGCACGTCAACGCCGCCGGCAGCAACTCCCTCCTGCGCCGGGAGATCGACGACCTCACCGTGACCCGCGCCGCCCTCGTCGCTGTGGATGATCTCGCGGCGGTTGATCTGGAGGGCGGCGACCTAATCGGCCCGCTGCAGAAGGGCCGCCTCTATCCAGAAGCCCTGGTGCCGCTCGGCCGGATCGTCGCCGGCAACCATCCGGGTCGGCAAGGCTCTGAGGAGATCACCCTATTCAAGAGCCACGGCATCGCGGCGGAAGACATCGTCCTCGCCCATCGGGCCTACCTCAAGGCGGTGGAGCAGGGGGTAGGAGAGAACCTCGGCGCAGCCAATTCCACCCCCTGATGAAGGAGGGGATGCCGCACGTAACCTCGAATACGGATGCATCGTTATACGAGGCATTGGGTCCACTTCCCAGGTTGCACCCCAATTCGCGTTCCCTTGTGTAGGCCCCAGCACGCTCAGCTACTCTCCCGTCCCAACGCAACACACCCTTGCGAACCCTGCATTCTGAATTCTGCATCCTGAATCATGAAGGACTTCCACCCCAACCCTGACGGCGATTCCGGCCGGGAACTCCTGAAAGGGAGCACCCCCACCCTGATCCTGGCCGTCCTCCGGGACCAGCCGCGTCACGGCTACGCCATCGCCCGGGAGATCGAGCGGCGCAGCGGGGACCGCCTGCGCTTCAAGGAGGGCACCCTCTACCCGGCCCTCCACGCGCTGGAGCGGGAGGGGCTGATCGCCGGGGAGTGGCGTCAGGAGGGCGGGCGGGGCCGCAAGGATTACTCCCTCACTCCCGCCGGACAGGTCGCTCTGGACCACCATGTCCGGCGATGGGAGTGGTTCAGCCAGGCGGTGCATTCCGTGCTGCAGGGCGACCCGGATCACCATGACGGCCGCGGTGAGAGCGGCGGAAAGAGCGAGCACGATGATGGAGCACCGTCACGCCCCGGACGAACTGCAGGCCGGCCCCTCTTTCCAGAGCCCGCCCTTTGAGCAGGGACCGGCCCTGCGCGACCCGCGCCTTGAGGACTATCTCGACCACGTCATGGCGCCGCTGGTGAAGGCAGTTCCCTACGCTCGCCGGCAGGAGATGCGGGCCGAGATGGCGGAGCACCTGGACGCTCTCGTGGCCGCCTGCGCGGAGTTGAGCGGGGAGCACGACCCGGTGGCAGAAGCGCTGGAACGGTTCGGAGATCCCGGGGCGGTGAGCCGATCCTGGGCCGGTGCGGGAATCGCCGGGACCGTCGCGACCTCATCCGGCGGCTTTGTTGGATTCGGTGCTTCCCTTCGACTGGCGGGCAAGCTGTATGGGTCCGCCACCCTCATCTTCTGGGCGGCGATGGCGGCTATGCTGGTCGGCGGACAACCGCAGGGCGTTGTCGCCGACGTGATCGCGCCGACCCTGATCGCGCTGCTGCCGGTCGCCATGAGCCTGGTCCTCGCCATTCGTGCGCGCACCCGGCCCGGCGTGGCGGCGTTCGCGGTCCTCACATTCCTCGCGGCCGTCAGTTTCACCGCCGCCCAGACGCTGCCGCCCGTCGTCGCATTCGTCTCCGCCGGCGGTATCTCCGCCGAGAGGGCGCAGCAGGAGTTCCTCGCCGTCCCGATGATCCAGGGGTTGTTCTGGATTGCAGTCGGCAGTGTCACCGCAGGCGTCACCCGGTGGAGCCTCGACCTGGCGTCCAGGTTCAGCTTCCGGGGATCAGGGTTCAGGGGGTTCAGGGTTCAGTGACTGCCTGGAGGTTGATCTGAATCCGGTATCGGGAGGCTGCCGTTCCGTTACCCCTCGCATGAAGCGGCTTCCTTCGAGTTTGGCGGCGGCGTTAGACTGGTGGGGCACCGGAGTGAGGCGTACTGGGCCACTGGCCCAGGGACGGGCACGCCAAGCCGACTGGAACGGCACTGCTCAACGCGGCGGGCGCAGGAGTTCCCAGAGAACACCAGTGTCCCTTGCCTGCCTGCACGCCAGGGCCTTCTGGCTCTCCTTTCCGCAGGGAAGGCAGACACCCGACGTCTTGCAGGACGTTGGCGTCCGGCGAGAGAACGCCGATAATCGCAGGTGTGGCCGGATTCCGGGCGCGAGAACGGTCAAATCGGGTTGGAAGTGAGGGCAAGCGTGAACAAGAACGTTAAGGTGGGGCTTCAAATCGGCGGGCTGTTCGTTGCGGCGGGCGCGCTGGAGTATTCCTTCTTCCATGCGCCGGACCTTACCGCGCAGTCGGCGCAGGCGGAAACGCCGCGCGTGGCCCCCAAGAACGCGACCGTCCCAGCGACCGTCGCTGCCGCCGCCCCCGCAGACAGCACGGCACCGGAAGGGGCCTCAGCGGAATTGGCCCGGCCAGGCGAGAATCATCTCCGCAACATCCGCCAGCTCACCTTTGGAGGGGAGAACGCGGAGGCGTACTGGTCGTTCGACGGCAAGAAGATCACCTTCCAGTCGACCCGCGAAGGCGTGAAGGCGGACCAGATCTTCACCATGAACGCGGACGGCAGCGACCTCAGGATGGTAAGCTCCGGCAAGGGGCGCACCACCTGCAGCTACTTCCTGAAGGACGGGAAGCGTCTGCTCTACGCCAGCACCCACCTGGGAGGCGATGAGCCACCGCCGCCGCCGGACCAGAACGCGGGCTACGCCTGGGCCATCTACCCCACTTACGACATCTTCACCTGCAACGCGGACGGCAGCAAGCTGAAGCGGCTCACCACCAAGGATGGCTACGACGCGGAAGGGACCGTCTCACCGGACGGCAAGCGGATAGTCTTCACCTCCACCCGCAATGGCGACCTCGACCTCTACTCGGTCGACATCGACGGCGACAACCTGAAGCAGCTCACCGATGACCTGGGCTACGACGGCGGCGCCTTCTACTCTCCGGACGGGAAGCTCATCTGCTACCGGGCCAATCACCCGAAGTCGGCGGAGGAGCAGAAGGTCTACAAGGACCTCCTGGCGCGCAACCTGGTGAAGCCGAACCGGATGGAACTGTGGGTGATGAACGCCGACGGAACCAACAAGCGCCAGGTCACCTCCAACGGCTTCGCTAACTTCTGCCCCTACTTCACGCCGGACAGCAGGCGGCTTCTCTTCGCGAGCAACCTGGATGACCCGAAGGGCCGTCCCCCGAACTTCGAGCTCTACCTCATCAATCTGGACGGCACCGGCCTGGAGCGGGTGACCCATGAGAAGAGCTTCGACGGCTTCCCGATGTTCAGCCCGGACGGCAAGAAGGTGGTCTGGGCCAGCAACCGCAACAGCGCCAAGCCCACGGACACCAACATCTTCGTGGCTGATTGGGTGCCGTAGCTCGGGAGGGTGCCAGCGATGAGGAAACCGGGTCGGGGCAAGGTGGCGGGCCGGAGCGTTCAGGCCCAGAAGGCGCATTTCCGCTCCGGTGCCGGCGCGATGGGCGGAAGCAAGAAGCTCCAGGTGAAGCGGAAGCGCCAGGACGACCGCCGTGAGGAACGCGAGGTGGATCGCGTCTCACAGGACGCCTGACGCCGGGTCACATCCCAAGAGCGAAAGCTCAGGGATGGCAGCAGGCAGACCGCAGCAAAGAAGAGGGCCTAGCGTTTCCGCCAGGCCCTCTCTCTGTTATTGGTTAAGCCCAGTGCCCGTTACGGGATAGGCCGTGCCAGGGGAACGCGCAGCTTCTTGGCCGCAATCGGGATGCAGGGCTGCTGCTCTTCCTCATTGCGTCCTGCTTCCTTCATGAGCGCGGCCACCCCTTCCGGAACGGCGAAGGTCAGCGCATTGAAGTAGATCGTCCCATCACGCGCCAGTTCCTTGTCGTTCAGCGCCTCAAGGAGCGCCTTGGTGAAGGCGCCGTGGCCCCAGGCCTCCGCCTCGAAGGAATACTCCTTGGCACCGCTTGAGGCGAGCAGGTAGATGCCGTTCCCAACCTCGATGGCAAGGTCGTCGTTCCGTCCGCCGAGGCCGCCGGAGTGACAGGAATCGACAAAGAGGAAGACCGACCGTGCCTGCACCTGGGCGCCCAGCGCGTCACGGATCTCCTTGCCCGGAAGGCTGGTACCGGCGATGTCCTTCAGGTCGAGGTCGTGCGTGGCGAAGTAGTACTTGCCGTCCTTGCCGCTCACGCCGTGGCCGGAGAGGAAGATCACCACCGTATCGATGTTGCCGGGCCGAACGCTCTCCTGAAGCCACTGGAGGCCCGCCTTGGCGTTGCGCGAGGTGGCTTCAGTGTTGGTGTAGACGCGGGCGTGGACGCTCTCATAGAGGGGCGGGCCTTCCTTCTGGAAGCGCCCCGCGATGGCTTCGGCGTCCGTGGCCGGGAAACGGAGGTCCTTGAAGCCCTTGCCGTCCGCGTTCTTGTAATTGCTCACCCCGATGGAAAGGACATAAAGGTTGCCCTTGGAGGCACCCGACTCCGCCTGCGCCCGCCGTAGCACGATCTCCGTAGGGCTGCTCAGAAGGTTGCTGCTGTCCTCGGCCGTCACCTGGATGCGGACTTCCTCCGAAGCGGGAGCGCGGAAGCGGTAGGTGTGGCGGACCAGCACCTTGTGGTTGATGTCGAGGTCCTTGGCGTTGAACTCCAGGGGCTTCGCGCTCAACTCGATCGGTTTGGAGCCGACCTCAATCGGTTTCGCGCCCACTTCCAGCGGCTTGGCGGCAAGCTCGATCGGCTTCGCCGCGATCTCAATCGGCTTGGCGGCGATCTGAAGCGGCTTCGCACCCACTTCCAGCGGCTTGGCGCTCAGGACAATCGGCTTCGCGCCCACCACAATCGGCTTGGCGCTGATCTCGATCGGCTTGCCGGAGACGAGAACGATGGGTGGCTCGCCCGCAGGCCAGGCCTTCGCCACGAAGTCAATCGGCTTGGTGCCGAGGTCGATGGTCTGCGACCCGATCATCAATGCCTTCGCGCCCAGCTCAATCGGCTTGGCGTTCACCTCGATCGGCTTGGCGTCGGAAGCCGGAAGCGGTCGGCCGTTCACGAGGATCTGGATACTCCGCACATCCTTGTCGTCGCTCGCCTCAACCACCACCGTGACCATCCGGCCCTTCTCGGGCTCGTCCGTCTTGATCCCCGCGAACCAGACATCCGGCGGGATGTCCTGGCTGCTGATGGCGCGGACGCTCACCACCTCGCGGCGGAGCGCCTGCTGGACCACTTCCGGCCGGCGGAACTCATTCTGGTACCGTTCCGAGGGGTAGAGGACGCCGTTCACGTTCCACTTGATGAACCCCGCCGCATTGGTGGAGCAGTCGAAGTAGCCCTGGGGGGTGGCGACGAACCATTCGCTGGAGGTTCCCGCCCGAGTGACGCGGACGTCGCCGGTGTCCTGCTTCATCTCCGGCATCGGCATCAGGGTGGCCAGCACGCGCCCGTCCGCCGGGTCGTGGATGGAGACCGAAGCGCCGGCGGTGGAGGTCGGCTTCACGATCTCCGCCGGGAAACCGTCCAACGGAGTGCTGCTGGAGAGGGCAACCTGCTTGCGGGCCGCCAGATCCCAGATCGCCACGCGACCGGTCATCAGCCGGGTTGCCAGCCGCTTCCCATCGGGGCTGAAGGCGACGGCGGTGATCCAGGCGTTGGGGATGCGGACATCCACCTTCATGCGGCCGGTCTGCGCGTCCCACACCCGCGCCGAGGCGTCGCTGCCGCCCGTGGCCAGCAGCTTTCCGTCAGCGGAGAAGGCCACGGTCTCCACGGTGGTGGCATGGCCGAAAACCGTCTTCCGGAGGACGCCGGTGCGGGCATCCCAGAGGCGCGCGGTGCCGTCCTGGCTTCCGCTGGCAAGAATGCGGCCATCCGCGGAGAAGGCAAGGCTGGTCACCCATCCCACGTGGCCGGTGAGGTTGCCGAGGTTGCGCAGGGAGGCCACGTCCCAGAGCCGGACCATTCCGTCGCCGCCGCCCGTGGCCAGCGATTTGCTGTCCGGAGAGAACGTGATCGCCTGGACGCCCTGGCCGCCGAGCTCGACCTTCCCCTTCATGATTCCGGTCTGCGCGTCCCAGATGCGGGCGGTGTTGTCCCAGCTACCGGTCGCGATGAGTTTGCCGTCCGGGGATGCGGCCACCGCAGTGACCCAGTTCTGGTGACCGCGCAGGGTGGTCCGGAGGGTGCCGCCCTGCGCGTCCCACACGCGGGCGTTGAAATCGAGGCCGCCAGTGATGAGGAGCTTGCCGTCCGGAGAGAAGCCGGACGCGAGGACCGTGGCGCTGTTCCCCTTCAGGGTCAGGCGGGTGGCCTTCTTCTCCAGGTCCCAGAGGCGCGCGGTAGAGTCGTAGCTGCCGGTGGCCAGCGTCTTGCCATCCGGTGAGAAGGAGAGGCACCAGACGAGGGTGTCGTGACCTTTGAGCCGGCCCGACGGCTCACCGGTGCCACCATCCCAGAGCACTACTTCCTTATCCCAGGAGGCGGTGGCAAGCGCCGCTCCGTCCCGGGAGAAGGCGATATCGGCGATGCGGTCGGTGTGGCCGTTCATCTCCGCCAGGGATACCGCGGTCTTAACGTCCCACAGCCGTGCCGACTTGTCCCAGGAGGCGGTAGCAAGGCGGCTTCCATCCGGCGAGAAGACGGCGGCCTGGACGGTCTCTGTGTGCCCCTTGAAAGCCCGGAGCTGCTTGCCGGTGGCCGCGTCCCACAGCCGTGCCGTTTTGTCGCCCGAGGCGGTGGCCACCGACTTCCCATCCGGAGAGAAGGCGACGGACCAGACCAGGGCGGTGTGCCCGTTGAGGATCGCCTGCTGCTTGCCGGTGGCCACGGACCACGTCCTGGCCGTGTTGTCCGCGCTGGCCGTGGCGAGCAGCTTACCGTTGGGTGAGAAGGCGATGGAGCTCACCTGGCTCCGGTGACCGCGGAACACCGACTTGGCCGTCCCGGTGGCCAGATCCCACAGGCGGGCGGTCCCGTCCCAGCTCCCGGTGGCGAAGTTCCGGTTGTCCGGCGAGACGACGACCTGGTAGACCGGCGCCGAGTGACCGGCGAGGGTCTGCTTCAGCTTGCCGGAAGAGGTGTCCCACATCCGCACGGTGCGGTCCTGGCCGGCAGTGATCAACGTCTTGCCGTTCGGCGCGAAGACGGCGCTGAGCACGGGGGCGGTGTGGCCGCTCAGGGTGGCCCGAAGCTGTCCGCTCTGTGCGTCCCAGAGGCGGGCGGTGAGGTCATCGCTCCCCGTGGCCACCAAGCGGGAGTCCGGACTCCAGGCCACGCAGGACACCGCGCGGCTATGCCCCACCTGCAGCGAGAGGCTCGGGCCGCCGGCGGTGGGGCCGGAGATGGGTGACGCCAACTGCGACGCGCCGTGGATGACGTTCGAGAGGGCTGGGCGCATGCCCCGCGCCGCCGGACGGGGCGCCGCCTGGACGGCACCAGCCCCTGCCCATAAGCCGAGGCCCAGGACCGTCACCGTGGAACAGGAAGATGCAAGCAGTCGGGTAGCCGAAGACATGGCGGAGCCTCACTAAGGAGACGAGACGGGCAGCGGATAAGTCAACGTCAGTTGGCCAGGGCGCCCGACGAGTCGAAAGGCCGCCGCTTGGCCGCCGATCACTCGCGGGGATGATAGCACGCTGGACAGGGGCACACGAAAGAAGGGTGTGTGAAAGTTTCAACAGGCCAATGGCCTGTCTGCCCGCTCTCAGCAAGGCTCATGCCAAGTACCCACCTGCCACTCTGATGATACTGGCCGCCGGAACGGTCTTCCAGATGCAGCAGGCATTGGAACATGGGTGAGATTGGGGCAACCAATCACCCAAGCAATCATCTGCCGCCCACGCCCGCCGAGTGCAGGGCCGGCAGCCTCCGGTGGGATGGAGAGATAGTGGGATAGAGAGAGGGAGAGACGGTACGACCTCGTGCCGGCAGCCAACCTGCATCCCATTCCGCATTCCGCAATTGAACGGCTAGTCGGTGCCTTTGGGTACGTCCGTGACGCGCTTGATGTCGCAGCCGGATGCCTTGGTCTCGGGCATCTCCGGCTTCTTGCCGGCCAGCACCGCATCCAGTGCGTTCTTCAGGTCGCGACTCGTCACTTTGCGCTCGGCCAACTGGTCGTCGATGCGCCCGTGGTATTGCAGCGTCCCCTGCTGGTCCAGCACGAACGTCTCGGGGGTTACCCGGGCGCCCCACTTGTCGGCCACCACGTTCTTCAGGTCCTTGACCACGGGGAACGGAAAGCCGATCCTCTTCGCGTGCTCGTCGACATCCTCCATCGGCTCCGGGTCGTTGGAGTTGATGGCGATGAACCGGACGCCCTTCGGCTGATACTCCTGGGCGAACCCGATCATGCGAGCGTTGTAGCGATTCGAGATGGGGCACCGCCCCGAGATGAAGAACACCACCGTCGCTTTTGGCCCGGAGTTCGGCATCCCCTTGGTTTGCAGGGAATGCTGCTTACCGTCCGGTGCGCTGAGCGTGAAGCTCTCCGGCTTGTCACCGATTCTGAGCGGCCCGGGGGCGGCCCAGAGGATGGCGGGAACGAGGAGGCCTGCCGCCATCAGCGGGAAGGCGATGCGGGACATCGGTTTCATGGGCTCCTCCAGGACTGATGCGCCGTCGGCTGCTGCCGTCGATGGTATCAGACGCAGAATCCGGCATTTCGGATTTCGGATTTCGGATTTCGAGTTGGGTGCCGGGACGGCTTCCGTAGTGGCGGGCGGATAGCCTGAATGTTGTTGCTAACGCTCCGTTGCCGTTTCCTGCGCCAGATGGATGGATGCGCCGAGGCCAGCCCCGAGCAGCACTCCGTAGACCACGCCCCAGAGCAGCATCCCCACAGGTCGGCCCAGCACGAAGAGCAAAGCGCCGCCCAGGAAGTAGCCCGCGGTATTCGCCACGAAGAGCGTGCCGAAGAGCCGCCCGAAGCGCCGTATCGCGCCCAGACCGGCGGCGAGCGCGAGGGCGAGCAGCGCCGACCCTAAAAGCGAGGCCACCACCTCGGCGGACTGTTCGCCCCAGCTCTTGCGCAGGATGAAGTAGCCCGCCATCCAGCCGACCGCGTAGAGGAAGAACGCTGCTGCGAAGAGGAGCGGGAACGACCGTTTCCGCGCCGGATCCGCAACCAGGCTCCCCAGGGCCATCCCCGAGGGAAGGATGAAGAGGAGGGTCCAGACGGCGTAGGCTCCGTACAGCCCCAGCGTCTGGTACATCCACCGCTCGCCAAACGCGACGCTGCCGAAGACCAGCAGGCTGGCCAGCCCAAACCCAACCGCGCCCCGGAGCGCTGCCGGCCCGAGCCCTGCGCTATCTGGATGTCGATCCAGCGGTGTTTCCAAGTTCGTTTCCTCGCACCGTCTCACTATTGGCGTGATGTCAGCATCGCAAGCGCCGTCTTCCTCGAGATGCCGTAGCGCGGAACGGCGAGTTGCTGCTTCAGGCGGGTAGTGAGCGCTGTTGGCAACCCGTTCGCCTCTATCCAGAGCGGGCCACGCGCGAGATAGGCCTCCAGCGGCGGCAGGCGGGCGATCTGGTCCAGGGTCTGCCCCGCTGCGAGCGGATCAGCCTCCGCTGAGATCCAGAGCGCATCGAGGGGAATCAGCCTTTGCTTTGGCGAGATGTCCTGCAGAGGCAGCCGCGCAGCCTCGCTCAGATCCACCGCCCAGAGGGCCATGTCATCCCTCAGGACCAGCGTTGCGGCCCCTTGAGAGATGGGACCCAGCGACGTCCCGCATTCGCGGTGGATTGCCTTCTCGCCGGCCGCAAGGAGATGCCTGAGGCAGGCGTCCGTCAGCAGTCCCACCCGCCGTACCGGGAGCACCGGATAGAGAAGTCGCTTGAAGTCGTGGCAGTTCGAACAGACCGGTCGAAGGCCTCGCTTCTGAATCTCATCTGGCTCCCACACTGCGTGTCGGCAGTGGTCGCATGCTCGCCGCAGGGTTTCCAATGAGTAGCTGCTCACGGTATGGGCAGGCAGCAGACACTGCGGACAGATCAGGATAGCAGGCCACACCTGCCGACATCCCGTGCAAAAGAAGGCCCGCTCATACTCGGCAAGTGCAATGCCGGAGAGCACCTGGACCCAAATGTTAGGCGTGAGCCCGATGATCACCGCGATGGCGAAGGTCGCCAGATCGGGCGATTCGCCGAAGGACCGCAGGATCAGCGAGAGGACCAGGAAGGCGACCGCCGTCAAAGCGAAGCTGGCGTACCTGCTCCATGGCATGAGTGCCCAGAACGATCCCTTGGGGCAGGGCCGCTGGAGGGGCGGTACTCCCTGCGGAACGTGCTCGAGTTCGGCCATTCCCCACCTCTGACGACGGCGCTGCAACGGCCAAAACCGAGAGTGACCGGTGTGCGCGCCAATGGATTGAAAACCGTGCCGACGCCTGATCAGCCCACCTCTGAAAGATTGTGCGACGGCGGCCCTCTGCACCTGCGCTTGATTGCCGCGAAGATGAGCAGGGAAGTGCGCCTGCGGACAGGAACCGTAGCTCCAGTGGCTCGGAATTGCAGATGGGAGATTCCGGGCGGGAGACGCCGTGATGGAACAGGGCTGGATGTTGCTGACGGAAGTGCGGCCGGGCCGGCGGGGCGGCTTCGGCGAGTCGGACTATGCTACTGCGGACCGGCTGGACGCCGCGCTCAAGCGAACGGGCCTATCCAGCGACGAGCTACGGTTCCGCTACATCCTCGGGCCTGGCTATCCGCTGATGCGGATCGAGACGTGCTGCAACAAGATCATGGACGCGTGGAAGTCCCTGGACCGCGACTGAACTCAAGTGCGGAGTGCGGAGTGCGGAATGCGGAATTGGGAATGCGGGCACCCTGAATTCAATCCGCATTCCGAAATCCGCATTCCGAAATCCGCATTCCGAAATCCGCATTCCGAAATCCGCAGTTAAACTCATCCGCCCACGAGTAGGAGATTGCTGTAGGGAGTGGAGTCGCCGGTGCGGATGCAGCCGACCGCGTGCCGGGCGAGCCGCTTGAACTCGAGGTGCGGCACCGCGTCGATGTGATGCTCCTGCGCTGCGTGCCATGCCCGGCGCTCCGGGGACGCTTCGGACTGCTCGTTCGCCAGGAGGATCCGGTCGAGCGGCAGGTCCGGGAGAATCGCCGCCAGCACCTGGGGAATGGTCGGAATGTCCGGGGTCAGGGAGAGGTCAATCACTTCTAGCGTGGCGGGGATTGGGAGGCCATGGTCCGCAAGGAGCAGCATCTGCGTGTGGTTCACGCGGCGAATCAGGGAGGCGACCGCAGGATTGAGCAGGTGACGGGTGACGCCTCCCCGGTGGGTCGCGCTGTCCGAGAGCACCGCTTTCCGCTGCTCCAGGGTGAAGCGCACCGCAGGATCGGGCTCCGGTCGCCGGAAGATCCACTCGCCGTGGTGGATGGCAACCAGTTCCCAGCCCTCGGAACCGAGGCGCTCCAAATCCGGCTCCGTAGTGCAGCGGAGATACTGCCAGGGGTGCATGTTCGGGTCCTTGGGGAAGCATCGGCCAGACCGATGGGTGGGCCAGGCCGAGTGGGCGAGTAGCCGACCGTCGATAGCGTAGCGCACCCAGAGCCATGCGCACCCTGACTTCAGATTCCAGTTACACCAGGATCCAGGTTCCCGGCCAGCCGGGGATCCGGTTTCGCGACCTTCCGCTCGAGGTTGGAAGGAGCCGCCTGCGGATCTACACCGCGTCCGCCGTGGACGTCCTCTCCCGCCCGGGGTTGTCAGAGAGCCCCTACTGGTGCGTGGCGTGGCCTGCGGGGCTGGCCCTCGCCCGTCATCTGGGCAATCTCGACCTGCGGGGGCGGAAGGTGCTGGAGGTTGGCTGCGGAGTGGGCGTGGCCGCGCTGGCCGCAGCACTCGCGGGCGCCGATGTGGTGGCTACGGACAACATCCCCGAAGCCCTCCGGGTGACGGCCATGAACGCCCGCAGGAACGGTCTGCGCCTGAGCGTCGCGGCTGCGGACTGGCGGCACTGGCCGCTGCGCGGGAAGTTCGATCTGGTCATCGGGAGCGATGTGACGTACCTACCGGAGAGCTATCCGGCGCTGCTGGACACCCTGGACGCGGCTCTGAAGCCCGGAGGAACGGCGCTCATCACCGATCCGCACCGCGGGTCGACCTCCGCGTTCCTTTCTGCGGCCACAGCGCGCGGATGGGCCGTGGCCTCAAGTGAGCTTGCTGTTGAGGGCCCGCAGGCCGTGCGGCTGCATCATCTGGGGAGAGCTTTTGAACGCCTAACACTCTGAGCCAAGCTCATGAAGCCGCCCTCCAATGCAACTCCATTGAAATGCGGATTTCGGTAGCCCCAGCGCGAGGAAACCTAAGGCACGGCCTCTAACTGACAGAGTAGCTGCTGAGCAATGCTGCTCTCCGCCGGGCAATCGCGCCCTCACCGAAGTGGGTAACGGCCTCATCCATGTACAACAAACAAGCGGCCCGTCGGGGACTCTCCGCGGGCTTCACCCTTATCGAACTGCTCGTCGTCATCGCCATCATCGCCATCCTGGCCGCCATCCTCTTCCCGGTCTTCGCCCAGGCTCGGGAAGCGGCCCGCAAGACCTCCTGCCTTAACAACGTCAAGCAGATGACCACCGCCTGGGCGATGTATCTTCAAGACTACGACGAGCGCATGATCCCTTACTCCACCAACGGCGGCTCCGGTGGCGTCGCGTTCCCGTGGAACCAGATCATCCAGCCCTACGCGAAGAACACCCAGATCCTCCGCTGCCCGAGCACGCAGGCTCTCCAGGGCTACGCCTACAATTTCCCGCTTGGGGGAGACGGCCGAACGCTTGCCAGCGTGCCCATTCCCGCCCAGACGCCGGTCTTTGCGGATGCCATCGGCAGCACGGACGTGCGGCAGGCATTGGCCTTCATCATCCCGACCGGTTCCCCCGGTGCCCGCCATGATGGCCGCCAACTGGCGTTCCCCGCCGATCCGATCCAGTTCCGGGCGAACGGCTGGGGTGGAGCCAACGCGGGCCGGATCAACGCCCGCCGTCATCAGGACGGCGCAATCTACGCTTTTGCGGACGGCCACGCAAAGTGGATGCGGCACCAACTGGTCAACAACACGCAGCTAGTCCCGGCTGGCGAAGCGATGGCGCCGCCGATGGCCGGTATGGACTACAACGGCGACGGCATCATCGGCCCGAACCCGGCGACCGGTTACTGGGACTGACCCTCGCGCCCGGTGGCCTCCGGCCAGCCGCTGGGGGCTCCGTTTCCGAAGACTGGAGGTAATGCTCATGGACAAGAAGCTTCTCATCGGCGGCGTTGTGGCCGCGATCCTCGTGCTGGGCGGCGTGGCCTACGCGGTGTCGAAGGGCGGCCCCGCGCCGGTGGCCCCGGAATCGATCGTCCGTCCCGCCGAGCAGCTCAGGGACGAGATGCCGAAGGGGGATAATGGTGGAACCCGGATCGTCCCGAAAATGCCGGACGGCAAGCCGCTTCCCATGTAGCTTTCCCATATCGGATCGTGATGGGAGAAGGCCGCGGGACGTACCCGCGGCTTTTTCCTGCCCGATGGCGGTGCAGGAACGTCTGGCCTGTCCGAGAGAACCAGGAGCCGAGCCGCATCGCGCGGCCTCAACTATCCCTTGAAGGGCGACTCAGAATGAGCGAAACCCGGCTGCTGGCAATCGATCTTGGCGCGAGCGGCGGCCGCGCGATGCTGGGCAGACTGAGTTCCGGACGCGGCGGGCAGATGATCACCGTGGAGGAGGCACACCGGTTCGACCACGGCCCCATCGCGCTGCCTCACGACGCCGGGCAGACCTACCACTGGGATGCGGTCCGGCTCTGGGACGAGGTCACGACCGGTATCCGCAAGGCGGCCCACGCCTACGGCGCGCCCGCCAGCATCGGGGTAGATACGTGGGGCGTGGACTACGGCCTGATCGATGCCAGCGGACGGCTGCTGGAGAACCCGGTGGCCCACCGGGACGCGCGCACGGCGGGGATGATGGCGCGCGCCTTCCAGCGGGTGGGGAAGGAGGAGATCTTTCGGCGCACCGGCCTCCAGTTCATGGACATCAACACGCTCTACCAGCTCATGGCGGCAGTCGACCAGCGGAGCCGCATCCTGGAAGCGGCGGACCGGATGCTCATGATGCCGGACCTCTTCCACTACTGGCTCTCGGGCAGCAAGGCGGTGGAGTACACGGACGCCAGCACCTCGCAGATGATGGGGGCGCAGAGCCGGGCATGGGATCGGGAGCTGATGGCGCAGGCCGGGGTGCCAGACCGTTTCCTGCCGGAGTTGGTGGAGGCCGGCACGCAGGTCGGGACCGTCCGCCCCGCACTGGCGGACGAGCTGGGGCTGCCGGGCGGGGTGGCGGTGGTCTGCCCCGGCACTCACGACACTGCCTCCGCCGTGGTCGCAACCCCGGCGGAGGGCGACGATTGGGCCTTCCTGAGCGCGGGAACGTGGTGCCTCCTGGGCGCGGAGGTGGCTCGGCCCTACCTGAGCGCGGAAGTTCTGGACGCCGGCTTCAGCAACGAGGGAGGCGTGCGCGGCACCACCCGCCTGCTCCGCAACATCACCGGCCTCTGGCTGGTACAGGAGTGCCGCCGCTACTGGCGCGCCCAGGGGAAGGAGTACACCTGGCCGGAGTTGGCCCGGCTGGCGGCGGATGCGCCCCCCTTCCTCGCCGTGATCGACCCGGACGACCCGGTCTTCGCCCAGCCCACACGGATGCCGAACGCCATTGCCGAATACTGCGGGAGGACGGGCCAGCGGAAGCCGGAGACCCCCGGTGAATTCGTCAGGGTGGCGATGGAAGGCATCGCGCTGACGGTGCGGCGGCGATGGGACCAGCTTCAGCGCATCCTGGGACGGGAACTGCGCGTGCTGCACATGGTGGGCGGCGGCACGCAGAACGAGCTGCTGTGCCAACTGGTGGCCGACGCGCTGGGCCGCCCCGTCCTCACCGGCCCCACCGAGGCGACCGCCCTCGGGAATGCCCTGATGCAGGGAGTCGGCCTGGGCGCGCTCGATTACGCGGATGTGCGCGGCGTGGTGCGGCGCTCGATCCATCTCAAGGAGTATCGCCCCAGCCCTTCCGGTGCCTGGGACGATGCGCTCACCCGACTGCCTGCCTGATCAGGCTCGTCAAACGCGGCAATTCGGGATTCACACAGTTGGACATCGCGTTGAACGCGACAACCTGATCTGCAAGCGAGGGAGACGCGCCGGTGCCGGAGCACCCCGGGAGGGCGAGGCTCCTGCCGAGCCGCAACCGAAGGTGCCAGCCCCAGCTCCCCGCCAGGATCAACAGAGACTCGCACCCTTAGGCGCTAGATCAGGCAGCCATTCGTGCGCTCGAAGTGTCCTGCACCTTCACGCGAGGCGCTGCCGCTTCCAGGCTTTCTGGAAACCGCGTCTGCGTGTCAACGCTGGCCTTCCGAAGTAGCGACACAGTCACGCGCGCGGTATCCAGGTCCGCACCCGCAAGAACGAAGCTTTCGGCGGTGGCTCCGCGGAGGTCCGCGCCAAACAGATCCGCGCCGTGGAAGTCCGCCCCGTCCATCTGCGCTTCTCGAAGGTCCACCAGGCTCAAGGAAGCCGTCTCGAAGCACGCGCCACGCAGGTCCGCGCCATTGAGGCAGGCACCTGTGAGATCCGCAAACGAGAGGTCGGCCCCGCGCAGATCCGCTCCGCGAAGGTCGGCACCGTGAAGATCGGCACCTGCCAAGTTCGCTCCGGCCCAGCTCGCGAGGCGCAGGTTCTGGCCTGCAAGCATCGCTTCAGGAACCGCCAGGCGGCGGGAGGGTCCGGCCGCACGTACCGACTTCCGTTGCGGTCGTCGCCCCGCCATAGGTGCGTGGCCACAGGCCTGCGCCTGGCGACCGGGGGCCGGAATACTGCACGTAGCGCTCTTCATTGAGGTTCTCTCGCTGCTTGACGTCGTTGTAGGCAGGCAAAGATCTGCGTGGCAGCCAGCGCATAGGCCGACTGCTTACCAACGTTGTCGGCGCTTGCGGGGGCACGCGTTAGCCGTACTCGGTACGCTCTTTTGACTATTGTTACGCTCTGTACCCGAGGTATCGTTCCGACAAACAGTCACCTCGTGCGCTCTTAGATTATCGGCAGCCAGCCACCGGCCTGATCCACCATCCGGCGATGGCCTGGTGAGCCAATGATCGGCTGAACGGCCCTGCGGAGGGCGTATTGCCAGACTCCCGATACGGAGCTGATCGGCTGTCTTATCAAGCGAAACAGTCTTCCCCTGAATCAGCGGGCCGCGCTCGACCAGCACATCAAAGACGCTCGCAAGAGAGTCGCACGCGACCGGCGCCTACTATCCAACCGAGTCCCGTGATGCGCCCTGACCGATGATCCACCTCACTCAACAGACGCCGAGCCTTTGGGCCGCGGGGACCGCATCTTCCTTGGCGTGGTTATCGCGATGCCCCTGCTCGCGATTGCGCTGACGACCTTCAACCTGACGGTGAGTTCCACGCCCGATCTGATGCCGGTCTGGGCGTCAGTCCTGGTGGGTATCGTGGGAGGGGCGGCAGTGTTGGCCCTCTTCATCGCCGTCTCCGGGAGTGATGGGGAGGGACGTCATCACGGTTTCCGGGATCGTGATCCTGATCAATCTCCTCTTGCTGCACCTTTGCCCACGAATGAAGGCGCAGCGTCTCCGCAGCAAGCAACGCGCCGCCATCCAAGCCTCAGGACAACCGCAATCGAACGTGACATTTCGACGGTCAGTTGATGCCGCAGTCCCTGGAATCACAACGACTCCCCAGCCCCCTATCGCGCACGGGCCGGAGCCGCCAAGCTATAATGCGGGCAACAGTCAGGCTGTCGCTCTCGCGCGCCTGCGTGGCTTCGTGAGGTAAGAGTTTGAAGGTCCGTAAGTCCCGTTCCGCTTCCGCCGCTCTCGGCACGGCGACCTCGCCGCTGGGAGTCGCCGCCTCGGCCGTGCTGCTGGTTTCCGCGCTTCTCGTCTGCGCGGGCGCTTCGCGGGCGGGAGCGGTGGCGCAGAACCGTGTCGCCGCGAAGGGCGGGGGCCATGAGCAGACGCGGCTGGAGCTGGAGCAGCGCTTCACCACCACCGTGACGCCCTTCATCAAGGCCTACTGCATCTCCTGCCACGGCAAGGATAGGCCGCAGGCGCAGCTCGATCTCAGCTCCTACACCAACGTAGCCTCGGCCGCGCGGGACTATCCGCACTGGGCGCATGTGCTGGAGCGGCTGGCAGCGAAGCAGATGCCTCCCGCCGGCTCCAAGCAGCCGCCCGCGGTGCAGAGTGATGCGGTGATCGGGTGGATCCGCGGCCTGCGGCGGTACGAGGCGGAGCGCAACGCCGGCGATCCCGGCACCGTGCTGGCCCGCCGGCTGAGCAACGCGGAGTACGACTACACCCTCCGTGACCTCACCGGCCAGGACCTCCGCCCCACCCGCGAGTTTCCGGTCGACCCGGCCAACCAGGAAGGGTTCGACAACTCCGGCGAGTCGCTGACCCTCTCGCCGGCGCTGATGAAGAAGTACCTCGGGGCGGCGCGGCAGGTGGCGGATCACCTCGTCCCTAATTCCCAGGGAATCGCGTTCGCCCCTCACCCCGTCCTCGCGGAGACGGACCGGGACAAGTACGCCATTCTGCGCATCGTCGATTTCTACAAGCGCCAGCCCACGGACCCATCTGAGTACTTCCTGGCGGCATGGGCGTATCGACACCGCGCCGCCCTTGGCAAGCCGGCCGTCACCCTGGCGCAGGTCGCCACCGATGCCGGGGTGAGTCCGCGCTACCTGGAAACGGTCTGGAAGGCGCTCAACATGCCCGGCGAGAAGGTCGGGCCGATGGCGGGGCTGCAGGAGCGCTGGAACGCGCTGCCCGCGCCGGCCGCTGGAAAGCCGGAGGCGCTGCAGCAAGCGCGGACGGATTGCGAGGCGATTCAGCGGTGGGTGACCCGAGTGCGCAAGAAGGTGGCGTGGAAGTTCTCCAACCTGCCCGTGCCCGGTGGCTTCTCGCCCGGCGGGCAGGCGTTCATCCTCTGGAAGAACCGCCAGTACGCCACCCATCGCCGCCTGCTCTTCACCGACGCGCTCCAAGTGGGCGGCAAGCCGAAGCCGCGGGTTGAGATCCCCGGCACCGCCTTCGGAGGCAACAAGGCGCCGGTGACGGTGGTCGACCCGCCGGACCCGGAGCTCTTCGTCCCTGAGGATGAGGCCGCCCGCGCTCCGTACCTCGACTCCTTCAAGCGGTTCTGCAGCATCTTCCCGGACGCGTACTACATCTCCGAGCGTGGCCGCATGCACATCGAGGACGCGGGCGACAAGGGCCGCTTCCTCAGCGCCGGCTTCCACAACATGATGGGGTACTTCCGGGACGACACCCCGCTCATGGAGATGGTGCTGGACGAGGCCGGCCGCCGCGAGCTGGACCAGCTCTGGCTCGACTTCGACTTCGTGGCCGCCGTGCCGGAGCGGATGCACCTGGAGTTCATCTTCTACGAACGCGCCGAATCCGGCACCATCAAGGGCCGGGAGTTCGACTTCGCCCGGTCCGAGGACAAGGACGCCACCACGGATGCAAAGATCCAGCGCCTGGGCGAGGTCTACCTGGCGAAGGCCGCCCGCTCCGGCGGCAACCCGGTAGTGCTTCAGGCCATCCAAGAGCACTTCCGGCTGACCTCCGTCAACATCCGGGCCATTCAGAAGGTCCGCGCCGCAGCCCAGCCGACGCAGATCAACGCGCTCGTCGACTTTGCCCGCCGAGCCTACCGCCGGCCGCTGACCGCGGAGGAGCGCACCAATCTGCAGACCTTCTACCGCACCCTGCGTGAGAAGGAAGGGCTGGGCCACGACGAGGCCCTCCGCGACGGCGTCGTCAGCGTGCTGATGTCGCCCCACTTCCTCTTCCGGATGGACCTTGAGGAGCCGGCTCCGGTGGGCGGGACGCGGACGGGGTCGCAAGGCAGCGCCGGGATAATCCTCGCTGCGGCCAAGGCACCAAAGAAGGCACCCGCGCGTGCCGTCAAGCCCGCAGCGCCGCAATCGGACGGCTCGGGCATTCAGCCGCTTTCCGATTACGCCCTCGCCAACCGGCTGAGCTACTTCCTCTGGTCCAGCATGCCGGACGAGGAACTGCTCGCCCGCGCGGCGGCCGGCGACCTCCGTCGCCCCGAGGTGCTGGCCAGCCAGGCGCGCCGGATGCTGCAAAGCCCGAAGGTCCGCGCGATGGCGCTGGAGTGGGGCGGCAACTGGCTCGACTTCCGCCGCTTCGAAGAGCACAACGCTGTCGACCGGGAGCGCTTCCCCACCTTCAACGACGACCTCCGCCAGGCGATGTTCGAGGAGCCGGTGCGCTTCCTGATGGACCAGTTCCAGGGCGACCGCTCCGTGCTGGATATGCTGTACGGAAAGCACACCTTTGTGAACGCCGTGCTGGCGCGACACTATGGGATGAAGGACGTGAAGGCGCCGGGAAACAGTTGGGTCCGCGTGGAGAACGCCGAGCCCTACGGCCGCGGCGGCCTGCTGCCGATGTCGGTCTTCCTCACCCAGAACTCGCCCGGCCTGCGGACCAGCCCGGTCAAGCGGGGCTACTGGGTGGTGCGCCGGGTGCTGGGCGAGCACATCCCGCCGCCCCCCGCCGTGGTGCCGGACCTCCCCGCCGATGAAGGGAAGCTGGGCGACCTGACACTGCGCCAGGTGCTGGCCAAGCATCGGGAGAACGTGGCCTGCGCGGGGTGCCACGCCCGCTTCGACTCCTATGGCCTGGTCTTCGAGGGCTACGGACCCACCGGCGAGCTGCGCACCAAGGACCTGGGCGGGAAAGCGGTCGACGCCCGCGCCCCGTTCCCCGGCGGCGAGGATCGCACCGGCCTCACCGGCCTCCAGGCCTTCCTGACAGAGCAGCGCCAGAGCGACTTCCTGGACAACCTCTGCCGGAAGCTGCTGTCATACTCCCTGGGCCGCACCCTGCAGCCCTCGGATGATCTCACGCTCCAGCAGATGCGCCAGAAGCTGGCCGCGGGCGGCAACAGGTTCGGCACACTGGTGGAAACCATTGTGACCAGCCGCCAGTTCCGCTATCGGAGAACCGTTCCCAGCCTAGCGGCCGGGTGAGTGGGTGATGAGTGAGTGGTGAGTGGTGAGTGGTGAGTGGGTGAGTGGTGAGTGGGTGAGTGGTGTCCCATTCCGTTACCAGCCAACCCCGCCCAATCCGAAATCCGAAATTCGCAATCCGCAATGGAAGGCACAGGGGAGCGGTGTCTGGACAGCGAACCATCTCCTGGGGCAGAGCAGTCCCAGGGGCTCAACCGGGCCACAGCCTTACTTTTAGATGGCGCGAAGTCTGCGCCGCGAGGTTCCAGGATGAATCGACGAGCACTATTGCTGGCAGGCGGGGCGGCTCTCTGCTGGTCCGTGGCGGGGAATGCGGCCGAGGGTGAGTGGACCAAGCTCTACAACGGCAAGGACCTCACCGGCTGGCACGTCAAGGACGGCAAGCTGGAAGCCTGGAAGGCCAACGGCGAGATGATCTCCTGCGTCGCCCCCGGTGGCGGCTGGCTGGCCTCCGATAAGGAGTACGGAGACTTCGAGCTTAAGGTCGAGTACCGGATCGGACCCGGCGGGAACAGCGGCCTCGGCCTGCGCTTCCCGGCCGTCGGCGATCCGGCCCATATCGGCATGGAGATCCAGATTCTGGACGATGACGCGCCGCAGTACAAGACGCTGAAGCCGGCGCAGTACACCGGCGGGATCTACTATCAGGCGCCCGCCACCGCCAAGGCGGCGAAGAAGCCAGGCGAGTGGAACAGCTACCGTGTCCGCTGCCAGGGTCCCAAGGTGGAGATCTGGCTGAACGGCAAGCAGATCCAGAACGTCAACGTGGAAGAGTTCACCAAGGGCGAGGGCGGCTACAAGCCGTTGGCCGAGCGCCCGCGCAAGGGCCACGTCGGCTTCCAGAGCCACGGGGATGCCGTCGACTTCCGCAAGGTCGAGATCAAGGAGCTGTAGGATGACCCGCCGATTCTTCTCCGGTGCCACCGTGCTGCTGGCGGGACTGCTCCTCACAGCAGGCGTGGCCACCAGCTCGCGCGCTGCCGAGTTCGTCAAGCTGTACAACGGCCAGGACCTCAAGGGCTGGACCGTCACCCGCGGCAAGCTGGAGGCCTGGAAGGCCAACGGCGAGATGCTCTCCTGCGTCGCGCCCGGCGGCGGCTACCTCTGCCCGGAGAAGGAGTACGGCGACTTCGAACTCCGCCTGGATTGGCGCATCGGCAAGGGCGGGAACAGCGGTGTCGGCGTCCGCTTCCCCAAGGGCGGCTGGCCCTCCACGGATGGCTTCGAAGTCCAGATCCTGGACGACACCACCCCGGCGAACCAGCGGCTCAAGCCGGAGCATCAGTGCGGCTCCGTGTACACCCACGTAGGGCCCAAGGCGAAGCCCTCCAAGCCCACGGGCGAGTGGAACCAGTACGTCATCCGCTGCCAGGGACCGCGCGTCCAAATCTGGCTGAACGAGGTCCTCATCCAGGACATCAGCGTGGACGATTACAGCAACTCCAAGGGCAAGGGCAAGACCGTCCTCTCCCAGCGCCCACGCAAGGGCCTCCTCGGTCTCCAGAGCCACGGCGATCTCGTCGACTTCCGCAATATCGAGATCAAGGAGCTGTAGACCGCCCTACCCCGGTTTCCAGCACTGCGAGAGATCCAGCCCCTGACGGCCACCTATTAGCGTGTCAGGGATGTTCTGACAGATTGAAAGGGAGAGTGGGGGAATGGGTGAATGGGAGACATCACGGCCGGAGCCTCTCCCATTCACCCTCTCTCCCATTCTCCCATTCCGTCGGAAAAGCGCGATTCTGTCTTGACGAAGCACTTAGCCTGCCAGGGGCTGTTTGCATGACAGCGGGGGTGCCGGACCTTGCTCCCAGGTGCGCTCCCCACGGGGCCGGACAGCCCATCGCTCTAGCCGTACCCGTGCAATGCTCTTGATGACGTCGAATTCAGCGGGCGATGCGGATAACCTCAGGACGAGGGTGTCGCCAGGCGGCATCCTTGAGTCGGCCGAACGCAGGGCCTGAAACCGACGTGAGCACGCCGGGTAGCAGGGGACGTGATCTTCGGACGGCCTCGCCTACCGGACCCTCAACCCGTGCGTGGACCCATCATCGGCCTGCTGATCTTCTTCGCGATTGGATTCCTCGCGCTCGTAGTGGCGAGCGCCTTCGAGAAGGACCGGATGGTGGTCCTGTCGCTGACCGTCGGCATGGCGTTCTGCATCGCCACCGCATGGGGCGTCTGGCAGATCATCCAGCGCTTCGAGCCGGCCAAGCACCTGACGGAAGATCCGCCCGAAGCAACGCCGACCGTCGAACCGGTGCCGACTGAAGACAAGTAGGGATCTCGAAAGGCATCGCGGCCACGGTCACTTCAGGCGAGAATGAACTGAAGGACTCTCCGGAGAAGGTATCCTTCAGAGCCACGCCCCACCCGCACCCCAGCCAGGAGCTTCCACCGTCTCATGATCGCCACTCAAGCCGGCACCGAAGCCGAAACTGCCCGCCGCCCGATCCCCCCAGGATTCGTCCAGGAGATGCGGCGCATCTGCGGGGAAGAGGCCGTCCTGGCCGGCAAGGACGAGACGCTGGTCTATGACTGCGACGCCTTTGTCCTGCAGAAGCAGTTCCCGGACGTGGTGGTGCTGCCCACCAGCACGGAGCAGGTGGCCGCGGTCGTTCGCCTCTGTCATCAGCACCGCGTCCCGTTCGTAGCGCGCGGCGCGGGAACGGGGCTCTCCGGCGGCGCGCTGGCCGTGGACGGGGGCGTCATCATCGGCCTGAGCCGCATGAAGCGGATCTTGGAGATCGACCTCCGCAACCGGCGCATCACTGCGGAGGCGGGGGTCGTCAACATCTCCCTGACGCGCGCGGTGGCGGGAGAGGGCTATCAGTACGCGCCTGACCCCTCCAGCCAAATGGCCTGCACCATCGGCGGCAACGTAGCGGAGAACAGCGGCGGCCCGCACACCCTGAAGTACGGGGTCACGGTGAACCATGTCCTCGGCCTGACGGTCGTTACCACCCAGGGCGAGATCCTCCACCTGGGCGGCAAGGCAGAAGAGCTTCACGGGTATGACCTGGTTGGGCTGATCACCGGGGCGGAGGGCACCTTCGGAGTGGTGACGGAGGTGGTGGCGCGCCTGGTCCGGCAGCCGCAGTCCATCCGCACGCTCCTCGCCGTCTTCGAGACGGTGGATGACGCCACCAGCACCGTGGTCGGCATCATCGCTTCCGGCATCGTTCCGGCGGCGCTGGAGATGATGGACAAGCTGATCCTGCAGGCGGTGGAAGCCGCCTTCAAATTCGGCTTTCCGCTGGACGCCGGCGCCTGCCTCATCATCGAGTTGGACGGCCTGGAAGCGGGGATCGACGATCAGGTGGTCGACGTCAAGACCATCTGTGAGCGCAACGGCGCCCGAGAGGTGCGCACCGCGAAGCCGGGGCCGGAGCGGGACGCCCTCTGGAAGGCTCGGAAGCGGGCGTTCGGGGCGGCGGGCCGGCTGGCGCCCAGCAACATCACCCAGGACGGCGTGATCCCCCGCACCAAACTGCCCCAGGTTCTTCGCGAGATCCAGGAGATCGTCGACCGCCACGGTCTCAAGGTCGCCAACGTCTTCCACGCCGGCGACGGCAACCTCCACCCGCTGATCCTCTTCGATGAAAGGGACCCCGCGCAGATGCAGGGCGTGGTCCTCGCCAGCGAGGAGATCCTCCGCACCTGCGTGGCGCACGGCGGCAGCATCACCGGAGAGCACGGCATCGGCATCGAGAAGAGCAGCTACATCGAGTGCCAGTTCAGCCCCAAGGACCTGGAGACCATGAAGCGGCTCAAGGGCGTCTTCAATCCGCTGGACCTCAGCAACCCCGGCAAGCTCTTCCCCACCGGCAAGAGCTGCCTGGAGACCTCCTTCAAGAAGCGCCGCTCAGTGGCTCTATAGGAGCTCAAGAGGAGCCGGATCTACAACCTCAAACACTTTGGAGATGCCTCTCATACTAAGGGCTTCTCCCTTAGGGAACTCTTCCTCGTCCAGGGTTCCCCGCCGACGGTGCTCTTCGAGGATGAGCTTTAGAAGCTTTCCCATCACTATCCGAGGGATATGCCCTCTACCCAGGTTACGATCCTCGTACCACTCGATCGGATTGCGAGCCGACTTACCTTGGTTGCATGCTGCACATGCAAGGACCATGTTGTCGATGGAATCAGGTCCCCTTCGGCTCTGTGGGATGATGTGGTCCCATTGCAACCTCGTCCCTGCGGTACCGCAGTAGGCACAATACGACGCAGTCGTAACAAGGAGTTGATTCTCACGAAGCACCTCGGACGGATTCATTTCGCCAACGGTTAGCTTCTTGAAAGCGTTTGACGCGAAAGACCAGTAACGTGCGCAGTTCCGATCCGCTGGCGTCAACCCTTGGCGACGATCGATCGCTGTATCTGCTATGAGTTTTGCGTACTCATAGAGGACGTAATGGCGGACTGACGTTCGTCTCATTCCTCGGTGTCCCAGGAGAGCTCAAAGGCTCGCTCCAGTCTACGGGCAGACAAACGGGATCTGCCGCGCCGATTGAGGTGTGGTCAGGAGCAGGCAGCGCAGCACGGTGCGATGGGCGTTCGGGTCTGCCTCGGGTGCGATGTAGAGCGCGGCCACCAGGTCCCGCCATCGCAGCATCTCTCTGCGGAGGCCGCTGCGTGACTGGACCATCACGGTCAGGTCTGTGAGGCGTAGTACCCTCTCGTAGACGAGGCGAAGGGAATCGCGATCCGAGGGTGCCATCAACTTCGTTCCACGGTGCAGCTCATTGGCGATCATCAGGATCTGCTGCTCCAGCGGGAACCGATGCCACCGTTCCGCTGAAAGTTCGGCATGCTGCGTCATTCCAGTGGCTCTCCTCCCAGCCAGTACTGGCCGCACCCGGCAGGTTCGTGAACCGAGGCTTCTTCCTTCGTTTGCTAGGGGACCGGTCAACTCCTTGTCTAAGTATCACTCGCCGCAGCACGGTCAGCTCCCAGGGAACTCCTGCCGCATGGACGAAGCGCCCCAGGCCGCAAGACCCGGAGCGCTTCTTTACCTCTTGCTTCTGACCGCTAACCTCTAGTACCGGTAGAGGTCCGGCTTGTACGGCCCCTCAACCGGCACGCCGATGTACTCCGCCTGGGCATCGGAGAGCGTGGTCAGCTTCACGCCCAGCTTGTCCAGGTGGAGTCGTGCCACTTCCTCGTCCAGGTGCTTCGGCAGGACGTAGACCTTGCGCTCGTACTTGTCGGTGTTCTGGTGCAGCTCAAGCTGGGCCAGCACCTGGTTGGTGAAGGAGGCGCTCATCACGAAGCTGGGGTGGCCGGTGGCGCAGCCCAGGTTGAGCAGCCGACCCTCCGCCAGGATCATGACGCTGTGTCCGGGCTTGTCGCCCTGGGCAGGGAAGCGCCATTCGTCGTACTGCGGCTTGATGTTGATCCGCTGGATGCCCGGGATCTTCTTCAGGCCCGCCATGTCGATCTCGTTGTCGAAGTGGCCGATGTTCCCGACGATCGCCTTGTCCTTCATCCGGGCCATGTGGTCGGCAGTGATGATGTCGAAGTTGCCGGTGGTGGTGACGAAGATGTCCGCCGTTCCGATCACTTCCTCCAGCGTGGTGACCTGGAAGCCTTCCATGGCTGCCTGCAGGGCGCAGATCGGGTCGATCTCGGTGACGATGACGCGGCAGCCCTGGCCACGCAGCGCCTGCGCGGAGCCCTTGCCCACCTCGCCGTAGCCGCAGACCACGGCCACCTTGCCGCCCAGCATCACGTCGGTGGCGCGCATCAGGCCGTCCGGGAGGCTGTGCCGGCATCCGTAGACGTTGTCGAACTTCGACTTGGTCACGGAGTCGTTCACGTTGATGGCGGGGAAGAGGAGCGTGCCCAGTTACTGCATCTGGTAGAGGCGATGGACGCCGGTGGTGGTCTCCTCGCTCACGCCGCGCAGGTCCGCCGCCACCTTGGTCCAGCGGCCCGGGTTCTTCGCCTGCTCATCGCGGAGCAGGTCGAGGATCACGCCCCACTCTTCCGGATCCTTCTCCGGATCGAAGGCGGGGATCACGCCCGACTTCTCGTACTCAACGCCCTTGTGGATCAGCAGGGTGGCGTCGCCGCCGTCGTCCACAATGAGGTTCGGGCCGGTGCCGTCGGGCCACGCCAGGGCCTGCTCGGTGCACCACCAATACTCCTCCAGCGTCTCGCCCTTCCAGGCGTAGACCGGCACCCCGCGCGGGTCCTCCACCGTTCCACCCGATTCCGGCGTGCCCACCACCACCGCCGCGGCGGCATGGTCCTGGGTGCTGAAGATGTTGCAGGAGACCCAGCGCACGTCGGCGCCCAGGTCGGCCAGCGTCTCAATCAGGACGGCCGTCTGGATGGTCATGTGCAGGCTGCCCATGATCTTCGCGCCGGCCAGCGGGTTCTGTCCCTTGTAGCGCTCCCGGAGCGACATCAGGCCCGGCATCTCCTGCTCCGCCAGACGCATCTCCTTGCGGCCGAACTCGGCCTGGGAGAGGTCGGCGACCTTGAACGCAGGTCGGCCCGGCTTCTCCAGCTTCAGCAGGCTAGCCTCATGCGAGGCGGTAAGCGTGGTACTCATGGATCTCTTTTCCTTCACCCTACTGGTGAGCGTTTGTGATGGGGAGGGGACGAGGGAGAGATGGAGAGATGGAGCGAGGGAGAGATGGAGCGATGGAGAGATGGAGCGATGGAGCGAGGGAGAGATTGAGCGACTAAGAACCCCGCCGTGCCTTCTCACCCACACACCCACACACCCACACACCCTCTCACCCACACACCCACACACACACTCACTCTCCCAGACCAGCTACCCGTGGGCGCTGGCGTTATCGGTTTCCAGGTATTCGAACCGGATGCCGGCTGGCTCCGGAGCGTCTTGTCCGGCGGTGGTGGCCGGATGGGTTACCGAGGCGCTGGCCCCGGAATTCTTCCGCGCGGTAGCGGTGAAAAGCGTCGGCCCCTTGCCGTCCGGAGCGGGGGGCAGCGGCAGCATGCGGCACTCCGTGAATCCGGCCGGCTCAATGTACCGGGCGATCTGCGCCGGGGAGAAGCCGAGCCAGACGTGGCCCATCTGCCGGGCGTACTCCTCGCGCTCGTGGGGCAGCATGTCGACGATCAGCAGGCGGCCGCCCGGCTTCAGCACGCGGGAGGCTTCCGAAAGCACGCGCGCGGGGTCCGGCACGAAGTGGAGCACCAGCATCAGCACGGCGGCATCCAGCCAGCCGGACCGAAGCGGCAGCTTCTCCAACTCCCCGTGGCGGAAGTCGACATTGGTGGCACCCGGCACTCCGCTCACATGGCGGCGCGCGGCGTCCAGCATCTCCTGGGAGCCATCTACGGCGATCACCTTCCGGACGAAGGGGGCGAGCACCCGCGCCAGGAGGCCGGTCCCGCAGCCCAGGTCGCCCACCACGCTCTCCGGATCGAGGAGGCCGAGCAGCGCCTGGAACTGGAAGGTGCTGCCGTACAGCTCCCCGCGGAGGCTCTCCCAGCCGCCCGCTTCCGTGGCGAAGAACTCCTTGCTCTTGCTCCGCCGCGCCGCGAGGATCTCCTCCAGCCGCTCATCGTCCTGCCGCACCGCGGGCGTTTGCCCTAGCTGCTCCCGGATCAGTTCCCAGAGGCCGCGCGCGTCGGGTGCCAGTTCCGCAGGGTCCATGCGATAGAAGCGGCTGGTGCCATCCCGGCGCGCATGGATCCAGTCGTCGTCCTGAAGCGCCTTGAGGTGGCGGGAGACGGTGCTCTGCGGCAGTTGCAGCACAGCGCAGATCTCGGAGACGGTCAGCTCCTGGCCGGCGGCCGCTCCCAGCGCCACCTGCCACGCCGCCCCCGGCGACCCCGCCAGCACGCGCAGCATCCGGCAGCGGACGGGATCCGCTACGGTCACCATATGCTTGAGGATGGCGGGCTGGCTCACGGGGAGCAGTATATCCGTAAATCCGGATTAATGGGTGAAAGAAATCCGAGGGGGGACGGATGTTCCGGCGAAGGATGACTTTTTACCGGGCAGTGAGTCCGAACGCGCGGTGCCCACCCCTAAGGGGCCTGGGTGAGGGCATTTCCGAGAACTGCACTCCGCACAGGGAATCCGCTTCACTCAACGCGGCGTAAATCATCTGGGGTAGCATCGACGCTCCTGTGATTGGAGCAGAGCTACGCGTCGACATCCGGTTCCGATCACGGCTTGAGCGACTGCGGGGGGATTCGACTCGGCTTGCTGCTACCACGGAAGGAGCATGGTCCAGTGGGGTCCACAGCGTTCACGGGATCATTCCCGGTGTAGCCGTAGAGGTTCAGCCCTCCCGCCCAGCGGATCGGGTCCCGCGTCAGGAACCGGCCCGAGTCCTGCTCGTAGTACCGCTGCTCCAGGTACACCAGATCCAGGCCGCCGCCGTACGGTTCTCGCTCGTAGCCGTGCCCTCCCGCGAACTGGTACGGCGACCGCGGCTCCTCCCCGCCCACCGCTTCCCGCTTCCCGTATGCACTATACCGCAGCGCGGAGGAGACGGTGGTGCCGGGGCCTTAGGTGATGCCTACTATGGCCAGAGTTGCGCCCGCTGCCTTCTGAATTCACTCAGTCTTCGGGTCGTCTAAAGGCCACTGATTACTCTTGGAATGGAGAGCTTGCTCAACGGCGAGTACCACTGACCAGAGATTACGCCCGAGAAGGAAACCCGTAACGGGAATGCTCCAGTCGCGGAATGCTTCGCCATCTTCCGTCATGATCGTGAACACAAAGATCGACGTGTTGCCTCTCAAAGCGTCGGATGCAACGATGTTGCAAAAATGCTTGTAACCACGGCCTAAAGGACAGAGGCCGCAGAATAGGATCTGAATGGGCGCGTCTCGAAGTACGTGCTCCGCCTCTGATGCTGTCTTGGGGACGATGACCTGATGGCCAGCCGCGATCAGGTGGTCAATCGCATCCTGAATCACCAGGATACCCACACCCGCTCCGATGTCATCTATAAAGACTATGGTCGCCATCGCTATTCGTCAATTCCTATCAAGCCCTTCAAGTCACCAGACTGGAAGCGGTCGGTGACATCTGTGACGATGTACCTGTCTCGTAGTCGATTATTGCCAAATAATCCAAGGGTGTTCCTTCCAAGGTCGAAACGCTTGATCCAGCTTGAACGATGCAGCGTCCCGGTCGACCCAGCATGGCGATTCAGTTGTCCGCCATGCCCAGGTATCCGAGCAGGAGTTGAGGCTGGTTCTGTAGCTTCCGGGCCTCCCTGGCTCGCTCCTTCGTCCCTCCGAGAAGCCAGGCATTCATCGCTCCGCACCGCATGATGGCCAGGGTCTGGGCCAATCCGCCCCGGCAGCCCCGGTTCGCATCCTCACGGAACAGCACGTCCCGCACTCCGTGGTTGCCCACCTCGACGCACCAGTGCCCGCGGTTGAGCGCCAGAAGGCGTTCGGCATCCGCCTCCTCCGGCTTGAGGCTCGTGATCCCGTACACGCGCACCGTCGTATGCTTCCGTTTCTTCCGATGGTACACCTCGCGGAGCACCCAGAACGCCTGCGCCGCGCCCTTCAGCCAGTCCGCACCTGCCGGGACGGGCAGCACGGCGAGCGCCCGGTTCTCGATCCGCCCGTGGTCGAAGTCCTGGGTGCGGTGGATTTCCGGCTCCCTCCCGTCAAGCCGGGCCTTCGCGAACTCCGCCTTGATGGCCTCCAGCAAGCCTGGCTGGTTGCCCTTCACCGTCATCAGGTAGTCGCCGCCCCGCTCGACGATCAGGGCGGCGGTGGCCTCGCAGGTATGGAGCGCGTCCACCGTCACCACCAGCCCGTCGAGGCACAGCGTGCGGAGCAGGGCCTGGACCGCGGCGACCTCGTCGCCGTCCTTCACGACCCCCTGGGCGTGGGTGAGGCCCAGCTTGTGGCCCGCGGCAGCCACCATCTGGAAGGTGGCCGCCCCCATCCTGCGCGCCCCGCGCAGCGTCTTCCCGTCGATCGCGAGGGCCGCCTCGGCCGGAGTCGGACCGGTTCGATCCTCCCAGCCCAGCTGGCTTCCACAGGCGGCGAGCCACGCCCGGAGCTGCGTCTCCAGGCGCTCCCAGTCCAGCTCGGCCAGGAGATCGCCGAGCGTGGCCGCGCAGGGCGTGCGCCGCGTGAACCCCAGCCGCCCCATGAGATCGGAGCCTGTGTCGTCGCAGTCCCGTCCGAAGTCGACCACCGCGCGCACGCTCTGGCAGCCTCGCAGGAACCCACAGGCGACCAGCAGCAGCACGGCCGTCAGGGGGTGCCGGAGACCGCGTGCCGAGCGTGGGTCGGGGACGAGCCGCAGGTAGGGCAGGAGCGGCGGCAACTGGACGGGCGGGCGCGGGGCGCGCTTCACGGCCGGACGGCGAGGACGACGGGGTGCGGGGCAGGAAGCGACGGGCGAAACGGGAGAACAGGGCTTGGGGGCGGTGGTCATGCGTCCTTCCTCTGGTTGCGAGCCTAAGGAAGAATCGTCGGCTGCCGCCCCCGCTGCGAATCCC
>JANPLG010000490.1:0-3730 GCA_031426395.1 Actinomycetes bacterium
CCCCCTGGAAGCGGGCCGGCACCGCGTTGAACTCACCTACCAGCCGGAAGCGTGGCGCGTGGGGTTGTTCGGTACCCTGGTAGGGGTTGCATTGCTCGGTGCCCTGGGTGTCTGCCGACGAGGCCGTATCGTTAATTAGCGGCTGCGGGAGAGGAGTTGCGGCTCCTCTCTGCCGAAAGCCTCGCGGGGCGAGCCCAGGTCGCAGCATCTCCCGCCTACCGACCTCCCGGCCGGATCGGCCACGAACTACGAGGATTCTATGTCGCAGCCAAACGCCATTGGCGTCTGCTCCTGGTCGCTACAGGTGACCAATGTCCCGCAACTCCAGGGGTTCCTGAACGACCTGGGCGTCAACGTCATCCAGATCGCCTGTGGTGACCCGCACCACGCCGCATGGGACGAGGGCGATGCCATGCCGGAAGCCGCGCGCGCTGCCGGCTTCGAAATCAGCGCCGCCATGCTCGGCTTTCCCGGCGAGGACTACTCATCGCCGGAGACGATCAAGCAGACGGGCGGGTTTGGAGACCCGTCGCGGCGAGCGGAGCGGATGGAGACGCTACAGTGGGGCCTGGAGCGCACCCGCCAGCTTGGCGTCAGCCTCTTGACCCTCCACGCCGGCTTCCTGCCGGAGCCGTCCGATCCGGGACGCAGCAGCTTCCTCGACACGCTGGGCAAGGCGGCCGGGCTGGCGGGCGATAAGGGCATCACCCTCTGCTTCGAGACGGGCCAGGAGACGGCGGATCTTCTCCGCCAGACCCTGGACGACCTGAAGTGCGAGAACCTCAAGGTAAACTTCGACCCGGCCAACATGCTGCTGTACGACATGGGCGACCCGATCCGTGCCGTGGAGATCCTCGGGCCGGACATCGCGAGCGTCCATTGCAAGGATGCTAACCGCCCTACCGTTCCGGGCGCATGGGGCGAGGAAGTGCCGCTGGGCCAAGGCCAGGTGGGCATGGCCGCGTTCCTGAAGGCGCTGAAGCGGGTCGGCTATGCGGGGCCGCTGGTCATTGAGCGGGAAGTTGGCAATCAGCAAGAGCGGCTGGCCGATTGCCGGCACGGAGTGAGCGTTCTCCGCGATATCGTCGCCGGCTTGAAGTAAGATAGCTGCCGTTGGCGCGCGGCCCGATCACTGGCGGCGGAGCCAATGGCGGGAGCTGAGCGAGTGTCGCAAGAAGCAACGTTGTACGAGTTTGTTGGCGGCCGGGAGACGTTCTTCCGGTTGGCCGACGCCTTCTATCGTGGAGTGGTGGTCGACCCGATCCTGGGGCCGATGTACCCCGCCGAGGATATGGAGGGCTCACGAGATCGGCTGGCCCTCTTCCTAATGCAGTACTGGGACGGGCCACAGACCTACAATGAGCAGCGCGGCCACCCCCGGCTGCGCATGCGCCACTTCCCCTTCCCCATCGACGAGGCCGCGCGGGATGCCTGGCTGCGCTGCATGATGGCGGCACTGGACGAGGTGGGAATCCCAGAACCGGCCCGCCAGATGATGGTGAACCACTTCGAGCACACGGCCAACTTTCTGGTCAACCGCCAGGCGTGAGCCCCGCCTCTGCTCTCAGGCCCAGGGTTTATTGCTTGCCGAGCAACCAATAAACCCTAGGCTCACTGGATTGCGTATTCCTAACAAAATATTTGAGCCATTTCAGCGAGTGAGTGTAACTTCTCACCTTATGCGGTGACGCATCAACCATGCGTCGCAGTCTCGCTCCGCAATGAAGCGGTGAGGAGAGCTGCCAGCCAAAGACGAGAGGTACGCACGTTGAAACGCCGGCTTCCTGGTTTCACGCTCATTGAGCTTCTAGTGGTCATCGCGATCATTGCCATTCTGGCAGCCATCCTGTTCCCCGTCTTCGCCCAGGCCCGTGAGAAGGCCCGTACCGCCTCCTGCGCCAGCAACCTGAAGCAGATCTCCACCGGCCTGATGATGTACACGCAGGACTATGACGAGATCCTGTGTCCCACCCGAATCACCCACGTCCAATGGCGGCAGGGAGTCTGGGACTACCTGATCCAGCCCTACGTTAAGAACCGGGGCGTCATGGTCTGTCCCAGCTACAAGCCCGCCAACGCGGCGGCAGACTGGTTGACTCCGGTGACTTACGGGATGAACTACCGGCTGTCCCAGGCCAGCACCACGTCGCTGGATGACGCCCCCAGCCTCTGGTTCAACACCATCAGCCTGGCCCAGCTCCGTGCTCCAGCCAGCACTGTCTACATCGCGGACAACGTCTACGTGGAGCCAGCCAGCGCAGCCGCGCAGCCCACGCACGCGGAAGACCCCAGCAAGTGGACCATCCGCATTGGGAGCTGGAATCCCAGCGGCTACGTGCGCTTCCCCCAGGACCCGCCCAACGCCAACTACATCAGTTGCTGCTACAACGGCGACCCGTATCGGCCCGCCCCCATCCACCAGAACGGCACCAACGTCTCCTACTGTGACGGTCACGTGAAGTGGCATCGGACGGACCAACTGGTCAACCCGCGCCGGGGTAATGCCAACTGCCTCTATGACAACAACTAGCTAGCAGCAGCCACCAGACCTTCAGAAACGGCCGGAGCGGCTACACCGCACCGGCCGTTTTCTCGTTTGTGGGCCCTTCTCTGCCGGCTGGGAGGGCGGCCCATCCCAGGCCTTGTGCTAGCCAAGCACCTTGACTCTGGGCGGCTGGATCGCATGCCGCGCTCACTTCTCGGCGAGTAGCTGTTCGATGGCCTTGTCCACGTCCGCGTTGGCGAGATCCGCGTAGCGCAGCACGCCTTTGCGGTCGATGACGTAGTAATCCGGGTAGCTGTCCACCTGGTAGGCGCGGATGGTCTTGCCTTCCTTGCCATCCGGGGAGGCGTCCATGGCAACCGGATACGTGATCCCCTTCTCCTTCACGAACTGGTCCACGTTCTCCGCACTCCAGGGAGTGTGCACGGCGAGAAGCACCAAACCGCTGGGGCCGAACTTCTTCTGTAGCTCGTTGTTGTGCGGAATCGAGGCCACGCACGGCCCGCACCACTTGCCCCAGAAGTCGAGGACCACGACCTTACCCTTGAGGTCCGCCAGCTTCGCGGGCTTGCCCTTCACCCAGCGAGCGAGTTGCAGCTCCGGCGCGGGCTTCCCCTGCATTTCGTTGAGCGCCTCGCGGCGTGCTCCGGACCCTTCCAGGCGGACGCCGTCCTGTGCCTGGGAAACGGCAGCGGAGAAGGCCACACCCAAGGCAGCGAGGATGGTCAGGTTGCGTTTCATGAGCCTTTGGCCTCCAGTTGTTCGAACCCTGTGCATAGGACGTTAGGGGGCACCGAATCGGTTACGGCCTATCGCAGGATGGGCGATATGACTTCGCCCTCGCAGATGTTTATGGGGCGGTTCTGGCGGTCGTGGATCTGGGAGCGGGGATCGACGCCCATCAGGTGGTAGATCGTGGCGGCCAGATCCCACGGGTAGACCGGGTCCCGATCCGGGAAGCCGGCGATCTCGTCACTGGCGCCGTGGACGAAGCCGCTCTTCACGCCCCCTCCGGCCAACATGGCGGTGTAAACGCCCGGCCAGTGGTCCCGGCCGGCATCCTTGTTGATCTTGGGCGTGCGGCCAAACTCTCCGGTGACCAGCACAAGGGTGTCCTGGAGCAGGCCACGGTCCGCGAGATCGGTGATGAGCGCGGTCACGCCCTGGTCCATCCGGGGGAGCAGGTTGTTCTTCAGGTCACCGAAGTTGTTGCCGTGCGTGTCCCAC
>JANPLG010000491.1:0-27793 GCA_031426395.1 Actinomycetes bacterium
GCAGCACCTTGCCGCCGCCGGCCTTCACTGCATGGGCCGCTTCCAGGATCTGCTCCCGGCTCTCCACGCTGCAGGGGCCGCCCATGATGACGACCTCCGGACCGCCAAACTTCACGCCGCGCACCTCCACCACGGAGTTCTCCGGGTGGTAGTTGCGGGATGACAGCTTGTAAGGTTCGGAGATCAGGGTCACCCGCTCAACTCCATCAAGAGCCTCGAACTTCTCAAGGAACTCTACCTTTTGCTTCTCCACGAGGCCCAGCACGGCGATCACCTTTCTTTCCACGCCCGGATTGACGAACGGCGAGAATCCCGCCTGCTGCACCGCGTCCACGGCGGCATCCACCTGCGCCTGGGGAGCGTCCTGCTGCATGATGATGACCATCGATCTGTCCTCGACTTCCGCGGCCAAGCCGCCTGAGTAATTCGCCGCCCCAGTACCGTCCTCAATGAACGGACTCTGCCCCACGCCCGACGCCGCTCCTGAAACGCGAAAAAGCCGTAGGGCTCCAGGCCCTGCGGCTCGCTTCCATCTGTCTGAACGTCGATCCTATCCGATCAAGCCATCCAACGCGCGCGAGGCAGGGCCGCGCCGCCCAAAGTAAGGGCGGCGATCCGTATACTGCCAGCGCCAATAGCTCAATGCGGAAGGCATCATTCGAGCGGTTTAAATCCCAAAGGGCCACGCGCACCCCGCGCCCAGCCGGGTAAAGTATAGCCAGGAGGCAAGGCACCGTCAACGACGCCAGCCGGATCGCCGGATCGGGACAGTGGTCTGGAGAGACCCACGTCGCACGGGCGTACCGCCCGCACCCACCTACCGAGTACCGAAAGCGGTACCGGGTCCACAGCCAATTCGATCGAGTCCGATAGCCCGGTGGATGTGCAACCAAGCCCAGGCACGTTAAAGGGCGCTCACCTCGGGCGGCAGTTCGGCGCAGAGGCACTCTGCCATGGCCGCGAGGTCCCGGCGGTGGCGGCCGTGGCGCTGGGAGACGAGGCCAATTACCCGTGACGGGCCAGGCGGGGTGAACGGGATGTAGCGCACCGCCAGGTTGGGGATGTGCCGTTCCACCGTCGCCAGCCGCGGCAGCACCCCAATGCCGACCCGCGTGGCCACCATGTAGCGCAGCGTTTCCAGGCTGGTGGCGTGAACTGGCCGTACATCGCCGGGGCGGCGGGTGCCGCAGGCGTCCAGCGTCTGGTCCCGAAGGCAGTTTCCCGGCTCCAGGAGCAGCAGTTCGCGCAGGTCGACCTCCTGCGTGGTGACCTCCGCGCGCTCCGCAAGCGGATGCCCCACCGGAACGGCCAGCGCGAACGGCTCCCGGAAGAGCGGCATCTCCTGCATCTCGGGGTCCTCGGTCGGTAGGGCGAGGAGGGCCGCGTCCACTTCCCGGTGGCGAAGCTGATGGAGCAGAACGTCCGTCTTGGCCTCCACCAGCACCAGTTCCAGGCGCGGATAGGTGGCGGTCAGCGCGGGGAGAAAGCTGGGGATGTAGTAGGAGGCTAGAGTGGGGATCACCCCGATGCGGAAGCGGCCCGTCAGCAGCGCGTCCTGGTCATCCAGCGCGTTCGCCAGCCGCGAGAGCTCCTCCAGCACCACGCGGGCCTGCCGGATCACGGCCTCGCCTTCCGGCGTGATGGCGAAGCTTCGGGAGGTCCGCGCGAAGAGCGTGACGCCGTAAATCCCCTCCAGCCGCTTCACCAGTGCGCTCAGGGTCGGCTGAGAAAGGCCGACCTCGTCCGCTGCGTGTGCGAAGTGCTTGCGCTCCGCAAGCGTGACCAGCGCCCGGAGGTCGCGGATGAGCAGCGATTCGATCTGGGTGAGGCGATCCATCTGAGCAGCACTTCCATCAGCAGAGCAAATGGCAGGGATCGGAACACTTGCGTTGTTCAATGGGTCCGCGCGGGTTACCTTTAATCAGCGCTGGGGCCGAGCCCCATCCGACTGCCGGCACGGTGCGCCGACCGGTAGCCGCCTGGGGGAGCGCCTCGATCCTGGCGCGAATTCTATCCCGGTTCGAGGGGCCCTCGAAGCGGCTCCCGGACCGGCAGGCTCCCATGGGAGCTGTAGGCTGCGGTCCGGCGGGGGTTAACTCCCACCGTTCCACCGCCCTTCTCTGAACGCGCCCGGCTTAGCAGCCAGAAAATGCGCGCAGGGAAGGGCTTTCTTTTTGCCAGTCCAATCCGTCCGACGGCAACAGCCAAGTTGGCGCAGGAACCTGCCCCCGCGCCTTCCAACGGACTCACGCACTTGTGGCAACCAATGGAGGTGCTCAATGACCGTGACTGGCAACCGGATCCTGGACGCTCTCGACTTCCTGCGGGAGCGCGTGAAGACCCTGGACGCGCAGATCCAGGCCTCGCTCTTCGCCTTTGAGGGTGAGCCCCCGCCGCAGGATCCCCGCGACCTGATGACAGAGTTGGACGGCGTGCAGGGGCGCATCGCCCGGCTGCAGGAGGTGCAGTCCGCCTATAACCTGCGGGTGGAGGTGGAGGTCCAGGGCGAGCGGATCAGCCTTCAACGGGTGCTGCAGCTCGTTGCGGCGGCCAACAGGGCCAAGGCGCTCTGGGCCAAGGCCGCCTCGCCGGAACCCGCCAACCCTTACGCCTATGGGATGTCGACCCGCACCCGGGACAAGGACAACGAGTACGCCCAGGCGGTGGTCCCTCTCCCGGAAGCGCAGGAGCTGGTGAACGCCGCCACCCGGCGCGCCCTCGCGTTCAAGCAGGCCATCCGCTCCGGCAACGCGCGCGAGGTCGAGATGGACGTGGAAGTGGACCTCTTCGAAGTGTGACGGCTTGGCCGGCGCTCCGGTGCCGGTCAGGAGGCGGAGATCGGAAACTCGGAGCGATCCGTTCGCTTCACCTACACGTAGACCCGGCGGCGCACCGCTCCCGGTGGTCAACTCGCACAACCCCTGGTCCAAGCGAGATTCAAGGGGGCGCAATCGCCGCCGTGTGGTTCGTGGTCCCTGGTGGACCGATCTCCGCTTTACGCCGAAGGGCGGCCATTGGCCGCCCTTCGGTTCATTCCACACTCGTGACCAGCGGTGTCAGCCGCAATGCCGCGCATCCGCGTAGCCGCGCTCCAATTCCCTCTTGCCGCCCTTGGCGGCTTGGCGGTTCTATCCCTCGAGCAGTAGCCGCTCCGGGTCCTCCAGCAGCTCCTTGATCTTGACCAGGAACTGGACCGCCTCGCGTCCGTCCACCACGCGATGATCGTAGGTCAGCGCGAGATACATGATCGGGCGGATCACCACCTCGCCGCCCACTGCCACCGGCCGCTCCTGGATCTTGTGCATCCCGAGGATGCCGACCTGCGGCGGGTTGAGGATCGGCGTGGAGAGCAGCGACCCGAAGACGCCGCCGTTGGTGATGGTGAAGGTGCCGCCGCGGAGGTCTTCCACCGTCAGCGCCTTGTCTTTCGACTTCTGCGCGTATCCCTGGATCGCTTGCTCGATGCCGGTGAAGGTCAGCTTGTCCGCGTCACGGATGACCGGGACCACCAGCCCTTCCTTGTCGCCAATGGCAATCCCGATGTCGAAGTACTCCTTAAGGACCAGCTCGTCGCCTTGAAGCTCCGCGTTGATCTGCGGGAAAGCCCGCAGCGCGCCGATGGATGCCTTGGTGAAGAAGCTCATGAAGCCGAGGCCGACCCCGTGCTTCTTGAGGAACTCCTCTTTGCGGCGTGCCCGGATCGCCATCACGGCGCTCAGGTCCACTTCATTGAAGGTAGTGAGCATGGCCGCCGTGTGCTGCGCTTCCACCAACCGACGCGCGATGGTGAGGCGGCGGCGGCTCAGCTTCTGGCGCTTCTCCGCACGGCCGAGCGGATCGGAAACCGGTGCTGGCGCGACAGCGGGAGCCGTAGTAGGCGCAACTGCGGCCGGGGCAGCGGCCGGATGCTGAACAAAAGCCTGCACGTCGTCCCGAACTACCTTATGGCCGGGACCGGTGGGCGGCACTTCGGAAATGTTCACGCCCAGCTCACCCGCCACGCGGGCCGCGAGGGGCGTGGCGCGGATTTCGCTTTCCGCTGCGGTGAGCGCAGGCGCAGCGTCGGGTGTCGTCGCGGCGGCCGGAGCGGGTGCGGACGCGCCATTGGATGGCGTGGTGCCGGCACTGCCGTTCACCCCGATCATGCCGATGGTGTCACCGGGCCGGACGATCTCTCCCTCCGGCTTCAGGTGCGTCTCCAGAGTCCCTGCAAAGTCAGCGGAGACCTCCACGTTCACCTTGTCCGTCTCCAGTTCGACCAGCGGCTCGCCGACCTTGACCGGCTCCCCGACACGCTTCAGCCAGCGGCCAATCGTTGCCTCGACCACCGACTCGCCCAGCGTGGGCACTCGAATCTCACCCGGCATGCTCAACCTCTTTCCTGGTCCGCCGCCTCGGCGCGCGGGCCGGCATTCCGTTCAGCGCCACGTCTGCTTCGCCCTCCGTTTTGGAACCGTCCGGCGCGTAGCCCTCCAAACAGAGCGGGGCGAGCGCCGCAGCGACCAGCCGGTTCTGCTCCTTGAGGTGCCATCCGTGCGACCCCTCGGAGGGGCTGGCCCGGCGCGTCCGACCGATGTAGCGGAGCGGCATTCCGGGGCGCAGATTGTCCGTGATGTCGCGCAGCTTCGGCGCGACGTAGGTCCACGCGCCCATGTTGCGCGGCTCTTCCTGCAGCCACACCACTTCTTCCAGGTTGGGGAAGCCCTGAATCACCTCGCTCACCGCTTCCGCAGGGAAGGGATAGAGCTCTTCAACCCGGTGGACCGAGACGAAGTGCGTGGGCCCCTCCACCTTCTCGCGGGCGGCATAGAGGTCCTGGTACACCTTGCCGCTGCAGAACACCGCCCGCCGCACGCTCCCTGGATCGGTGATGGGGCGGTCGTCGTCCAACACGCGCATGAACTCGCCTTCCACCAGATCCTCGAAGCGGGAGGTGGCCAGCGGGTTACGCAGCAGGCTCTTCGGCGAGAAGACGATGAGCGGGCGAGGGTCCTCTTTGAGCAGGTGTGCGTGCCGACGGAGCAGGTGGTAGTACTGGGCCGCCGTGGTGCAGTTGGCGATGCGGACGTTGTCCTCCGCAGCCATCTGCAGGAAGCGCTCTAGCCGTGCGCTGGAGTGTTCCGGCCCGGCGCCCTCGTAGCCGTGCGGGAGGAGCATCACCACCGCTGAGACCTGGTCCCACTTGTTGCGTGCGGAGACGATGGACTGGTCGATGATGGCCTGTGGCACGTTGACGAAGTCGCCGTACTGCGCTTCCCAGAGGACCATCGCTTCCGGTGCCTGGGCGCTGTAGCCGAACTCGAACCCGAGGGTCGCCTGTTCGGAGAGCGGGCTGTCCCAAATCTGGAATGAAGCGCGCGCCGAAGGGATCGCCTGCAGCGGCACGAAGCCCTGCCCGGTGACGGCGTCGAAGAGTTGGGCGTGCCGCTGGCTGAAGGTGCCGCGACTCACATCCTGCCCGGTGAGCCGGATCGGCATGCCCTCCGCCAGCACGCTGGCGAAAGCAAGCGCCTCGGCATGCGCCCAGTCAACGCGCAAGTCAGGGTCGACCCCCAGCCCATCGCGCCGGCGGGCGAACGACTTCTCCAGCTTCGGATGGAGGTTGAACTCCGCAGGGAAGGTGTACAGCTCGCGATTGAGCCGAGTGACCGTCTCGGCAGGGAGCGCGGAGCGGATCTCGGCAGCCACGCCCTGGTGTCCGTAGCCGCCCTGCTGGCCACCTGCCTCAAAGCCGGAGGTGATCCGGCCGTTGGCGGCGTCCGGCTTCGGCTCATTGAGGAGCTGCTGGCGAATGGAGTGCAGGTGCTCGATGGCGGCCTGCAGCATCCCCTCGGCTTCCTGTTCCGTGATCAGCCCCCGGCGCACCAGTTCGTTCGCCCAGCGCTTGCGGACCCTGGGATGCTCGGCAATCGTCTTGTAGAGGACCGGCTGGGTGAAGGCTGGCTCGTCCCCCTCGTTGTGGCCCCACCGACGGTAGCCGATCAGGTCCAGCACCACGTCACTGCGGAACCGCTCGCGGTAGGCATGTGCTAGCCGCGCCGCCGCCACGCACGCTTCCACGTCGTCCGCGTTCACGTGGATGACCGGGATCTCGAAGCCCTTGGCGAGGTCGCTGGCGTAGAGGGTCGACCGTCCGCTCGCGGGCGTCGTGGTGAAGCCGAGCTGGTTGTTGGCGATGATGTGGAGCGTGCCGCCGGTGCGGTAGCCGGGCAGACGCGAGAGGTTGAGCGTCTCCGCCACGATCCCCTGGCCGGGGAACGCGGCATCGCCGTGAATCAGGACCGCGAGGGAAGCCAGCTCATCCTGGATGGCCGGACCCGGTTGGTCGCGCCGCTCGTCGGAGGCGCGGGTGATTCCCTCGACCACCGGGTTGACCCACTCCAGGTGGCTGGGGTTCGGGATCATCACCACGGTCAAGTCCACCGCCTGTCCGCCTTTGAAGGCCCGCCTCGCGCCAAGGTGGTACTTCACATCGCCGGTGAAACCGGTATCGCCACTGCCCTGCCGCCGGGAGGAGAGGCGGATGGAAACGCTGTCCCGCTGGTGGCGTCCCATGAACTCGCCGATCAGCTCCTCATACGGCTTGCCCAGGACGTGCGCCAGGACGTTCAGCCGTCCCCGGTGGGCCATCCCGAGCATGACGCTCCGCGTGCCCGCTTCTGCCGCCGCCCCCACAATCTCGTCGAGAACCGGGACCATGATCCCCAGCCCCTCCAGCGAGAAGCGTGTCTGTCCCGTGAAGGCGGTTTGAAGGAACCGCTCAAGGGCACCGACCTCCGTCAGCCGCTTGAGCAGGGCCAGTTCATTGATCGGGTCCTTCGGCGGCCGGAACTCGCCGCTCTCGACCGCGCTCCGGAGCCACTGGCGCTCTGCGGAGTTGGAGACGTGCTCGAACTCGTAGCCCGTGGAACCCTGGTACACCTTGCGCAGGTGACGGATTGCCGCCAGGGCGTTGCCGGCTCGGTCGGCCAATGGGCCACCCACAATGCTGGCCGGAAGTTCCGCCAGATCCTCTTCGCGGATGCCGTGCGTTTCGGCCAGGAGCGCCGCGTCGCCCGGCGGCTCGCTGCCCAAGGGATCGAGGTGAGCGGCGCGGTGTCCGTGGCTGCGGATCGCCACCGCCAGTTCCATCGCGGCCGCCACCTTGACGAAGTCGGTGGGGGAGGGCTGCGCGGGTGCGTGGCGGGCGCTGCTTGCCCCTCCGGGGGAGGCCGCGCCGCTCTCGGCGGGTGCCGGAGGCGGCCCCCACTGATCGAACTGCGCCCGGACCGCCGGGGGCACCGAGGCTGGATCGGCGTGATAAGTGTCGTAAAGGTCCAGGAGGTAGGCTAGGTTCAGATCCCCGACGCCTGCCCAGGGATTCTCGGTACCGGCCCGCTCAACAACGGTGGCCATAAACGCCTCACGGCACTCGGGCGCCGCACCCATGCGGCGCTCGAGTTCAATAGTTTAAGCGCCGGTGAAGCTGAACGCTTCCTTAAATCACGTTTCCCGGCGAGGGATGCCACGCAACCCTGCGTAGCTTACCCGATTTAGCCTGGCAACGGGTCCCAATGGTTCACCCTGCTTCCGGAAGATCGGGGGATGAAGGCTTCATTGGATACCGAGCAATCGGCTTGTAAAGATAGAATTGGCACCGCGCCCCCGCTTCATCACCTTACTTGCCAACGTGGCGCATCCGTGGATCGACCACCTACCTACCATGCCGACCTTCTACTACAAGTCGACCTGCAGCACATGCCGCAAGGCCCGTGCCCTCCTCGCCGAACTGAAGGTGAGCGCGGAAGAGAGCGACATGTCCCGGTCTCCCCTCTCCGCGCCGGAGCTCGACTCTCTCATTGGGGAGCGCACCTTCACCGATTTTCTCAACCCGCGGAACGAGGAGTACCGGGAGCGCGGCTACCGGCTCAATCCGCCCTCGCGGGAGGAAGCGTTAGAACGAATGGCCGCCAACGCCAACCTCGTCCGCCGCCCCATCCTGGTAATGGAAGACGGCCGCTACCTCTTCGGCTACGATGAGGCCCGCTGGCGAGAAGCCCTCGGCGCATGACTGCGTGAAGAACCGTCCATGGGGACAAGCCATTCCCGGATGGTTCCGGCTCCGGCCCAAAGGACCAGGTGTCATTCCCCGGGGCAGGCACCACCAGCTAGGCCGCCAATCCCTCGCGTCCGAGGGAATCCCAAGTAGATCCCAGCTAACCCCGCACCGAAGGGAACTAACCAGCCGTCCTTCTAACCCCATCCAATCCATGAGGTGTGGGCACCACCTTCGCACCACGACCTTCCGACCAGGGCCATGATTGGACTGTGACCTCATCGGGTAATCCAAAACCGGGTAACTCGATGCCGAGAGGTCCAAAATGTTCAAGCAAGCACCCAAACTCGATAGCATCGTCCAGACCGTTGAGATGAAGAGCTACGTGGCCACGGACCGCTTGGAAAAAGTGCTCCAGCCGATGGTCGAATGCCTGGCAGGCTGGTGTGAGAGGGCGGAGAGCTGGGTCTCCACCCGCATCCCGATCCATCACTAACCGCAAGCTTCGCCAACGACAACCCAACCGTCCGTGCGCCATCCGCATTCTCTCCAGTAGAGGATTGCGGAAATGCTGAGCAGCCTAGTAGTTTGTCAAGAGAGAATTGCGCTATTCCGGCGGAATGGGAGAATGGGCGAGAGGGTGAATGGGAGAGGCTCCGGCCTGGATGTCCCCCATTCCCCCATTCCCCCACTCTCCCTTTCAACCTATCCGAAGCTCCTTGTCACGCAGCTAGAACGGAAGGGTGACCGGTGCGGTGCGCGTCTGCGGACGGTCGAAGCGGGTCAGAACGAGGTGGATGCGGGCGCCCCGGCCCGCCTGGTCTCGCGGGACCAGCAGGTAGACATACTGCAGGCGCTGGCCGTCATCCAGGCGGGACGCCCCGGAGCCGCCGGCCCATTCACGGGCCGTGCCATCCGCGTCCGTCACACTGACCGCCCGCTTGTCCACGTGCCAAAGCTCCAAGCTCGGGCGGGTCGACTGGACCAAGTACCACGCCGCGGCCAGTTCTCCCGTTGGGCCAAAGGACGCGCCCCCCTCGGGTTGCTTTCCGGGAGTCCATTCGAGGTCCCAAAGTCCCGGCGCAACCGTCCATCCCGGATTGCGCGGTGGCTCCACGCTCGGGTCGGAGCGCGTCTCCACCCACGCAATCCGACCAAGCCCCTGGCCCAGATCCTGCCAGGCTCCGCGCTCCGCACGCGCCACGCTGAACGGATCGGCGGTCGGCATGGCGTTGGCCGAGGGTTTCTCTTCAACAGGGTCCGGGGCCGGACGCATGGTTCCCAGCAGCGCGAGGAAGAGCAGGACCAGCATCAGCAGCGCGAGGCGGATGCCGCGCGGAAACCTCTTTGGGTGGGTGGGAGGAGCGTCCATCGGAGTCATTCATTCCGGGCGGTCTCGCGAGGCGGCACCCGGCATCGGCCAGGAGTTCTCGCCGGGCCTATTATGTTGCAGAGCCTTGGCGAATTGGGATGGAGCAGCGTTCTCCAGCCGCTGCATGGCACGGCTTTGGACAGCGGCACCCGTTAGTATGGGGAGAAGGGAGCGGACCATGAACGCACGCGTGGTGGGATTGCTGGTAGCGGTGATGCTGCTGGCCGGTGGCGGGCTCTGGGTGAAGCGGACGCTCGACGCCGCCAGGCCCAAGGGTTCGGACGACGCCCAGATTCGCCAGATGCTCTTCGATGGCGAGGCGGCGGCCGAGCGGAGGGAGCCGACCGGTGTCTCGAAGTTCCTCTCGGAGGATTACCGGGACGGCCTCGGCCTCTCGGACAGCAGCATGCGCTTCCAGATTGGCCGCTACCTACGGGAGCACAAGGAGATCAGCCTCAACATCCCCAGCCAGTCGATCCAGATCCAGCTCGATCCGGAAGGGCGGACCGGTAGCGTCAGTTTCACGCTGGAGGCCGGGGTCGGCGAAGGAACCGGCGCTACCACCGTGCCGATGACCCTCAAGCTGAAGAAGGACCCGGTCCGCTACCTCTGGCTCTTCCCCGGCGAGGAATGGCGCGTCACCTCCGCGGAAGGCTACCAGGGAGTGCCGGACTGAACGGTCAGTCAATTTCGGATTTCGGATTTCGGATTGGGATACCGGTTGGCTCAAGGCAGGAGGTTGTCCCGTCTCGCTGTCGCTCTATCACTCCATCCCGATCTGACCGACCGGTCACCTGCCACGGCCCATAGCCAGCAGCCTCAGTGCTGCGTTCGATCACGGTAGCAGTCTGGGTAGCCCGTGCCCCCCATAGACAGGATGATTCCGCCAGGCGGTTTCCGTACCGAAAGTCACTGTACGCCAACGGGTTCACGCTCCACCGGACGTCCATCGTGATCGAACGCGGCACAAGGCCGCTGTCTATGGTTCGTGGGGCGAATGACCGGTTGGGGCCTTCCCTGCGGGAACGGTTCGGCGGGAGCGCCGCAATCGTCGAACGTGCCTCTCCTGCGCGTATGGCAGGTCAACCCGGCACATGAATGAGAACCCGCTCTGGCAGCAGCGCAATCTCCGCCGGTGCGCGGTCAATCAGCTCGCCATCAATGGTGGCGTCCATTGGGGCGGCGCGGAGGCGGACGCTGCCGACCCGAAACGTGCTCACCTGCGGGTGCCGGACATGCGCTCCCGAGAAGAGCGTCGGGAACTGGCGCAGCAGTTCCAGGCGTGAGAGGTTGCCGATCACGGTGAGATCCAGCAGGCGGTCGTCCGGCTCCGCTGCCGGCGCGATCTGCATGCCGCCACCGTAGCAGCGGCCGTTCCCGAACGCCGCCAGCCACGCCTTTCCGTCCCACTCTCCCGGCGTCTCGCCCTCGGCGTGGCCCCAGGAGAGGTGCAGGTGAGGGGGCTGGAAGCGCGGGAGGGTCACCAGCACCGCAGCCACGTAAGCCAGCGTTCCCCCGAGCCGCTTGAACCGCCGATTCACCGCGCCCGCCACCGCCGCATCGAAGCCCACGCCGGCGAGGTTGATGAACGGACTCTCGTTCCAGCGCCACAGGTCCACGGCACGCGTGGCTTCACCCAGCGCGACTTCAGTCGCCGCCGCAATGTCGCGTGGGATGCCGAGCGTGCGGATGAAGTCGTTCCCGGTCCCGGCGGGGATGATCCCCACGGTCGTGGTCTCCAGCGCGCCGGCACGCAACAAACCATGAACCGCGTCCCGCAGGGTTCCGTCGCCGCCCGCCACGAGGAGCCGTGGAACCTGGCCTCCCGCTTTCGCCGCAAGGTCCACCGCGTGCCCGGCCCGCTCGGTGCGCAACAGGATCGGCGTGAGCCCTCGCTTCCTGGCGGCGGCTTCGACCATTGCCATGACGGCCCCGCCCTTGCCGCCGCCCGAAACCGGGTTACCTAGGATGGCGATGTCGCGGCTACGTGCGGTCATGGGCTTGGGATAAACAGGGGAGAGGCCGATGTGACCCCTCCCCGTTCGACATCCCGCCGAGGATTTCCGCAGGCCCCGGCAACTTCGCTCCGCAACTCGAAGGGCGCGAATCTCCGGCACGATGGGACCGCTGTCAATCCCCGCGGGTCCACGCACCCCCTAGCCCGCAGAGCGGGGGTTCGCGTGGATAGACATCGGGTTCAGCCGATGTCGGGCGCGACCGCTCGCTACCCCAATGATCTAAGAACTACCCATGCCCTGCTCACTGGGAGCCGCATCGCGCATCCCTTGAATCCGCATTCCATCCGCTTACTTCTTCTTGCCCGCGCTCGGTCGCCCAGGCGCTCCCGGCTTCGCCGCGCCGGGCTTAGCGGTCTGGATGTTGTAGCCCGTGGGAATCACGAACCGGCTGTCCGGGACATCGATCCCAACCTGTACATTGCTCAGCGTGATGGTCATCGACTCGTTCAGGTTCGCGCCCGGCTTCTGCAGCTTGTCCTCTTGGAACACCTTGATCGGGAATTGCGGCTGCTGCTTTTGCGGCATCCAGACCGTCACGGTGCGGGTGGCGTCGCCGGAGGTGGCGGTGCGGGTCAGGACATCGCAGGTGATGCCGCTGACCGCCTCGGAGCGGACCTTCTTCGCGTTCTTCAGCGCCGTGGTGGCATCGAACGCGAACTGGCTCATGAAGAAGTTGAAGTTGTCCGTGCTGTTCTTCATCGCGGGCGGCAGCGGGACCCGCATGCCCTTCTTCGTCTTCTTGTCCAACTGGTAGATGTAGCCGTTGGTCACCAGGACCAGCGCCTCGCCCGCCATCGGGTCCTTGACTTCCATCCGGGCGCGGCTGGTCGTGACCCAGACCTCGCCGGTCACCGTCATCTGCATCCCCGGTCCGCTGCGGACCGAGTTGATGTTGAAATGCGCTGATTTCTTCCCCGCCTGGGCATAGCCTTCGCCCGAGCTACCGGTCACCAGCAGAAGAGCCACGAGGCCCGCGCCGAACACCTTTCCGCTGACAATCTGCATTTCTCGCGTCCTTCCCCCAGACGGCCCCAGACCGGGGTCATCACACAAAAGCCGGGTCGCACCCCGGTGTTCGGCTCGCGTAAGTATACGCCCCTGGCCCTAGCTGGGTTTCCGCACGCGCTACGCCGGTAAACCCTGGCGCGCGTGATGCGTCCGATAATCACACGGCCCTCCTTCCACCTCGCCCAGTCCATCAGGAGAACCCCGGCGCATGAAAGGGTGCCGGATCATGACTGGCCGAGCGGCTGCATTCGTGGCGGCGAGATTCTCCCCCAGGATTGCAGGATTGGGGGCCGGGGGGCAGGCCCCTCCGCGCATGATGCTGTTCAGCTACGGCGTCGCGCGAAAACTACTGCTTCGTACGGTGAGCATCCGCAGGCACGCCAGGGCAACGGGTACGATTCGGTTATCTCCGCGCGACGCCTAAGATACAGCACATTTACGCACGAGCAGAGCAGGACTTGCTCACCGACCGAAGCCCGCAATCGGTCAGGTCCGGTTCATGCTGAAGAGCAGGACAACCAGCGCAATGCTGATGACCACTCCCTGGAGAAGCAGCAGGTAGGCGTTCTGCGGTGCCGCGCCCCCGCTCTGGCGCTGCTCTTCTTCTTGCGCACGGCGCTGGTCGTCAAGGATCGCTTCCAGCTCCCGTGCCATGCGGCGCGAGACGTAGGAGTCGAGTTCGGAGCCTTGGGACTGCTCCCGCTGCCTCGCCATGTCAGCGGCGCGCTCCGCTTCTCGGCGAGCTTCCTCCTCCTCGAACCGCTGCCGCTGCTCCGGGGTCAGGCGCTGCTGTAGATGCGGCTCACTCATGGGATGGACACTGCTCCGGCCAGCAACATAACGGCTGGCTTTCAGTCTACCCGCTAGCTGGACAATCCGGCGAGCTGCAGGAGGTTAGAAACCGTTCTGGTGGTGGTATCTTCGGCTGTGCAACCGAGCGAACCGGCCAGCCAATTGCGGATTGCAGATTGCGGATTGGAATGCGGGATAGCTGGAGGCAAGAGGTTGTCCCGTCTCTCTATCGCTCCATCGCTCCATCGCTTTGTCGCTCCCTCTCCCCCTCTCCGTCTCTCCATCTCCTACAGGAGCCTTCTCCATGAGCAATCCTCTGCGCCTGGACCATGACGTCCGCCGCGTCAACGATGTGCCGGTCCTTTCCGTGAGTGGCGAGATCGATATCTACACCTCACCCGTCTTCAAACAAGCGGTCGTGAACCTGGTCTCCGAGGGTAATCAGCACCTCGTAATCGACCTCTCCAAAGTCACCTTCATGGACAGCAGCGGCTTCGGAACACTGCTGGGCGCCACCAAGCGGCTGCGGCCGGGCGGCGGGGCGCTCTACCTGGCCGGAGCCAACGGCACGATCAGCCGGATGCTCAGCCTCACCCGTCTCGACACAATCATGCAGACATATCCGACCGTGGATGCGGCGGTGGACGCGGTTCCTGGACGAGAGACTGCAGCGGCCGCATAGGGCGCTCCAGCGCCAGCAGTTGGATCAGCGCGCGTCGGGGCGGCTGCCTCAGGTTGAGCCCAAGAAGCGGCACTGAGGGGGTCCACTTTCACCGCAGTGGACGTAGAGAGCGCGGAAAACGCAGTCAGAAAGCTCCCCGGGCCGCTGGCGTCTCCAATGCCCTCGCCTCTGCGCTCTCCGCGTCACTGCGGTTCGATCCCCTCATGTGCCGCCATCGCGCCGAAACCCGAACCGCGACCGTGAGGTAGCGCGTCATGCCGCAGCCAGGCTTTAGGTCCGAAGTGCCGCTTCCTGACGGTCGCGATGGAAGCGGATGATAAAACCCCTGCCCAGTGGTACTGCGCCGTGTCCCGCCGCGCCGTATATGAAGATTGGTGCCAACTGGCAGGGGATGAGTTGCTGAAGTCAACCCCTCCATTGGTCGGTCCATTGCCATTTGCTGGGAGGAGTAGAGCCATGTTAGGACGATTGCGTGCGACCGGAGCGCTGCTTGCGCTGCCGGCACTGGGGGTCCTGCTGTGTCTGCTCCAGAGTCCGTCGGAGGCGCAAGGTGGTCGGTGGACCGTCGTGGCGAAGGCTCGCCCCGGGCGCAGCATTGGCTATGGTCAGACGTCCGGCAAGCCGCAGCGCGTCATGCCGCAGAACTTCGACCCCGAAGCAATTGAGAAGAAGATCGAAGGCAACCCGCGGATGCCGATCCTCAAGGAAGGCGCGTTCGTCCCCTACAATCCGGTTTCCGGCACGAGCATCACGCCTCGCGTGGCACCCCGCGCCAGCAGTGACCCGGTCGCGTTCTCCGTCGCCAAGCTTCCCGCCAACCTCGCCAGCGTCAACACCGGGACCCGCTCCACGGTCCACGAGCCGAGCGTGGCCACGGCCGGCAACACGGCCTTCTACACCGCCAACTGGTACGCGGCGCGGTCGGCGGACGGCGGGACCAGTTGGACCTTCGTCAACCCCTACACCCTCTTCCCCAACGATGCCGCCGGCTTCTTCTGCTGCGACCAGTTGGTCGAGTCGTTCAACTTCAACGGCCAGGACTACTTCGTCTGGATCCTCCAGTACCTCAAGAACGGCTCCAGCGAGAACTACTACCGCGTTGCGTGGGCCACGCCCGCGCAGGTGGCGGCCAACCAGTGGCAGCATTCACTGGTCTTCTCCCGAAGCATCACCACTGCCGGCCGCTGGCTCGACTACCCGGACCTGACGGTGAGCAGCAACAACGTCTACCTGAGCTGCAATATCTTCAACGCGAGTGACATCTTCCAGCAGGCCGCCGTCATCCGCATTCCGATGAGCGACCTGGTCAACGGCGGCAGCTTCACCTTTGCAGGCGCGGTCTCTTCCGCCAACGCTTCCTTCCGGTTTGCACAGGGCTCCACGGACATCCAGTATTTCGCGTCTCACAACAACACCAGCTCCATGCGGATCTTCCGCTGGCCGGAAAGTGGGGTGGACGCCACCACGATCGCCTCTGCGGACGTCGCCACAGCCGCATGGCAGGACACGAATTACACGACGAGCACACCCGATGGCTTCAACTGGATGGCCCGCGTGGATGATCGGATTACCGCTGGCGCGAAGGCAGGCAATGAGCTCTGGTTTGGGTGGACCGCCGGTCGTGGCACGCAGGGAGGGGTCACCCGTTCGCAGCCCTACGTCGGCATCGTACGGGTGAATGCCACCACGCTGGCGAAGATTGGCGACGGCAACATCTCCAGTTCCAGCTTCGCCGTCGCCTACCCGGCCTTCGCTCCCAACTCCGATGGTGAAGTGGGTGTCACATGCGTGGCGGGCGGTGGTAGCATCTTCCCGACACCGCAGTTCGGATTTGTCACGGGGAATACCGCGCTCGCAACTCCCAACGGCTTCGCGGGAACCCATGGTCCGTCCGAAGCGGAGTGGGGCGACTACGTCACGATTCACCCGTTGCGCTCCAACCCGAAGCTGATGGTCGCTTCCAACGTCGCGCTCCAGGGCGGCAACGGCGGTTCCTTCTCCCAGTCGCAGTACGTCGTCTTCGGCCGCTCTGGTGACGTGACGCCAGGAACTCCCAGCCTCGGCATCACCTCTCCTAATGGCGGGGAGACCTGGGACATCAACTCCCAGCAGACTGTGATGTGGAGCAGCAGCAACGTGACGGGCAACGTGAACCTGGATATCTCGACCACGGGAGCGGCAGGGCCCTGGATCAGCCTGGTGGCCAACACCGCCAACGACGGGACGGAGTCCGTCACCGTTCCCGCCACCGGCACCACACAGGCGCGGGTCCGCGTGGTATCCGTCGCCAACAACGCGGTGCTGGACATCAGCGACGCAAACTTCACCATCCGCGTCCCGCCCACCGGGGACGCCTTCGAGCCAGACAACACTTCCGGGACGGCCAAGACCATCACTTCGGGCCAGACCCAGACCCGCAGTATCCATGTGGCGGGCGATGAGGATTGGGCGATCCTGACCATCCCCGCAGGCGGTGGTACCCTGGTCGCGGAGACCGGCGGCTCCAACCCGACGGTCGATGACACCATCCTCGAGCTGTACGCATCCAATGGGACCACGGAGCTTGCGGAGAACGACGACATCACCCCCACCTCCAACCTCTACTCCCGTATCTCTTCGGGGACGCTTGCGGCAGGCACCTATTTCCTCAAGGCGCGCGCCTTCTCGGCAGCGGGGACGATCCTCTCCTATACGCTCTCGCTGACCATCACGCCCACTGCGGTGGCCACCCTCACCCTCACCTCGCCGAACGGCGGTGAAGTGTGGTCGTTCGGGGCCGCACAGACCGTGACCTGGACCAGCGAGGGGCTGTCGTCGAACATCCGGATTGAGATCTCCACGGACAACGGCGCTGGCTGGATCGACCTGGCCGGTTCCGTCCCGAACACCGGAAGTCGGCAGGTCACCGCTCCCACCACGCTCACCACGCTGGCCAGGGTCCGGATCAGCTCCGTGAGCGACTCTGGGGTCAGTGATACCAGCGCCGCTGCGTTCACCATCAGCATCCCGCCGGACCCATTCGAAGTGGACGACACCCGCGCTACCGCGAAGGTTCTGGCCAACAATCAGACCCAGAACCGGAGCATTCACGTCGTCGGCAACCAGGACTACGCCAAGTTCACCCTCACCGCCACGCGGATCGTCACCCTCACCACCGCCGGCCCGGAGGGCGACACGGTGATGGAACTGCTCAACAAAAGCGGCAGCCGCCTTGCCCTCAACGATGACGCGAGCGTGTCTACGACCTTCTCCCGCATCCGGAAGAAGCTGGCAAAGGGCACCTACTACGTCCGCATCTACGAGCACTCCAAGGGCGGCTTCGGCAACGAGGCGATCCCCAGCTACACCTTGGCGATGACCCAACGCAAGCCCTGAGGCAATTGCGGAATGCGGATTGCGGAGTGCGGAATGGAATGCGGGTTGTTCGTAGGTGGGAGGCAGTCTCCTCACACCTCACACCATCTCGACCCGAGCATTAGCGGCCCGGAATTGGGGAATGCAGCAAGACCGCCCCAGAACTGGCACCTGGGGCGGTTTGCGCGTGCCCCGCCACTCTCCATCTTTGCCTACCGTACCAGGCACCTTTTTGGCAGGGAAGCGAGCGCCTGCCGTGGAACGGTCGGCCAAATCGATTTGGAGTGACGGAACGACTGCATGATGGGACCGACCTAGAGTCCCTGCTAACCCGCATCCGCATTCCGCATTCCGCATTCCGAAATCCGCAATTGACTGACCTGCCGCTCTGGATCCGCCTGACCAAGACCGGTGCCTCGGCGCGCCGCCTCAACCGCCTCCTCGACTCCTTCGACACGCCCGACCGCCTGTTCGGAAGTAGCGCGATAGAGCTGGCTCGGCTGGGCGGCTGCTCCATGAAGGTGGCGGAGCGGCTGCTTGACCCCGCCTACGCCGCCACCCAGCGGGACCTCGACCTCATGGACCGCCTGGGTGTCACCTTGATCGTCAGGCACGCGCCGGAGTATCCGCGCCTGCTCCGTGAGATCCCGGATCCACCGGTCGCGCTCTACGTCCGAGGCACGCTCACCCCGGGGGACAGTCGCGCAGTCGGCATCGTGGGCAGCCGACAGGCCACGGACTACGGCAAGCGCCTCGCCGACCGCTTCTCGGCAGAGCTGGTGGAAGCGGGATTCACCATCGTGAGCGGCCTTGCCAAGGGTCTCGACACCGCCGCGCACGGGGGCGCGCTCCGGGCCGGTGGCCGGACCCTCGCCTGCCTTGGGTGCGGCGTGGATGTCGCCTATCCCTACGAGAACCGTGCCCTCGCCGCGTCCATCGCCCAGAGCGGCGCCCTCGTCTCCGAGTACCCGATGATGTGCCCGCCGGACGCGTGGCATTTCCCGAGCCGCAACCGCGTCATCAGCGGTCTCTCGGTCGGCATCGTCGTCATTGAAGCGCCCATCGGCAGTGGCGCGTTGATCACTGCGGAGGCGGCGCTGGAACAGGGACGCGAGGTGCTGGCGGTGCCGGGCAATGTGGAGAACTTCCGGAACCGTGGGCCGCACGCGCTGCTGAAGGACGGAGCCAAGCTGGTCGAGACGGTGGAGGACATCCTGCAGGAGCTCTGCTTGCCGATCCAGGGCTCGCTGGGCCTGGACGTCCCCGAGCCTCCGCCCTTCCCAACCCTCACTCCGGAAGAGACAGCCCTCTACCAACTCCTCGACGCCGAGTCCCGCCCCGTGGACGACCTCATCCTTGAGTCCGGCATGCCCGCATCCCAGGTCAATAGCTCCCTCTTACTGCTGGAAATGAAAGGCGTCGCGAGACGCCTTCCCGGCAACGCCTTCGTTCGCGTGCGGTAACCTCTCCGATCACCTTCCCCCCAAACATAGCCAGCGGCCTCGTGCCGCGTTCGATCACGGTGGAGGCTCGGTGGCCCCGCAAAACCCCACGTATCTGGTGACATACGGTTGCGGAAGCCGCCTGGTGGAACGGCCGTGTCTAAGGGGGGCACGGGCTGCCGAAGATGCTACCGTGATCGAACGCAGCACAAGGCTGCTGGCTATGGCTCTTGGGGTGAATGACAGCCTCAACTCCGGAAAGGGACCACGATGGACGAGCAATCCTCTGAACCGATCGCCGATGCCGCGAGTGACCCGCCCGCCAGCAAGCCGTCCATCGGCGTCCTCGGGTGGCAGGACCTGACGGTGGCGGACGCGCCCGGCATTCGCGACTTCTACCAGCAGGTCATCGGCTGGACCAGCGCGCCGGAACCGATGCCCGATGACGTTGAGCCTTACGAGGACTACCACATGATTTCGCCCGCCACGGGAGAGAGCGTCACCGGCATCTGTCACGCCCGCGGCACCAACGCCAACGTCCCGCCCCAGTGGCTCCTCTACTGGACCGTCGCCAACGTAGCCGAGAGCGCCAACCGATGCGTGGAACTTGGTGGCGAGATTTTGGACGGACCGCGCAAGATGGGCTACGGCGACTTCTGCGTCATCCGCGACCCCGCCGGAGCCGTCTGCGCTCTCTACGCGCCGCCCGAGTAGATTGCTGACGTGCGACTCGCTCGATGGACCTCTACGTGTCAGTCGTCCATCGGGATGGGGTCCTTCGGGCCGATAGGGCGAGTCTCCCAGTGGGGAATGCCCTCCTTGACCTCGATCAGGCGCGCGACGCTCCCCGGTGCCGGGGGTGCGTCGGCGGTCGGAATCCAGCGGGCCAGCTCCCGTTTCCGCTCGGCCTGCCCCATGTCACGTGCCAAGTTGGTCCACTCGTTGGGATCGCGGCGCATGTCGTACAGCTCCTCGCTCCCGTCGGCGTAGCGGATGTAGCGCCACCGCTCGGTCCTAACGGTGTGGTTGCCGGGGCCATGCGTGGTGATCGCGGGCCACTTCCTAGCTGCGCCCGGATCGCGGAGTTGCGGCGCCAGGCTGTGCCCATCCAGGCCCTTCGGCTGGGGAAGGCCGCACAGTTGCGCAAGCGTGGGGTAAATGTCGAGAAGCTCCGCGGGTCGGTCGCAGCGGCGACCCTTTGCGATGCCCGGACCGGCAATCAGCAGGGGAACGCGCGTGGAGCGGTCCCACAGGCTGTTCTTGCCCGTGATCCCCTTCTCGCCCAGATGCCAGCCGTGGTCGGAGGTGAAGACGACCACCGTCCGATCCGCCTGGCCGCTCTGCTCCAGCGCATCCATCACCCGGCCGACCTGGCTGTCCATGAAGCTGATGCTGGCGAGGTAGGCGCGGACCAGCGGCTTCCACTGGCTGGTGCGTTCGAGCCACGCCTGCCGGGGTTCGGGGAGTTTCCAGTGCAGGTACCAGGAGAAGCGCGGCGTGTCGTCGCGATCATCCCGCCGGTAGGGCGGCAGCTTGAGGGAAGCTTCCGGGTAGAGGTCCATCCACCGTTGGCCCGCGTAGCACGGCACATGCGGCCGGCGGAATCCAATGGAAAGGAACCACGGATCCGTCGATGGCTGCCGCAACTGCTGCACCGACCAGTCCGCGACCTTGGCATCGCTCTGGTCTTCGTCCCGCTCCGGGTAGGTGCCCCAGTCCACCAGCGGGTTCTTGTCCGGCGTCTGCACAAACTTCCGTGCGGGCGAGGGGCCGAAGTTGCCCGCATACCCCCAGGTGGAGAACTCCTCTCCGTCGGTACGCTCCCTTGGATAGCCGTCGTGCCAGATCTTGCCGGTGGTCAGGGTCCGGTAGCCGTTGCGCTGAAAGTGCTGGGGCAGCGAGACGTGCTGGCGGAAACGGTCGACGGTCCGGAACCACGGCTGCAGGGCGTAAATCCCGGTGGTGGAGGGCCGGAGTCCCGTCAGGAAGCTGGTCCGCGAGGGGTTGCAGAGCGGTGACTGGCAGTGCGCGTTGGTGAAGAGCACCCCGCGCCGGGCGAGACGGTCCAGGTTCGGAGTGCGGACCTGCGGATGCCCCCGCCCCTCTCGGCTCATGCACCCGAGCCAGTCGTTCAGATCGTCGCTGACGATGAGCAGCACGTTGGGCCGCTCCCCCTGCGTGGGCGGAGCGGCACCCGCTCCCTGTGAGCCGGCCGGCAGCACCGCGAGCGTAACCAGGATTGCGAGGAGGGGGACGAGCGGACGCATGGCGTTGAAGGAACCGTTAGGGAAGAATTGCGGGGATTAGGTTCCCCCCTGTTCACCGCCTCGGCCCCGCGTCCTTTGCAGGATGCGGCGATCTGCCCCCGCTCCCGATCACCGTGCCCCGGTTACGACGTTGACGCCTCCACCGGGGTCAAGTTATGCAGGTCACGGGCGAGGAGCCAGCGGCCATCGGGCTGCTTGCGCCAGATCGTCAGTCGGTAACCGGCAAGCCGGCTTTCATCCCCTCCGGCGATCGGGATCACGGAAAGCGAATCCCGGCACCGCGTGTAGGCGACCTCACCCAAAACCACGACCTCCTCCATCTCGCTCTCGCAGCGGATGCGGAATTGCTGGTGGGCAGAGAAGAAGACCGTGGCGAATCTATCCCGGCCGAAAGGCTCTTGAGCTGGACCGCTCAGGACGACATCGTCCGCCATCCACGAGAGCAACCGGTCAAGTTCCCCTGCGTTGACAGCCTCAGTCCAGGTGGAGTTCAGCTCGCGGATGGCTTGTTCATCAGTTCCCATTTTCTACCTTTACTCCGGCCACTCGGACGGTGCCTTCGCTCGATAACCCAACTTCGGATGTTAGGCAGCGACGAGTTCGGTCGGATGCACGCTCAGATACTCGCGGACCTCTAACTGCATCCGATCCAACTCGGTCAAGAAGCCGGTGACCGCCAAATGGTAGTTCTCCGCATTCGTCTCTACCTGCCGGAGATGCGCCACCTGTGCTTGAAAGCGGGTAATCCGCTCCAACGTCGCCTTCAATTGCTGGTCATTGGTGATCATGGATTCTCCGAGGTGAACCCGATTGTAATGTGCCATCCACCATAGCCAGCGGCCTCGCGCCGCGTTCGATCACGGTGGAACCTCGGTGGCCCCGCAAAACTCCGCGGATACCGTGACTTTCGGTAGCGGAATCCGTCTGACGGAGCGATCAGGTCCAAAGAGGGCACGGGTTATCAAAGCAACTACCGTGATCGAATGCAGCACAAGGCTGCTAGCTATTGCCTTGGGGCGAATCAACCGGTCGCTACACTCCGGCTCCGACCGACTGCCCCACCTGCATCCGTTCCCACTGCGCCTGGCCCACGCCTATTACCTGGTCATCCGGGAGGAGCTCCAGGGGTTGATAGTTGGGATGGTGGTGTAGCTTGTACGGGTCGTTGTGCCGAGTGTTGTAGCAGCAGAGGAAGGTCCAGCGCGGCCGGGGGCTGCGGTTCGTGTCGCTGCGGTGTAGGGTGTTGGCGTGGAAGAAGACGGCGTCGCCCTGCTCCAGCTCCACGTAGACGCGCTCCATCCGTTGGAGCACCTCTTCCACCCGGTCAACGTCCGCGCCCGTCTGGGTCGCCACCCTGCCGTGATCAATGCGGCCCAGGCGGTGGGAGCCACGGATCACCTGGAGGCAGCCGTTCTCACGGTCGGAGCGGTCCACGGCAATCATGACGCTGCCCATGTCCGGGAAGAGGCAGCCGTTGTTGTACCAGTAGCCGTAATCCTGGTGCCACTCCCACGCGCCCCCTTCAAACGGAGCCTTCATGGTCATCTTGTGGTGGTAGTGGTACACCTCGTCGCCCAGGAGGCGCGTGAGGGTGCCGACCACCCGCTCCGACTGCGCGATGGCGCTGTAGATGTCGTCGTGGAGATCGTTCTCCACCAGGATGTCCGTCTTGTTGCCCGCGCCGTCCAGGCCGGCCTTCGCCTTGGTCAGCAGGTCCTGATCCGCCTTCGCGATGCTGAAGAGAACCTCCGTCTCCGAGGGGTTCAGCAGCCCCGGCACAATCAGGTACCCGTCCGCGGCGAACTGGGCCGCCTGCTCATCATTCAGCCGGAAGTAAGCCATGCGTTCTCTCCTGTCCCTGTAATGCGCCACTAGTGAAAGTATCGCCTCACCCGCCGTCCGGGACCGGGACTTCTTCGGCCGGTTTCCCCGCCTGACCCGCTTTAAGAAGACTGACCACCCAGAAGAGTCCCACCACCGCAGAGAGGGAAGCCATCGCCAGCATCACTTTTGGCACCGTGAGCGACCCCGTGTCCAGCGCCCGGCTCGTCGCCACGCTGGAGAGCATCATCGTCAGCGTGAAGAGGCTCGTCTCCGCCGCGAAGACCCGGCCACGGAAGCGGTCGGCGACCAGCATCTGGAGCAGCAGGGTGCTGAAGACCCAGATGATGGCGCCGTGCATGCGCGCCAGCCCCAGGAAGAGGCCGGTGGTCCAGAGGTTCGGTGCTCCCGCCATGCAGGCGTACCAGACGGACGCGACCAGAAACGAGACGGCGATGGCCCAGCGGGTGCGATCAAGGTCGCGCCCCGTGAAGCGGCGGGCGATGACCGGCCCCAATGCCGTTCCAAGGCCGTTGGCGGCGAAGAGGAAGCTGATGCCAAGCTGGTTGTTTTTGTCGCCCGCCATCGGGAAGACCTTCGCGCCGAAGACCGGCAGCAGCACCTGCACCCCGCCTGCCAGCCCCCAGCCCAGCTTGGCGCTCAGCGCACGCAGCACTTCCGGATGGCGGCGGACATAGGCTAGGCCGTCCAGGATCTGCCCCAGGCCGTGCTTCCGCTCATGCTCTGGCGTCGCCTCCGTCGGCGGCACCCGCATCCCCGCAAACAGCAGCGCGGAGCCGACAAAGGAGAGACTGTTCATCAAGAAGGAGACGCTGGGACCGAAGAAGTGGCCGATGATCCCGCCGACCATCGCGCCCGAGGTGAGGAGGATGCTCCAGGTCACGGACGAGAGGGCATTCGCGGTCACCAGCTCTTCCGGCTGGGTGATGTTCGGCAGGGTGGCGATGCGCGCCGGCTCGAAGAACGCGGTGAGCGAGGCCATCCCCGCGATGCAGGCGAACGCGACCCAGACCGTCTCCGGCCCCCGGAAGAAGAGCAACCCCAGGGCGATCAAGGCGCGCAGGAGGTCCGCAACGATCATCACCGTTTTGCGCGGGAAGCGGTCGACCACCACGCCCGCTACCGGTCCCAGCAGCAGGTTGGGGAGCAGCGCCGCAACCATGTATCCAGCAAGGGCGTCCGTCCGCCCGGTGTACTTCAGCAGCAGCGCGTTCACCGTGATAGCGCTGAACCAGTCGCCAAGCTGCGAGACGATCTGACCGCCCCAGAAGAAGCGAAAGTTGCGGTTGCGGCGGATCAGGTCTCCATAGGAGACGGTGAACAAGGCGGGTGCGGACATACCCCACCAGTGTAGCCGCAGGAGTGCCCGAGGGTAGCGTTCCGCTCTGCGGCGAGAGTCAACTCCTTGTTGCCGCAGACGCTTCCCGCTACCATGTGCGGACCTCTGCTCGCCCTCCGAGCCACGCCCTCTCAAGGTCCCGCCCTTGCCTGGCACCCCCGCCGCCGACCGCGCCTTCGCCAAGATTCCTTCCCTCGGCACGCCGGGCGGATTCCGCGCCCGGCTGCTCGAGCTAGGCCTCGAACTCCCCTGCGACGACCGTATCCTGGCCGCGCCGGAATCCCCGCTCGCGGCACCGCTGACGGTCGGCCCATACACCGTCGGAAACCGCTGGTGCATCCATCCGATGGAAGGCTGGGACGGCACGACCGACGGTCGACCCACGGAGTTCACCTACCGGCGGTGGCGTCGATTTGGGGAGAGTGGCGCGAAGCTGATCTGGGGCGGCGAGGCAGTAGCAGTGCTGCCAGAAGCCCGCGCCAACCCCAACCAATTGATGATCAACCCGGAGACGGTTGGCGATCTCACCCGCCTGCGCGAGGGTCTGGTGGAGGCGCACCGGGATCGCTGCGGAACGACCGACGATCTCCTGATCGGCCTGCAACTCACGCACAGCGGCCGCTTCTGCAAGCCGAACCGCAAGGACCGGTGGGAGCCCCGCATCCTCTTCCACCACCCGATCCTCGACCGGAAGTACGGCATCCCTGCGGACCACCCGTTGCTCACAGACGAGGAAATCCAGGAGATCATCCGAGCCTTTGCGCGCGCTGCCGTGCTGGCCCAACAGGCGGGCTTCCACTTCCTAGACCTCAAGCACTGCCACGGCTACCTCGGCCATGAGTTCCTGGGAGCGCACACGCGCCCTGGCCCCTACGGCGGCAGCTTCGAGAACCGGACTCGCTTCCTGCGAGAGATCGTGGCGGGCATCCGCGAGCAGGCGCCGGAAATGCTGCTGGGGGTCCGCCTCTCGGCCTGGGACTGGGTGCCGTTCAAGCCAGACCCGGAGCAGAGCCGGCCCGGTCGCCTCGGCCCCGGTATCCCGGAGAGCCACGCGGACCTGCTCCCCTACCGCTACAGCTTCGGCACCGACGCGGATCACCCGGTGCGCACGGACCTCGGTGAGACGGTGCGCTTCCTGGAACTGATGCTGGAACTAGGGATACCGCTGGTCAACGTGACCGCAGGTAGCCCTTACTACAACCCGCACATCCAGCGCCCCGCGCTCTACCCGCCCTCGGATGGCTATCAGCCCCCGGAAGACCCGCTGGTTGGGTGCGTCCGGCAGATGCAGGCGGTGCGGGAACTCAAGGCGCGCTTCCCGGACCTGGTGATGGTGGGGACCGCCTACACCTACTTCCAGGAGTTCCTCCCCCACGTGGCCCAGGCCCTCGTCCGGGAAGGCTGGGTCGACTCCGTGGGACTGGGGCGCATGGTCCTCTCTTACCCAGAGCTTCCCTGGGACACGCTCAGCCGGGGAGAGATGCAGAGCAAGCTCATCTGCCGCACCTTCAGCGACTGCACCACCGCGCCAAGGAATGGGATGGTCTCGGGGTGCTATCCGCTGGATGCCTACTATAAGGAGAGTCCGCTGCGGAAGGAGCTGCAGATGATTAAGGCCCGAAGGCCCTAACCAATTTGCAATTTGCATTTTTCAATTTGCACTTTTCAATTCCCCTTGACCCCGGCTACTCCCACCGCAATGACCTCGGAAGAACTCTCGGACCGGCTACTGGACTTCGCAGCTGCCGTTGGCAAGCTGGTTGAGGAGTTGCCTGATACAAGGATGGCCCGTCACATTGCCGGGCAGTTGGTGCGATCCGCCACTTCGCCCGCCCCCAACTACGAGGAAGGATGCGCCGCCGAGAGCCGAGCGGACTTCATTCACAAGCTCAGCATCTGCCTGAAGGAGCTACGGGAGTCTCGCCTCTGGCTCCGGTTGATCGTTCGCTCCGAGTTGCTTCCGTGCAGCCGCCTGGAGCAGCTCCTGGACGAGAGCTCCCAACTGAGCAACATCCTTGCCCAGTCCATCGTCACCGCGAAGAAGAACGGCGGTGGTTCGGAAGGTAGGCGAACCGCACCTGTCGATAACTGGGGCAGGCGTCCTCGCGACGCTTGGTGAGCTCCCGTTCGAAGAGCCGATTGCAAATTGAAAAGTGCAAATTGCAAAGTGCAAATTGCCCCTGTGCACGAGAGCCGTAGCGTGATCCCATGAGCTCCCTAGCCGATCATCTTCCCCCTCAATCCCTCGACGCAGAGCAAGCCACCCTCGGCGCGGCGCTGATCAGCCGCAATGCGGTGGAGCGCATGCTTGAGATGCTGGAGCGGGACGACTTCTACCTCGAAGCGCACCGCAAGGTCTTCGACGCCATCTCCTACCTGGCCGAGCGGGACGTCCCGGCAGACGTGCTCACTGTACCGGAAGAGCTTCGCCGGCGGGAGCAGCTCGATACCGTGGGCGGGATGGCCTACATCGCCACCCTCGCGGACAGCGTGCCGACCGCCGCGCACGTGGAATACTACGCCCGCTCCGTGGCGGAGAAATCGACGCTCCGCAAGCTGATCAATGCCAGCAACGAGATCATCGCAATCTCCCACGAGCAGGAGCAGGAGGTCGACCACATCGTCGACCATGCGGAGCGGCTGATCTTCGCGGTGGCGCAGCGCCGCCTGACCCAGGGCTTCACCCACATCCGGCCCGTCGTCTTCGAGGCGCTGGAGCGGCTGGAGACCGTGCGCGAGAACGACAGCCGCCTCACGGGCGTTACCACCGGCTTCTCGCCGCTGGACCAGATGACCTCCGGCCTCCAGGGCGGCGACATGGTGATCGTCGCCGGGCGGCCCTCAATGGGGAAGACCTCCCTGGCGCTCGCCTTCGGGGTCAATGCCGCGATTGCGGAGTCGCCCGTGGCCATCTTCAGCCTTGAGATGTCCAAAGAGCAGCTTGCCCACCGAATGATCTGCTCCGAGGCGAAGGTCGACAGCATGAGGCTGCGCACCGGCTTCCTCCGCAGCAACACGGACGACGATGAGAGCGACTACGTCCGCCTCGGCCGGGCGTGCGGCCGCCTCGGCGACCTGCCGATCTACATCGACGACACCACGGACATCTCCGTCCTCGACATGCGCGCCAAGTGCCGCCGCCTCCAGAGCGAGCACGGACTCGGGATGATCGTGATCGACTACCTCCAGCTCATCCGCGGGCACGGCAAGCCGGAGAACCGGAACCAGGAAATCTCCACCATCGCGCGCTCCATCAAGAACATGGCGCGGGAGCTGAACGTGCCTGTCATCGCGCTCTCCCAGCTCTCGCGAGGCGTGGAGCGGCGCGAAGACAAGCGACCGATGCTCTCCGACCTGCGGGAGTCCGGCTCCATCGAAGCGGAAGCGGACATCGTGATGATGCTCTACCGCTCCCGCTACTACAACCGTGACGGCGATGACGGAGCGACGGAGCCACCGCCGGGCCAGGAATGGCTCGAGGAGACGGAGCTGATCGTGGCGAAGCACCGGAATGGTCCGGTGGGAACGGTCCGCCTCGGCTTCCTCCGGCGCTACGCCCGCTTCGAGGACATCGCCGAAGGCTACGACCCGCTTGAGCAATAGTCGGCTGTCACGGAGCGCGGGCGTCCCGCCCGCACCCAC
>JANPLG010000492.1:0-12789 GCA_031426395.1 Actinomycetes bacterium
AATGGGGATCCAGGGCGCGGGAAAGTCGGAGTTGGTAGCAGAATACGAGGCGGCCGGCTACGCGCGCCTCAACCGCGATCTCCTCGGCGGGAGCCTGGATGACTTGATCCCCCGGCTGACGGCGCTGCTAGCCTCGGGGCAGCAGCGGGTGGTGCTGGACAACACCTACCCCACGCGTGTCTCCCGGTGGGCGACGATCCGCGCGGCGCACGCTCACGGAGTGCCGGTCCGCTGCCGCCATCTTGCCACGCCCCTGCGGGAGGCGACAATCAACGTGGTGCTACGGGTACTGAACCGGTACGGCAAGCTGCTTGGTCCCGATGAGATGAAGGAGCTTGCGAAAAGCGATCCCAACCTGCCGCCGCCCGCGGCGATGGCCCGCTACGCCGGCGGCTTCGAGGCGCCCGCACTGGACGAAGGCTTCAGCGCGGTTGAGACGATCCAGTTTGTGCGGAGGGTCGGCGCTCCGCGCACGGCGAAGGGTCTGCTCCTGGATGTGGACGGCACCCTCCGCACCACGCTCAGCGGCGAACTCTACCCACGGACGCCCGACGACATTGCCCTACTTCCCGGTCGCCGGGAGGTGCTGGCGAAGTGGTTAGAGGACGGCTACCAGCTCTTCTTCGTCTCCAACCAGAGCGGAGTCGCCTCCGGCAAGTTGACCGTCGCCGATGCTGACGCTTGTTTCCAGCGGACGGTCGAACTGCTGGGCTTGTCGGTCACGGAGGTGGCCTACTGCCCGCACCCCGCCTTCCCCGCCGGCTGCTTCTGCCGCAAGCCGATGCCCGGAATGGGTGTGATGCTGATGGAGCGGCACGGCCTCGACCCGGCGCACCTGGTGATGGTGGGGGACATGAGCAGCGACCGTGAGTTCGCGGAAGCGATTGGCGCGCGGTACGTGGCGGCGGACGCGTTTTTCCAAGTGTAAGATCGCGGCAGGGACTACCACGCAGCGTCACGCCTTTACGGTCAGTTCCAGGTAGAGCGGCATCGCGTTCTCGATGATTTTTCCGTCCTTCATCATGGGGCCGAAGTCAAGTTTGGGGTCAGCGACCTCAATGCCGGACGCACTGCGGAGTGCGACAGAACTCCTGTCATTCGGCAAGGGATGGAGCGGTTCACCGCTGGGAAGGAAGACCCGGCCGTTGGTGCGGCGCTGAAGGGCGCGCAGCACCGGATAGAACGGCATGGGGCAGTAACCCATCAAGTCCTGCGCCACGGGCACACTCACGGGAACGTAGGCCACCAGTTCCGGGTGGGTCATCAGTTCCAGCCCGGCATTCTTTGCCGTAGCATTGTGGCTGCCGTGGTGCCCGACCTTATAGAATGCCACTCTGCTGAGAAGATTCTCCATCAAGGTCTGCTTGTCATCACCTTGGGGTGGGTTGACCGGACTAGCGCCTTCCTTGAGGTTCCACCCCTTGATGGTGTGCCAGGAGAGCCAGTTTCCAATCTGCGCGTCTCCCGGGAAGAGTAGCATCTTCTGGCCGCCGGACGAATCCGGTAGCCCTGGAACGTCGAAGGCCAGCACGAGGCTCACGTTGTTGGTGAACTCCCCGGCGCGCAGAGCGAGGTTGGCTGCGCCCAGCAACCAGTCATAGTCGGCACGGCGCCATGCACCTTCTTCGCCCTTCTGATCGCTCCCGTAACGCTGCTGGAAGAATGGGGTCTCCAGCGCGTCGTCCCAATCCAGCCGGAATTGCTGGGCGAAAGGGCTGAACGCCTCATCGTCGCCACGGTGGTCGGCGGCGCTGGCGGTCCCGAGGCTCATGAGGCCGGACGCCATCGCGGGAAGGCTGTGGTCATCGCTCAAGGCGAAGGCGCGGTCCCCGCCCGGCTTCCCGTGATCCGCCTTCATGCCCACGGAGGCGTAGTCGTACATCGCGCCGGGGGCATGGTCCGCGAGCAGTTCGATGTACCGCTTGCCGCGGTGGTCCCTGGCCTCGCTCAACGGAGGGCCAAGCACGTAGCCGTGGGAATCGCTACCCGGCACCCGGAAGACATCGCCCGGACTGAAGTAGGTGATGTTCGGCCATCGCTCCCGGACAAAGCGCATCACCTCATCCATATCGGACGGGCCATCATCAGCGTTTCCAGTGCTTGCCGCGACCCCCAGGAAGTCAGCCTCCGCACGGAAGCCGGGGCGCGTGTCGAGTAGGCCTTGTTTCTCGGCCTCCTCCACGGCCTTCTGCGCCGCGCGGGTCAGCACCTGGCGGAAGGCCTCGGTGCCTTTCACCTCCCCGTCCTCCGCAGTGCGTTCCGTCCAGGGGAGGTAGACGGCGTCCACCTTGATCTCGCCCCATTCCTGCCATGCATCCTGGAAGCCGCTGATGTGATCGAAATGCTGATGCGTGATCACGAGCGCTTGGAGATGGCCGTTCGTTGCCTCGCGGATGTTGCGGACCACCTCCCTGGCCCGTTTGCGACGGTCCGGGGTGCTCTTCGCCGCGCCGCAGTCAATCACGAGGTAGGACGGGGTGGCGCTATCGCTGTCCGAAGGGGGAAAGGCCAGGAGGAAGCAGTCGCCCAGGCCCTGCCCATAGAGACGGACCTTCACTTCGCCAGGCGATGGCTGGAGGGGGTTGGTGTCTGTCATTGAGGTATCCTCCGGTATCAACCGCGGTGCAGCAGCGCGAACGGTTCGGTGAGTGAGTTGGGGACGGCGATTGGCGATTTGCGGGCAGATTCTTCCTTCTTGTTCATCGACACCCGCCGGCAGGCGCAGGAGGAGGCCCGCATAGACTCCCGGTCCTGGTGCCGCTTCTTCAGGAGTTCATCTCGAACCGACGGGTCGGTGAACCACCCGTCGGGGAGTCCCTCGGAGGAGTACTCGGCCGCCTCCCCGCCCCCGGACGCGCCGAAAACGAAGGCCTGCTGCCGCGCCTTGCGCCCAGCACTGTCCATGCGCTTCTCAATAGCGTAAAGCACGCGGAAGTCGTCAAGACTCACCACCAGTGTCACGCCTCCGCGGAACATCCACGATCCTTCCGCCTGACCTGCATCGCCTGGGCCACACAGCGGCTGCTTTTGGATGATCTCGACCACCATCTCGGTGAGGAATTCACCATTGGGACCGATGCGGCGGGCGGGCCGGAGGTTCGTCACCTCAATCGACTTCGGCTTCGTAAGGTCAATTGAGCCAAGCAGTTGCTTCACGGCCGGAGAAGATCCGCTTCTGAAGTAGCTGTTCAGTTCTGCTTGCGCCTCGAGTAGCATTTTGAAAACATCCTCTCTTGGCCGGCCCGGCGCCCAGGCCAGGAGAGCCCGCCGAACGCGGCGGATGGCTTTCGCCTCCTTGGTGTCCTCGTCCTGGGAGAACAGGAACTCGCAGCCCGTATCCGGGGGAGACCAGCGCAGACTCTCCTCAGAGAGGGTCCGGACATCGCGGGGATATATGCCCCACTTGCGAAAGGCATCAATGATTGCCACGCGGTAGCGCAGCGGGTCGTCCGGCACGAGGTCCGCATCTGCCGTGATGAGGGCGCGGAGGTAGTCGCCATAGGTAAGATCGGTGGGCGGCACGTAGTCCATCGCGCGGATGCACATCCGCAATACGTGCCGCGCCGACTTCGCGGCTTCATTCGCCATCAGGTCGACTACGTCCGGATGTAGCTCACCGTCCGGCAGAACACCGCTTCCCCCGGTGGCGATCCGCTTCAGCTTCTCAATGCGATCCTCGTAGATGCAAAGGAAAGCGTCGAAGACCGCCGCGACCAGGAAAGAGCCGCGATCGTGAGGCTCCTCCACCTGGGCCAGCAGGGAGGGGTCGGCCTGGAACCGCTTCCACTGGTCGCGCGAAATCTCGTCGAACTCGTAAGCGGCGTCCTCAATGTTCGGTCCGCGCTCCTGGCCGTTGGCGTCCGGTGACGGACGCTGGTCCCCGAACTCGCCGGCACTCTTGGTGCGGGATTGCCGTACCACGTATCCCAGTGCGTCCCGCAAGGCGTGACGCCTTCCCGTGGCCCTACCAAACTGCAGGGCGAGCTGGGACATCAGGGTTCCACTGCTCAGGCTCCCGCGGGAGCGGGCGATCTGGTCCTTGAGCAGCTCCGGGTAGGTGAACCGCTCGAAGAGGGCGACGATGTCCGCGAACGCCTCGTGGAATGCGAAGACGTCCGGGTTGCTGGGTTCGGTGAAGTAGACGTGCATCCCGTCCAGGATGGCGTGCGTCATCTCGTGGGCGATGATGTCATGTGCCAGGCAGGTGAAGACGATGCCGCCGGGATACTCCGACCCGGGCTCGCTATCGCCCGCCGGGAAGTAGCCGAAGAGGATGGCCCGCTTCTCCGGCGAGTAGTAGGCATTCTGGTCCCGGAGCGCGTGCGGGTAAAGGCGAAGCCGCCGGACGAACTGGTCCCGCTCATCCTTCTCGCCGTCCGCATACCGTACGTTCGCGGCATTGCTTTCGTCGGCGGTGCCGGTGCGCCAGGGGCGCAGCGGCGACCAGAAGAGAGGCCGTCCCAGCGCCTCCTCAAAGTGACGGATCGTCTTCATCGCCACGGCATACACCATCTGCTGGTGGAACTGCGGGTTGCCTTCGGAAGGGGGGAGGCCGTCGCAGGCGAGCAGGTAGGGATGGTTCAGGTCCACGGGCGCGTAGACGCAGCCAGACGCAGGGTCCACATCCACCACCTCCAGGTAGTCGCCCACCGGTCCCGGCAGCAGCCCTGGCTCATACACCACCGGGATCGTGATCCTGCTGATGCCGGCGAACTCCCGGTTGGTGGCCAGGCTGGGGTCGAACGCGAACGCACGGAGCCGGCGCGTGGGCGGAGTGGGCGGATCGTAGGGACTCTTCGGCGCCTGGGTCTGCGACGGTTTGACCGGGCCGCTGCCCGTTCCTGTCGTCCCGCCGCCTCCGCCGCCTCCGCCGCCTGGTGGTCCACCGACTCCGCCACTGCCGCCTTCGCCGCTGCCGCCTTCGCCACCGCCGCCTTCGCCACTGGCAGCTCTCAAGGCGGTAGCCCCAGTCGCATCAGGATCGTCGATAAACAATCCGGTGTGGAGCTGCTTCCACCCGGCGAGGCGATCCGTCCGATCCTGTTCGCGGGCGGCATCGAGCTTCTGGCGCAAGGAATCTGAGAGGATCCTCGTGGCTTCCTGGTTCGGAGCCGCCGTTGGAGACGCGACTTCTTGATCCGGAGCCACCGCTGCTGGCGCCCGGTCACGCATCAGCAGATAGCGCCGAACAGCCCGGGCGCGGGCACCGTTGTGAGCGGTCCGGGCCGCCTGGCTGAAGGCGCCCTGCAGCACGGGATCGGACGAAGAAAGGACTCCCAGTTCCAGGAGATCGCTGGGGTCCGGCTCTGTCCTCAGGAGTGCTTCCGCAAACCCATGGAGGCGTTCGTCTCGCTCCTTCGCATCATCTTCAGTGGGAAGGGCAACCTCGCCGGGGGCCAGGGTGGGCAGGGAGAGGATGAGGCCCCAGGTGGTCACCGGGAAATCGACAATGCGTTTTTCGCGTATCTTCGCTACCCTGACCAGTTCCTGCTCGACAGCCTTGAACGTAGGCAATCCCTCCGACCACTCCTCGGTGTCCTCGTCAGCCATGCTCATCCTCAAGAGCTTCTCGGCGTTTGCGATGCCCCCGCCAAAGCCTCCTTTGCCTCTTCGGATGAAACCTGGGGTGGAGTCGGCGCTCCTGGTCAGCGCGACGCGGAACGCATGGGGGATGTACTTCGCATCGCCGTACTTGGCGACGAGCGCATCCCGGCCCCAGTAGGAGAGCCAGAGGGCCGCAAGTCCCGCCACGTGCGCCGTGGCGAAGGAGGTGCCGCTACTGGCCCGCGCGGTGGTGGTGATCGGGTCACCCGGGTCCACTTGGAGATGATGGACCAACTCGCCCGGTGCGGTGATCACCACATCCGTTCCCATGCCGGAAAACCGCCAGGGAGCGCGGACCGCATTGCTGGCAGCGCACGCGATCACGCCTGGCACCCGAGCGGGGAAGGCCACGCTCGGCACGAAGTTTCCGGCGGCGGCAACGACAATGATTCCTGCGTCCATCGCCCGCTCCAGCGTCTCGTGCAGAAACTTCGGCCCGAATGGACCGCCCAGGGACATGGAGATCACGTGTGCCTTGCGCTCGATGGCGGCTTCGATGGCGTCGTTCAGGTTGCCCCAACTCAGATGCACCACGGTGGAGCTAACCCTTAGCGGCAGGATCTTGGCGCCGGGCGCCACGCTCCCTGGCTGGCCGTCCAGGTGAGTACAGGAGATCACGCTCGCGGTGCTGGTGCCATGCCCGGGGAACTGCAGGAACCCCCGGTTCTCAATCGGGTCCAGTGCGTCCGGCCTGTCGCGCTCAACGAAGTTCAGGCCGCTGGAGCCGTCCGAAGCGAAGTCCAGGTGCTCCAGGAGCTGCGGGTGCTTCTGGTAGCCGGTGTCCGGGTGTGCCACCAGCACTCCGTCGCCGGGAGTGCGGTCCTCGTTTCCCGCCTTGGCCTTCCAGATCGTCCATGCACCCCTTTGTGGTTCTGCGTCAACCGTGCGGTCAAAGATCCCGAGGTCGCTCAAAGCCCACAGCGGCTCTCGGCTCGCCCTCTCGATCTCCTGGAGACGGCGATCATTGACCCGCCCCCAGAGGCGGAACCGCTGCTGGGCTTCCGCACCGCCGGTCACGGGCACGCGGGTCACCAGGAGGGGTTCCGCATCCTTCACCTCTGCCACACCGTCCGCCGTGTCCATCCTCAAGCGGCGAGCCTGCTCCCAGCCTTCGCCCAGCGAGGGCCACAATCCATTTGTTGCCGCACTGCCCGGACGGAAAATGCGCCAGCCACCCGGTCCCGGAGAGGACTGCCAGTCGAACCCCGGCAATTCTTTGTTCAGCCGGGTCCGGACCGAATCTTCCACTACGTTGGCGTTGTTTCCCACGAGCTTCACGGCAAAGCCTTCGACCGTCGGCAGGCCGGTCCTCTCCACGCGCTCCACTGCGGTCTTGAAATTGAGCATTGTCCGTCCTCCACAAACTGCGTTCCGCGCAACCGGCGGGGTCCTGGGCTACGCGCGATCACGTGCTGATCAGGCAACCGTGCGGACGATTGAGTCAGGATGGGACGAGAGCAAGGCCATCTCCTTCATCCGCCAGGAAATGCTCGGAGACATTTAAGGTGGACGAGGGGTTAAACCAGCGGACAGTGGGTTGTTACCGGCGGCCCTTTGAGAGATGAGCGGTTGACTGAATCCGCCGAGGCCAAACCATCACTGTGTCTGGTAGTTCTCGGGCTTGCCATCCGGGCAACGCACATGAATCCCCAGTGATCGCAGAGCGTGAAAAGCGATGGGTGCGGTACATCGTGGCGAACGAGCTTTCGCCGTGTCGTTGCTGGCCGCAGAGATCCGAGGAAGCTTTCACCAACGCGGTAAGGACTCAGTGGGCTGAGATTGAAAGTTTGATGTGCGCCTTAATCTCCGAGGCGTTGCGGGCTGCTATCGGGCATCCACGTTCGATGCGGCGTGCTCTCCCTGCCAAGAGATGAGGAAGCAGATGTTGATGCCTCGCTCCACGCGCCGCCGCATCCTACTCACCGCCGTTACAGCGGCGGCGACCATGCTCACCGCCGTTTCGCTCCCCCGCCAGAGCATTGCTAGCGGAAGCCCCAGGGAAGATCCTCCCGTGCTCTGGCTGGTCATTGGGGGTGGAGGCGCACCCAACGCGGGCAGGGCGGTGGGCCTGGTGCTCTCCGCTCCTGCGGACAGTCCCACCACCATCACTCTGGCCCTGAACTCCAGCACGGGTGCACAAGGGCGGATTGCGATGGGTGATGAGTGCGGCGAGCAGCAGCACTACCACGGGACGCTGTTCGGGGCCGACGACGGGGGCCAGGGCAGCGGCTGGGGCGTGGCGGTTCCCTTCGCAGCGCAACCCGAGGTCGTTCAGGAAACTCCGAAGGCGATCCTGATCGAGCTCGGCATACTGCAGTCACTGGAGAGCCAGCCGCCTAACTACCCGGCAGCCGCCGCGTCCATCCGAGATGCCATCGGTCAGTTGAACCGGTCGATACGGGCCGTCCAGGGCAGCCGCATCAAGAAGAAAAAGAAGAAGGCGATCATTGATCGCCTCGAAGGCGCGCGGTCCAAGGATCAGCGAGCCAGAGACATCATCGACCGGCTGCAGATGGGTCAGGGCGGTGAACCAGCACGCCTCGCGGCCATCGTGAACATCAATCAAGCCCTTGAGCAGAAGCGGGACGCCTTCAATCGCATCCTGGGGGCGCTCGGGCTGCGCCCGGATCCGGACGGCGACTGAGTCCGAAGCTGGCGCGGGACGAGAGGCTACTGTAGGTTCGCAGGTTGGTATGGTACACTCGCTGGGCCGGGGTAATCCCGGCTCCAGCGACACCCTTTCACCCGCTTCTCACCGCAGCCGTTGTATGTCTCATCGATCCTCCCGCGCCGCCGATACACGTCACCTCTTCCGCACTCTGCTGCCTCTCGGCGTTATTGCGACGGCTGCGGTCGCGCTGGCGCAGGGAGAGCCGCGGGAGGGCAGCGTACTACCGGGTGCCGGAACCACGAAACCGGCGGTGACTCCGGGTAAGCCGGATGCGAATGGAGTGCTCGCCGGGAAGACGTTCCTGAAGATCGTGGCGCTGCGGACGGGGCGTGAGCCGTACCCGTGGCTAGTCACTGGACGCGTGGCGCGAAGCTTCGTGACGAACACGCCGCAACGGCTCCAACTGATTGCCGCCGCCGAAGTCCCCGGGCGACCTGAAGCCTCCGGATCCATCCTCTGGGAAGTGTCGCTGCCGGACGGCTTCGCATTGCCGGAAGGAGTTGAACTCAAGGGCGGCACGCTGTCCCTTGACTTGCGCCGCGACGGCGGCAACCCGACCAGCGAAGGAGCACCGCTCTCGCTCACGGTCACGGCGACGGTGGAGGTCGATGGCAAGCCGCTTCGCCAGAGCATGACGCTCACCCAGGACCTGCGCGACCGCCTTCGGCAGGAGTACATCGACTTCCAGCGGGCCTTCGTCCCGGAGCGCCGAGACCTGGTGGACGAAGAGCAGTTCCACCGGCTGTATGGGAAGCGGTACCCGAGTGTGGGGTTCGGGGAGCTGAACTTCAGCCGGGTGCCGGGGACGGAGGATCGCTATCCCGTCATCCTGGCCTCTGAGCGACTTGTCTCCGCGCTCCATCGAATTGAGCGGGAGTACGGGGCGGCGCTCACCATCAGCAGCGGCTTTCGGAACCCGGTTCGCCAGCTTCAGGTGCACTCCAGCGTCGGGGAGAGCCACCACCAGTACGGCCGCGCCGCCGATCTCTACGTGACCCCCGATAGCTCCGTGCCCAAGACCGGACGTCAGATCGCCTGGCCCAGTGATTGGCTCCGACTCGCCGCGGCCTCCTTGCGTGGCGGCGGTGGCTGGATTGAGCCGATGCTTGCGTGTCATGTCAACACGGCCGGGTGCCACGTTCATGTGGATGTCCGGGAGCGGGGCGAGGTGAGCCGGATTGTTCAGCTCACGGGGCAGGTGCTGGGGTCGGATGGCCTGCCGCTGCCGAACGCTGAGGTGAGGCTGGCGGGAATGCCGGCACGCACCAACGCCTCGGGCAACTTCCTTCTGAAGCACGTCCTCACCCCTCGCAGTTACGAGCTCGAGGTCGAGGCGCAGGGACGGGGCGTGATCACGCAGCCGATTGAGATCGGACCCGTTTCGTCCACCGTTTCGGTCCGCTTCCCGCTAGAGCCGCAGGCAGCACTAACCGCCACGGCGGGCGCGGTGGAACGCAACGCCGAAGGCGAACCCGTGGTTCCGATCACCGTGCGCAACCTGGGTAGCGCCGCTGCCCTGGAACTGTCACTACAGCCTCGTCAGGACCCGCCCGTTGAAGGGGAAGAGCCTGCACCCGGCCTCGTGAAGCGCGTCTGGCCGAGTCGGGTTGTGACGCTGCCGCCGGGTGGCACGTCGGTCTTTAGGGTGGCGGTGACCCTACCGCCTGGATCGCAAGAGGACGAGGCGGCATTGCCCGCTCTCGTGTTCACTGCAGCCTACCGCGACGGCAAAGGTGAGGCGCGAGCTCAGCAATTGACCCTGGAGTGGCGTCTCCGTGGAGCGCCGACCGTCCAACCACCGGCACCCGCTCCTCTGACCACACCGCTCCCCGTTCCGATCCCTTCGCCACCAACGGTACCCGGAAACGAGACCACGCCATCGCAAGCGTCTGGGTCAACTTCGGGTCAGTCGTTCGATCCGAATTCCGGCGCGATGCAGGGGATTATCAAGGATGTGGCGGCGGGTATCGTGGCTTTCACTATCGGAGCGCTGGCCGCGATGATCACCTCGCAGGTTGGACGCCGGCACACCGTTGGCCGAACTGTGGCACTGGAGCCAACGCCCCCGGCTCTTGCGATTGCCCGTCCCGTACAGCGAGCGCCTGAAGCATGAGTGGAGAGTGGGCGAGCGATGGCAGCCTGCAGCTGAATCGTTCGCCCACTCTCTCTCAACATTCACCGCTAATAGCAGACTGACAGGGCTACGCTGCCGCAGCCGCTTCAGCATCCACGGCAGCCTGGGCATTCGTTACCGCGAGTTCCGCGCGCTCAACGTCCTGAGCGTCCATCTCCGCCTGGACATCGGCCGGGACGAACGGTCGGCTGACAAGGGCCACGATGGTTGTGCCGTCCTTGGACAGAGCGACTCCCTCGGGCAACTCCAGGTCCGAGGCGTGGATGATCGTCCCAGCCGTCATGTGGGTCACGTCGATGGTGATCGACTCCGGAAGATGGTCCGCCTGGCAGACCACGTCCACCTCGGAGAGCTGTCGCTCGAAGACCAGGTTCTCCTTGGTGAGGTGATCTTCTCCCATGAACGTGATCGGAACCATGGCGTGGATCTGCTCCGCCAAGTCGATCCGCTGGAAGCCGAGATGGATGACCTTGCCGGTCACCGGATCCCGCTCCATTTCACGGATGAGCGCGGGGATGGGCCGTCCATCAACTTCCAAGTCGAGCATTCCCGTCTGCGAGTGGTGGCGCAGGTGCTCTTGAATCGCCTTGGCGGTCACCTGGATCTGCTGCGGTGCCCCATGGGCGAAGAGCGTGGCCGGGACAATTCCCTGGCGTCTGAGGCCGCGGATCTCCGACTTCCGCTGTGATTCAGCGCGGGGTTGCGCGGCAAGGCGCGGGCGGGCGTGCGGCGTGGCGTGGGTTGGCATTCGTTCTCCTCGGGAAAAGGGAGTTACACTTGCTGCATCACGCGGACTGAAGCACCGGATAGGGTTCAATCGAGGGGCGATTGTGGCAAGTTGCAATGATTACCCATTCCCAAACCCCTACCCGGCGAAACCCACAGACGGAAATCGCTTGCCGTTTTACCCAGGAAAGGGATGCCAGTTTCCTTTGTCGAAGAACGGAATGCATGACGATCTGCATCGTGCGCGGATGGTCCACCCGGCCCCCAGAATGATAGCCAGCAGCCTTGCGCTGCGTTCGATCACCGCAGCAGTTTCGGTAGCCCTTGCCCCCTTTTGGACAGAGTCGTTCCGCCAGGCGGCTTCCGTAAGCGCAATTCACCGTATCCGTGGGGGTTGCGGGTCACCAAGTCTCCACCGTGATCGAACGCGGCACGAGGCCGCTGGCTATGGTTGGGGGCGTGAAGTAATCGGAGATCATAGCCAGCAGCCTTGCGCTGCGTTCGATCACGGTGGCCGGCTGGAGTCGCAGCCATGAGTCAGGCACTCAACCTCCTCTTGGTCAGCGGCCCGGCGTCGGGCGGTATCCGCACCCACCTGGAGGCGCTGGTCACCGGGCTGCCGGAGAGGGGATGCCGCGTGCGCTATGCCGGGCCGGAGTCGGTTCGGCTGCCTCACGGTGTCGAGCGGCAGCCGTTTGAGATCGGCGACCGCCCCCGACCGCTGCATGACTTCGCCGCACTCCACTCCCTCCGAGGGATCATTGCCGGGGTCCGGCCGGATGTAGTTCACGCGCACGGGTTGAAGGCGGGCCTGCTTGCCGCGCTCGGCGTCCATCGACGGCCGTTCCTGATCACTTTTCATAACCTGGTTCGGTCGGGTCCGCTGGCGAACCTCGCGCGCCGCGCATTCCGCTCCGCGCACGGGATCGCAGTCTCCGGCGCCGTCCAAGACTCTCTGACTGCCGCAGGGATCACGATGCGCAGCCTGACGGTGATCCCTTGCGGCGTCGACCTCCATCGCTTTGCCCCGCTGGAACGACCTATCGAAGTGCCCCCGTGCGTGGCATTCGCGGGGCGGCTCACAGAAGAGAAGGGAGTGCCGGTGGTCCTTGAAGTCGCGAGGTGCTTGCAGGGGACGGTGCGGATAGTGGTCGCGGGGGACGGCCCGCTTCGGCCCGTGGTAGAGGCAGCGGCTGCCGCCGGAAGCCTTGAATACCTGGGGCCGCTCGACGACCTGGTCCCGTTCTACCATACCGCCAACATGCTCCTCGCCCCATCGCACTCCGAGGGCCAGGGGCTAGCCGTGGTGGAGGCGATGGCTTGCGGCCTGCCGGTGATCGCCAGCCGGGTGGGGGGATTGGCGGAAGTGGTAGCGGACGGTAAGACGGGGGTCCTGCTGCCGGTGGGGGACGTGGACGCAATGGTCAGCACCATCAGGGCACTCGTCGCCGATCCGGCTCTGATGAAGGTGATGGGCGAGGCCGGGCATCGTCGGGCTGTAAGGTTCTACTCGCAGGACCGGATGCTCGACCGCCTCGCTGAGTGCTACCGGAGCCACCTTGAGGCGGTTCGCTGAACCGGCGCGCCGCACTTCTCCCGGCCGGAGCACCGTGGTATACTCCCCCGGTCTGCGAGGGCGGTTAGCTCAGTGGTA
>JANPLG010000493.1:0-4582 GCA_031426395.1 Actinomycetes bacterium
TGGGTGAGTGGGTGAGTGGGCGATTTGCTGGCTACTGCGCTGAGATGAGCTGTCGGGCGAGTAGGATGTCTTCGGGCCTGTCCACGTCGGTGCCGAGCTCGGCGTAGGGGGTGACGAGGAGGCGGCAGCGGGCACCCAGCACGCGTGACGCGCCCGCCTCGATGTCTTCCACGCGCAGCCTGCCCATCGCCCATTTCAGCACGTTGCCCGGTCCGATAAGCTGCGCGAGGAACATCGGGTTCTTCCGCTGCAGGTAGGCGCGCTGGATCATCTCCGCTTCGGTCTCGAACATGGCGGTGCGCTGGAGGACGACATTCCCGCCGGTGAGGACGCCGATGGGGGTCTTCAGCCAGGTCCGCTTCATGCCGGGATAGCTTTTCTCGCACGCCTCCCGAGGGATGGCGGAGTAGCAGAGGTCGGCTCCGGCGTCGATTGCTCCGCGACCCCGGTTGAGGAAGTCTTCCACTGCCTCCGGGGTCAGGAATGGCACGTCGGCGGTCACGAAGAGCGCGAACGGTGCCTCCGGACAGTGGCTGATCCCCAGCCGAAGGTTGTCCACCAGGGTGCCGTCACCCGCAAGCTGGGCGGTTGCGGCGGCCTGGCGCGGGAACCCGGTGGGGGCCACCAGCACTACCGGTCCCACGGTCGGCGCAGCTTGAAGGGCGCGGAGAACGTAGTCGACCATCGGCCGTCCGTGGATGTCGGCGAGGGCACGCGCTCCCGGTTCCACCGGTACGCCGGCAGCGGCGGCGAACTCTTCCGAGGTGCGCCCGCCCGCCATCACCAGTGCGGGAATTCCGGCGAAGTTGGTGGGCGAAGTCATGACGCTCCCTGCTTCCTCCTGACGTGCCATGGCCACCGGTGGCTTGGACGAGGCCCATACAAGGAGCGCGGGCGTCCCGCCCGCATCCACCAAAGGATTCCCGGACCCGCGTCGCACTTCGCAATCCCCAGCGCACCCTGCTGTTCTGTCACGCTCAGCCGCCGTCCGACCACTGCACTGCCCCGTCGATGACTCAAAGGCTGATCGCGGCAAGAAAAAAGATTCCCACGCAGGGTGGACATGCTCAGAGGGGGAGTCGATAATGGTTTCAGAAACTTCTGAAACTTCTGTCACCGTCGAAAGCAGCTGGACCGCAGAGATGTCCAGAGGAGATTCGACTTATGGCGCGACCTGCTGTTGAATGGCCGATCCCGGTCTACACGTTGGAAGTCCGCGATCGGGTGGTCGCCAGCTACCGCATCGCTCCCCGGCTGCTCGGACCCCTCGTTCCATCGCCGCTGCTCCCGGAACTTCACCGGCGGCAGGCATTGGTGACACTGACCTTTGCGGAGGCGCGGTGCCTGAAGTCGCCGGGCCACGCAGGGCCGCTGGTGAGCGAGTTCCACCTGGCGGAGGTGCTGACGCCGGTCCGATGGCAGGGCGCCTGCCGGCCCGCCCTTCGTGGCCAACTGGTGCTCGATCTCTTCACGGACCGTGCCGCTATCGCCCGCCTCCTTCGCACCTCGCTGGAGCTGGAGCCCCGCTTCGCGCGGATGAGCCAGGGACCGGAGCAAGCGACCTACGGCTGCCGTCTCGACCCCACCGGTAGGCCGGGCAACCGGGTGTGGCTACCCCGGCCCCTGGTGGAAGCTCCCTGGTGCGACGATTCGCTCTTCGATCAGCAAGAGTCCGCCGAGGCGGCGCTGCTGCACCCGGAGTGCTACTTCACCCCGGACGGGCACGGCCGCGCAATCTGGGCCACGCCGGTCCACCAGTACGCCCGCGCGACCACCCACGTAGCGCCAACCGCCGAGGCTGCGCCGGTTCTGGCGGAACTGCTGGGGGCGCGGCCGGAAGAGGTGACGCTGGACCACGTATTCTTCCAGAAGCGCTGTACCCACACCTGGTCATTCCCCCCGGAGCGGATCCCCATGGCTCATCCGTCGCGCCTTGGGATGCGGAGCCTGATATCACGGATCGCTGCTTGACACGGGTCCGAAGCGGCGAAGTGCGAACGCACGCTCAAAGTGCACCGAGCAGCATCGGGCGATAGGAGTCCGGCGAACCGTCGTGGAAGAATCTCCCGATGGCACGCACGCTTGCAGAGGGAGACTGGTTCCGCCCGCGCGAAGCGGAACGGCTGGAGCAACTCGCGGATCGCTGCGACCGCAAGGCAACGGGGTGTCAGCGGGCGTTGGACGCGGTTGGCGCGGTGATTTGGCTGCCGGCTTCTTTCGGCGTGCTCATTGCATGGGCGTTACCCGGACACGCTCTTCCCATCGTCTCTGCCCTCGTGCTATCGGCCTGCGTGTTGGGTTGGTCGCTCCGCGCAGGGATGTCCAAGGCGACGTCCAAGGCGAAAGCATGTCGCACCGAGGCACGGTTGCTCCGTGAACGGCATACAGCCCTCCAACGAGAGTCGCAGGTTGTGCTACCCTCAAGTCCTTCCAGACTGGACCAATCCGAGACGCGTTCGACGGTGATCCAACTTCACGATGCGCATGGATGAAGCTGTGGGTCTACTTCGGGTAAGGGGAGGCCGAAAAAAGCCAAGCGGGCGCGCTGCATCGCACGGGCTGATGGCATAAGAAAAGGCGGAGTCAGGGCCGAAGCCCCAACCCCGCCGTTCCCAAGCATCCCGACCGGAGCTAGTCCAGCGGCTCGATGGTCATATTGCGGTAGTAAATCTCGGCGCCTTCCGACTGGAGGTTGATGCGGCCCTTGGTCAGGCTGGCGCTAGTGCCCACCAGGTTGCACTTGCCGTTGACCCAGTGCCAGATCTTGTCGCCCTTGGCCACCACGGAGACGGTGTTCCACTCGCCAGTCGGCTTCTCGTTGTCGAACCACTTGACCACGCGGCCACCGGTGTATGACTTGCCAAGCACGGTAAGCGAGGGCGCGCCGCCCTCCCCGCTGGTGAGCCACATGTCGCCGGTGTCGGCCTCCTGGATTTGGAGCTCCAGGCTCTTGTTCCAGACCTTGTCCGGACCTACGCAGTGGTAGAGGATGCCGGCGTCCCGCTGGGCGTTCTCGCGCGGCGGCCACTTCTTCTGGCCCCATTTGAAGTCGACCGTGAACTTGTAGTTCTCGTACTCCTTCTCCGTGGAGATGAAGGCGAACTTCTCGCCGCTCACGTGGACCAGGCCATTCTCTACCTTGAAGACGCCACGGGAGTCCTTGTTCTTCCCCTCGCCAGGGACGAAGGTGTACCAGCCGCTGAGGTCCTTGCCGTTGAAGAGGCTGATCGGCTGCGCCGCCCTCGCCTTGCCGCCTGACAGACCAGCCAGCGCCACGGCCGCGACCGCCATCACCGCGAGGGTGATCTTGCCGCCCGTGGGGCGCAGGTGTGAAGTCATCATCGCAAACACTACCTTCCTGAACGGAGCCCACTCCGGCTCACACTGCCCAATCCAATTCATCAGCGCCAGATGGCTCTGCGCCTCGATACGCAGTTTACGTGCCAGAGCCGGAATCCCTCTCACCTTCCCGGAGCAAGCAGAAAGCGTTGAAGTGAGAGAGGTGCAGCAGCGGTTGGCTGCTAACGAGCCAGTATGCTCATCGAGAACCCCCGCGGCGGCTACCGGTTCCTACCCGGCATTGAACCTTACTCCTGTGGCGCCGTGGCACTGCCGGGTCACGAGATTATCCACGTCACCCTCCACCGGCCGCTACCCTGGCGCGAGGGGTTCGCCCGGATCGACCGCGCGCTGGCGGAATCGGGCCGGGAACGCTCCGCGCTCTGCTCGGTAGAACTGCGCAGCCCGGCACCCTTCGCCCGGCAAGGGTTCATCGACTTTAACCAGGGCTACCAGGAGCAATTGAACCAGTGGGGCCTTCTGCTGGACGACATGAACCCTGTGGCGAGGACCAATGTCTGCCCCGCATGGGAGACGCCCGCGGAGCCGGTCCTCTACGGCTTCGGCTACACGGTCGCCTCGGAACTCGCGCAGCCGACCTTCATTGTGGCGGGCGCAGGGGACATGGGGAAGGGCAGCCTTCTGGAAGCGCCCATCATCCGTGAGGGCGAGACGGGCATCGAGGCGCTGCTGGAGAAGGCGCAGCATGTGATGTGGATCATGAGCCGCCGGCTCGAGGGCCTCGGAGTGGGCTGGACGGATGTGACGGCTACGGAGGTCTACACCGTCCAACCCATGGATGCCGTCTACGGCCCCGCGCTACTGGATGTGATGGGACCGGCGGCGCTCCACGGCCTCCGCTGGCACCCCAGCCAGCCGCCCATCCAGGGCCTGGAATTCGAGATGGACGTGCGGGGCGTGGCTACGGAGCGGGTGCTCTTTGCGTGAGGGCGGGCCGGGAGAATGGAACGCCAGAGGGAATGGAACGCGGATGACGCGGATTTGGCGGATCGACGCGGATCAGATTCAGATTGGATAGGCGGCGGACTAGCTCCGCAACTCACCTTGAAAGCCGGGGCCGTTACGCTCTTATCCGGCCACGGTCACAAGCGACTGCTCACTCCCGCTACCGATCTGACCCCAATTCAATCCCATTCCATCTGATCCGCGATGATCCCTTAGATCCGCGTCATCCGCGTTCTATTCCGTCCGTCTGCGCATCCCAATGGCTTCGAGGTATGCG
>JANPLG010000494.1:0-2438 GCA_031426395.1 Actinomycetes bacterium
CCGGAATCATCTGGTCCATGTCCCGACAAAACGAATGGAGACGGGCTCCGCTGCGGGCTTGAACCACCCGACACCCTTCGCAGTGACCCTTAACGCCCGCCCAGCATGACGAAGAGCGAGACCGCTATCGGTTGCTGCCCCGCACCAGTTCCATGAACTCTTGGCGCGTGGCGCGGTCCTCCCGGAAGGCGCCGAGAACACAGCTGGTCACCATGCTGGACTGCTGCTTTTCCACGCCGCGGCTCATCATGCAGAGGTGCCGTGCCTCCACTACCACCGCCACGCCGCGTGGCTTGATTGCTTCGTTGAGCGCGTGGGCTACTTCATGGGTAAGCCGCTCCTGCACCTGGAGCCGCCGCGAGAACATCTCTACCAGCCGCGCGATCTTACTCAGGCCCAGGATCTTCCCCTGCGGCAGGTACGCCACGTGCACCGACCCGAAGAAAGGGACCAGATGGTGCTCGCACAGGCTGTACATCTCGATGTTCCGCACGATGACCATGTCCTCGTACTCTTCCGAGAAGATGGCCGCGTTCAGCAACGTGTCCACGTCCTGCCGGTAGCCGCGGGTCAGGTCGACCATCGCGCGGGCGGCGCGCTCGGGGGTCTTCAGAAGTCCTTCGCGCTCGGGGTCCTCGCCCAGTTCAATCAGGATCTCCCGGTAAAGCTGCGTCAGCCGTTCACTCACTCGCCGTCTCCCTCGTAACTGAAGATGTTTCGCTCCGTCTCCCGAACCGTGACGCGGCGGAGGATGCCGGCCGGCAGCGCGGGTTCCAGGCGACGCCAGATCACCTTGACCAGGTTCTCGCTGGTCGGATTGAGGTCGCTGAATTCTTCGATGTCCAGGTTCAGGTGGCGGTGGTCATACCGCTCCACCACCTGCTCGTCCACCACGCGGTCGAGGTTCGCCAGGTCGACGATCAGCCCGGTGCGCGGGTCCGCCTCTCCGCCCACGGTCACCTCGACCACGTAGTTGTGGCCGTGCCCATGTGGGTTGTTGCACTTCCCAAAGAGGTCCGTGTTCTCGACCGCGGAGAGTCCACCGCTGTTGAGCCGGTGGGCCGCCGCGAACTCGTAAGTGCGTGTGAGGGTCACCAAGGGCTCGGTTCCTTTCCCGTTAGAGGGCACCGCATCAGGGCTGCGTTGGACGGTCGCCCAGAGCCGGCGGCTCTCCGCCAGCACCACCTGCTCCAGCCGTGCGGGCAGCCGTTTGGACTGCACGGAGGCGTCAACGGCGTCCCAGATCACCTGCGCGAGAACTTCCGTGGAGGGCACTCGCCCCTGCATCAGCGGGTGCTGCGGGGTGAGATACTCGCCTTCCAACCGCCCCACCACTTCCGCAGCGAGGATCGGCTTCAGCTCACTGATATTCACCACCATGCCGGTGTTGGGGTCGACCGTCCCCCCAAGCGTCACCTCGCCGGTGTAGTCGTGCCCGTGCCCGTTCGGCAAGGCGCAGAGGCCGAAAAGCCGCCGGTTCTCCTCAGGGGAGAGCTGCTCCAGGTAGTAGCGATGCGCCGCCGAGAACCGGACTTTTCGAGTGAGGTAGACCATTCCGTTAGTGACCCGGCCGGCTCTGGGAGCCGTCCCCAAGCCCCGCCGGACATTCGGTCAATGCGAGCGGAACCACCCAGGTATATCCGCTTCTTGCCCCGCTCGGTACGGCTCAGACAACCAGGCGGTTCCATTCCCAACCTCTCCTAATCCTACTCCTACTCCTACTCCTAATCTTACTCGGCGCTTCTTCGAGCAACTCTCGCCGGGACCCTCCCTACAGAGTGACCTGTCGGGTGCAGGGGTCGGACGCCGCTCCGGACCGTCAGCGACAGAGGTGTCACCGGCTTCGCGGGGAGCGCCATCAGAGAGCGGGGGCGGCGGCACGCTGCGGCGAGCGAGCCCTACACCAGTACGCGCGGTAGTTGGGCTTGCCAGAGAGTGCGACTCGATCCTCATGGAGCGTCGCAAACAGCCGCCTCTAGGCTGAACTGAGAAACAGGATGCCGGGAACCTCAGGGCCTGATGTTACGGATCACATCGCCTGCCGTCTCGTGCTGCTGCTTCTGGACCTCTGTCTGGGCCTTCAGGGTCTCCTGCGCACGCTGCATCATTTCCTGCATCTGGCGCTGCGGGTCTGGGGCTGGAACCGCCGGGGGCGCATCAGGGGTGGCAATGCGCTCCGTCATGCGTTCCGACATCCCCTCCGTCACCCCCTTCACGCCCTGGTTGAGTTCACGGAAGATGTCGGTGAGGTTCTTCTGCGGCATCTCCGGTTGGGCGGCCGGTTGTTCCGGAGTCTTCGCGGGATCTGGCCGTCGCTCCAATAGACCTCCGGCGAGGCCTCCCACTTGCGCGCCAATCCCCTTCGTCAGGCCGCGGGTGTCGAGTACTGAGCCTGCGATCTTGCCCACCGATTTGGAGATGTCGCCGAAGAGCCCCGC
>JANPLG010000495.1:0-11409 GCA_031426395.1 Actinomycetes bacterium
TTCCGGGCGGAGTGATCGACCGCGCACGTGTGCGGTCCACCCTGATGTACCGGCTCTCCAAGGACCTCCAGTTGGGCGTCGAATGGAACCCGCGGGCCGAGGAAGTCGGTCCCCTGGTCAATTACCGCGCCGTCACGGAGACGCGCCACCGGCCCGCGCTCTCCTTCGGGACCTCGTCTGACCGCATCGGGACGCCGTCTGGTCGGGCCTATTACGGAACGCTCTCCAAGGACCTGGAGCCCTATGTCAAGCTGCCCGTGAGCGTTTACGTCAGCGCGCTCTACGGCACCTGGGATGACGAGTTCGTCTACCCCTTCGGCGTGAACTTCCGGCTGGGCAACCAGTGGACGTTCACACCCCAGTTTGACGGCCATGCCTCTCATGGCTTGCTGACCTACTCCTGGAGCCGGTACAGCGTTACCGGAATGCTCGTCCGCTGGCGGCACCCCGGCCTCGCCTTCAACGTGGGCTTCTGACACAAGGGGGCTGGGACTTCAAGATCGAAGCCCCAGCCCCCGTAACGTCACCTACTCTGAGGGTCAGCTCTTCTTAGCGGCCTTGGAGGCGCAGCAGGATTTGGCCGCGCTCTTGCCCACGAGCTTCTTGGCAATGACCGTTTTGCCAGCGGCGCTCTTCGCGGACTTCTTGCCCGCAACCGGCCCGCAGCACGGCTCCTTGTCACAGCACGCAACGCCCTTCAGGCAGCACTCGGCCTTGTCCGGCTGGTCGCAGCAGAACTCGACCTTGTCACAGCACCGGGTCTTGGTGGCGCAGCACGCGGCGACGCCGCTCTTGACCTTCTCGGACTTCACCGACTTCGGGGCGGACAGGGCCGGCATCAGCAGCAGCACGGCAAGCGTGGCGCTCGAAAGCATCATTCGTCGAACCATAGTGATAGCAACCTCTCTCCCGCAATGGCGGGAACTCAATTAGGAAGGCGCACTGGGCACCCCGCTCCCCAGGAACTCGGGAAACGGACGATGAGGGTGAGTTGCTAGCTTGCTGGCGGCGCGCGGGAGGGGCCCGTGGCACGGATGGGCGGCGGACGGAAGCCGAGGCACTCCTCACCGCGCCGGAATGCTGTCACCGAGGCCCGCGTCAGGTCGAATTGAACTGTGCGCGGTAGTGCGGCCGGATGGAGAACCAGGAGCGCTTCAGCCGGAGCGATGCGCGCTTCCCCGACGGTCGTCGCCGACACGTTGAAGCGGCAGTGCTCCTCGCTCCCCAGGGAGTGCCCGGAACTCGTCGGCTCGTCGATGGGGAGCGCACCGTGCTTGCACCGTGCCGTCTCCACCTCGCAGCAGGAGAGCTTGGCCGCGCACTGGCCGCTGGCGCAGACGTAGCCCGCCGCCTGATCGTGAACGCACGGCGTTCCATCCGGGCACGCCCAACCCGCGCGTGCGGGCATTAGGAGCGCCAGTAGGAAGGCCGTTATCAGTGATAGGGCGGAAAGTCGTCGCACGGTTCTTTATGAGACCCTCAACGCGGAGTGAGAGTTCCGTAGTGACTTACGAGGATCCATCCAGTCTCGTCACCAAATCCCGGAAAACAAGGCTGTCTCCTGGTCTCCATTCGTCATTGACACAAATAGATTGACAGCTTCTCTAGTGAATGACAGTGAACCCGCCCTCGGGCCGTGCGACCACCGTCGGCAGCCCCCACACCGGGATGCCTCCCGGCACGCGTGTGGCTTCACGTTGGACTTGGACATAGCTCAGTTCAGTGGTGCCGTGATGGGCGAAGGTGACGGAGGCACGCCTACGCTATACGCCCGCAATGTCAACGTATCAGCCGCCGTGTTGACATAGCCGTAGAGAGCAGGGCACGAACTCAATAGTTCGATACGATGAGGTAGAGGAGAACGTGATGCCGTCAACCCTATCCCGATTAGGACTGACCGACTTGAGCGTGCTTGACCGTTTGGACCTCATCGAGGAACTTTGGGACAGCATCCCAGACTCGCTTGAGGGGGTTCCGGTCCCAGACTGGCATCGCGAAATCGTTCAACGTGGCGTTGAGTTCGCCGACGCCAATCCAGAGGCGCTCATCCCTTGGGAAGAGGTTCGAGCTCACCTGCGGAGAGATCGGTGACGCCACGGTTGGTCTTCACCCCAGAGGCCCAGAGAGGGCTGGATGAGGCCGCCGACTGGTACGCTCGACAAGCTCATGGATTGGACGGTCGCTTCCTTGACGCCGTCGATCTTCTGATCGAGCGTCTACTGGCGAACCCCTATCAGTATGCCGAGTTCTCGCCCGGGGTTCGGCGTGCCAAGCCTCGTCGCTTTCCTTACATCTTCTACTACCGCATCCAGACGGGTCAGATAGCGGTCCTCGCTGTTGCCCATGCTCATCGAGATCCACGCTCCGTCGTAGATCGATTATGAGCGGCGGAAGCGTTGGCCGAGCCGACATGGTTAACTCACGGCGACCCTAGTGAATGAGGGTGAACCCGCCTTCCGGCCGTGCGACCACCGTCGGCAACCCCCACACCGGAATGCCCCCCGGCACGCGACCCACGCCGCCGATCGGCTTGCCGTCCCGCGCGTACCGCTGCCACGCGAGGGTCCCGCCTCGCTGCCATCCCGTTCCTTCCGTCCACGACAGGAGCACCTCGCCCGTTGGGCCGACTGCCAGGGCGGGATGCTTGCGGTTTCCGGTGGCTTCCGGTGCGGCCAGGACGCGCTCCATCTTCCCCTGCAAGTTCGCCCGTCCCCACAGCACCTGGCCTGCGGTCTCCCATGCGCCCAGGACGCCATCCGGCCCTTCGGCAAGGCTGTAGCTGGCCATCGGGCAGGCGTTCAGCTTCCACTTGTCGACCAGCTTCCCGGTGAGATTGCCGGAAGCTCCCCCTCGTAACAGGTAGGTGTCCCGGTCGGTGCCGGCGATGGCACCCCGGTAGAGCACCCAGACGCCCCGGTTGCGGTCCGCCAGCACCTTGGTGCTGCAGCAGGCGCAGGCGCCGGTCGGCTCGCTCCAGGCGGTGGTCTCCGCGCCGAAGCTCTTGCCTTCATCCTTGCTCCGTGCGAGGAAGAGGCCGCGCCGGATCTCCTGGTCCTCGCCCGTTTCGTTGGCGTGCCAGGCCACGGTGACGGTCCCTTCGACATCGGCTGCCACCGAAGGACCGCCATCCAGATGGGTGGTCCGGGTCATCAGGTTCCGCTGCGGCTCGAACGCGGTCCCCGTCTCGTTGGAGCGGGAGTAGAGGAGCGGCGCGGTATCGCCGGGACTTTTGATGCCCGACTGGCTTGAGCCGAACCAGACCACGTGAACGCGACCCGTCTTCCCCAGCGCCAGTTGCCCGCCCCGGATGGTCCCCGCCGCGATGGCGCTCGCCGGGCGGCTGTTCACCGTGACGGGTGTGGACCAGGCGGCCTGACCGCGCCCGCGCCGGACGTAGTGAAGGTCGCCCGCCTTCGGGTTGCCGGTGTAGTAGAGCAGGTGGACCGTCCCCCTGGCGTCGATGACGGCCTGGGGCTGGATGCCGCCGTGCGGTGTGCGAATCACCTCCACGGCGGGAAGCTCGGCGCGGCTGGGCCGAAGGAGGCTCGGGGCCGTGATGCCAGCCAGAGCCAACACTAGAATGGCCGGTAGAGCGCCGAAGGTACGGATGCGCGCGAAGGGCAAGGGTTCACTCCAGGCAGAAGTCAGGCAGGGCTGGCGGTCTGTTCCGCCGACCGCTGCAAAATTCCTTGCCCCCCAGCGACGGTTGGTGAGCATCGCGGGTCGGGGCGAGGAACGGGAGCAACTGCATCCGAACGGAAGCGTCACCGGGCCAAGCCAGCCGTCGTCATCCTCGCCAGCCAACCCAGGGGCGAAGTGGCCCGTCCCCATGCGGGGATGACGGGCTGGGGCGTGGAACGCGAAGGCCCGCCATTGAGCGGAATCAGCACAGGCCTCAGCCACCTTGTGTGAACCGGGCACTCTACGGGTTCGGGTCCTTGCGGCCGTTCCAGTAGGTGTTGTCCTTCTCCAGCACCTCGCGACGCATCCACTTGGCGTGGCCGTCACAGAACGCGATGTTCGCGCCTCCCTTGTGGCGGGTGGCGATGCGCGTGTGTCCCGCGCCAGGATAGCCGGCGATGGGACTCGCCAAGGTGCAACTGGTGCCCCACTTGCTGCCCGCTGGGAGCAACGGCGGGTCGATCGTATAGCCGTGGTTGCCCAGGCGGTCGCACTCGTTGACCGTGTCACTCCACGGCTGCGGGTTCGCGGACCAGCCGGCGGTCCCGAAAGCGTCTGCGATGGCGATGGTGTCCGCCGGGTACTCGATCATCGACTCACTCGCGCCCGCACCGCTGCCCCCGCGATCCGTGGAGCGCGCCAGGTACTGGTGATTGTAGCCGTATCCCATGTTGCGGACGTGGTAGCGCTGGATGGTGGAGCTGGGGCAGATGAAGATGCCGCCGTTCTTCACATAGGGCTGGAGCAGGCTGTGCCAGCGCTCCGCCCCGGAAGTGTAGAGCGGATAGGTCTCATAGTCCTGGACATACATCGCCATGGCCGTCGACATCTGCCGCAGGTTGGAGAGGCAGGCGGTCTGTCGCGCCGCTTCACGGGCCTGAGCAAAGACGGGGAAAAGGATGGCTGCCAGGATGGCGATGATCGCGATAACTACCAGAAGCTCGATGAGGGTAAAGGCGCGGTGGATCTGCTTTCGCATACTCGTCTCTTAAAGCGGGAGTGGGCCGCATGGTCCATGCTCGGCTACCGCCACTTCTTATAGCACGCGAGGATTTGAATGGCAACGTAGCAGGTGAAAAAGATTAGGTGCGACTAAATTTGAAGAGTATCTCATCGGCAAGGTGGAGTCGTTCCAGGAATACGAACCTATAAGCCCCGACAGGATTCGTGTGCGTAGGCGTCGGCTGATCCCGACGCCGGGCATTGCCGCTGCCAACCGTGCGCTCTTGGCCCCCCCCGATGCCGCGACCGATCTGCCACCCGGCGGCGGCACTCCTATCGAGCCCAACCCTAATCGAGAGGCTGGCCGGGTGGTGGGCAGGGGGACGCGGGCGGGAAGTCGTCAGGAACGAACGGGAGCGGCGTGACCGTCAGAGCGACCTCGCCTGCCCCAGTGCGCGCTATGACGCGCGTTCCGACATCCTGTAGTTCCCGGCGGAGGTAGCCCAGGGTTACGCCACGGTCCAACCGCAGCGAACGCACCGCACTGGTGACGCGGCCGACCTTCTTCCCCTCGGCCCAGATCTCGGCGTCCTTCAGCGGCAGGGCGTTGCCTTCCACCAAGAACCCGGTGAGGAGGTTGTTCACGTGCCCGCGCGCGTCGATGCGGGCGATGATCTCCTGACCGGTGTAGCAGCCTTTGCTCATATGGATGGCGTGATTCAGCCGCGCCTCCATCGGCCCCGTGTTCGGTGCCAGATCCTCGCCCCACCACGGGATGCCCGCCTCAATCCGGCGCACGTTGAGCGCTTCCCAGCCGACGGAGTGAACGGCGAAGTCCTTGCGGTTGTGGCAGAGCGCCACCCAGAGGTCTGCGGCGGCGGACGCGGGGACAAAGAGGTCGAAACCGTCCTCGCCGCAGTGACCGACGCGGGCCACTACCAGCGGGACCTGCCGGAAGCAATCCACCCGCACCTCCCACGGCTGCATCGCCAGCACTTCCTCGCCAAGGACGGGAGCGAGCGCGCAGGGCGACAGCGGCCCCTGGAGGGAGAGCAGCGCCATTGGCTCCGTCACGTCCTCGATCTCGGCCCGCTCCATGATGAGGTAGCGGTCGAGATATTCGGAGAGCGGCGTTGCGGTGCCGGCCGGGTAATCCACCAGGAGCCGGTCCGGCAGGGCGAAGATGCGGGCGTCCGAGACCATCTGCCCCTGCGGCGTGAGGATGGTGGCATATGCGCCACGGCCGTCTGGCAGGCCCTTCACGTCCTGCGTCACCTGACCGTGCAACCAGGAACGCCTGTCCCTACCCGTCACCCAGAACCTGCCACGGCAGGAGAGGTCGAGGAGTCCCGCCCCTTCCTGGAGCGCCCGGTACTCCTGCTCCACACTGGAGTAGGCCGCTGGGATCTCCCAGCCGTGGTGGGAGATCCACACGGCACCCCGAGATTCATGCAGTGAGGCCAGGCCGGATCGCTTCACAGGAGTCACCTACAGCACGAGAGGAGTCTCGCGGCAACGAGTAGTGCGGGCAGCCCATCAGTCCGGCCGGTGACAAGGAAACTGCCGAGCCTAACACTCGCCCACTCGGACTGACGGTAACGCGCTGCCGCCGCGCTGTCTACTCGGCGTCCGGGGTCTTCTCGTCAGCGGTCACGGCTTCTGCCTCAACTTCGGCCACATCATCCGTTGAAGCTTCCGCAGGGGCTTCATCTGGGACTTCCTCTGGGGCTTCCACTGCAACGGGCGCTGCGGCTGCTGCGGCGGCCTTGGCCTTCGCGGCGGCCTTCGCTGCCTCTGCCTGGCTGCGGGTGCGCAGGGCACGGCGGCGGGACTGGGCCTGATCCAGCCGCTTTTTCTCCTGCGGCGTGCCGTCCCGCGTGATGAGGGCGATTGCTTCTTTGTCACCCGAGTCCAGGCCAAGCAGGCCCCAGGCCGCAGCCACGCGCATGGAAACGGCGTCGCTCACCATCCGCTCGTTCCAGAACTCACGGCAAAGCTTGTGGTAGGCGTTGGTCGCCTCATCGAAGTCCTCGGTGGCAACCACCGTCTTCCCGTCCTGGAGCACATGGAACTTCCCCGCTTCGGGAGTATCCTCGGTGTTCGCTTCCAGGGAGAAGTTGGCGCCATCCAGCGAGCGTCGGTAGCGCCCGTGCGGTGGGGCCGGTCGAGTCTCTGCCATTCCTTAAGCTCCTGTGCGTGGGGGCGATCTGCCCCGCTACTGGTGTCCCGGATTTCCAGCCGGCCACCGGGTGACCGACGGAGTTGCGCCACGCGGCCGGGGCATCCAATCCATCGCGCTCTTATGGTAGCTCAGTTACGCTCTAACCGGCACCCTGGGCTCGGCACCTGCGGTCGGCAGCGCGGGTTAGCGCGTGCTGCAAAGGATGCAGCACCTCTGGGATGGAACCGTTAGGTATTACTCCGCCCAAGCGGGGCAATCAAGAAGTAGTCATCTGGGTCAGCGTGCCTGCGTCGGCATACGAGGAGAGGTCCATGGAGTTAGGCAATCTCGCGCTTCTGCGGGAACTGTGCGAAACGGTTGGCGTGCCCGGGCGCGAGGAGCGGGTCCGCGCTATCGTGCGGCGGGAGTTGGAGCCGCTGGTCGATGAGATCCGGGTCGATGCGCTCGGCAACCTCATCGCGCTGCGCAAGGGAAGCTCCGACCGCCGCCTGGCCATCAACGCCCACATGGACGAGATTGGCTTCCTGGTCACGCACGTTGAGGAGGGCGGCTTCCTGCGCCTCAACCCCCTCGGCGGTCACGATCCCCGCAACATGGTCGCCCAGCGGGTCATCGTTCAGGGGACGCGGGATCTGGCCGGGCTGCTCTATCCGGGGCAGAAGCCTCCTCATCTCCAGAACCCCGAGGACCGGGACAAGATCGCCAAGCTGCCAGAGTTCTACGTCGACCTCGGCCTCCCGGAAGCCGAGGTCAAGGAACTGGTGCCCGTGGGCACGCCCGTGGTGATCCACCGCGAACTGGCTGAGGTAGGCAATGCGGTGAGCTGCAAGGCGATGGACAATCGCATCGCCTGTTTCGTGATGATCGAGGCGATGCGGCGCACCCAGCGCACCCATTCTGGCGGCTTCGATGTCTATGCCGTCGCGACCGTGCAGGAAGAGGTCGGCGTCCGCGGCGCGATCACCTCCAGCTATGGGATTGAGCCGCATGTGGGCATCGCCCTCGACGTGACGATCGCCGCGGATATCCCCGGCGTGCCCCGGCAGGACCGCACCACGGCCCTGGGCGAAGGCGCCGCGATCAAGATCATGGACTCTTACAGCATCTCCAGCCCGAAGGTGGTCGACCGTCTCAAGGAACTCGCGGAAATAAGAGAGATTCCCTATCAGATGGAGATCCTGCGCGCGGGCGGCACCGATGCCGGGGGCATTCAGCGAGTCCGGTCAGGCTGCCCCGTGGCCACGATCAGCATACCGTGCCGCTACGTCCACAGCAGCCTCGAGATGTGCCACAAGGGCGACATCGAAGCGAGCATCGCCCTGATGGCGGCCTTCATTGAAGCCGGCCATGACCAGGATTACTGGCCGGAGTAGCAACAATTTCGGATTGGGATGCGGGTTAGCTGGAGGCGGGAGGGCTTCCCTCGCCGGCTTTGCCCTTCTCGCGCTCCTCATGCCGGCAGCCGTCACTCCCCGACAGGCCACCGCGATGCAGGTGATCCGGCCGTCACTCTGGTTTCCGGTTTCCGGTTTCCGGTTTCCGGTTTCCGGTTTCCGGTTTCCGGTTTCTTGCCTCTGGCCTATTGCACGGAGGACCGCTGGGAGGCGATCTCAGAACTTGACCCCATGTGCAACCGCTTTGCTGGCGATCTCTGGGAGCCGCAGCTCCGTATCCGTTGGGACGTGACGGGTGGTCATATCGACCTTGGCCAGCGCCTGAACATCGCGCCCACCAATACCGTCGCGACGATCACTCTGGCGGCCCTTGGGAGCGCGAAGGGTGGCCGGGAGCTTGTCGGAATGCGCTGGGGGCTGCTTCCGGCGTGGAAGCAGGCGCAGGGGTCGCTTCAGGGCTGGACCAATGCGCGGGCGGAGACCATTCGCGAGTTGAAGTCGTTCAAGGGCGCCTTCGAGAAGCGGCGCTGCCTGGTGCCGGCGACCGGCTTCTACGAGTGGCTCACCGTGGATGCGAAGACGAAGCAGCCCTACCACTTCCGTCTCCGCAGCGCTGAGCCGTTCGCGTTCGCCGGGGTGTGGGAGACGCTGAAGGAGCCGATCAACGGCGCGGAGGCCTCGGTCGCCATTGTGACCACCGGGGCCAACGTGCTGATGTCCTCGATCCACGACCGGATGCCGGTGATCCTCCGCCCGGAGGATGAAGCCGCCTGGCTGGACCCGGCCACTCCCCCGGACGTGGCCCAGGCGCTCCTCCGCCCCTACCCCGACGCGGAGATGGAGACGTACCCCGTAGCCAGGGCGGCGCTGAAGACCGGGAACCAGGGACCGGAGTGCCTGGAGCGGATCGCGTGGTCCCCGCCCGCGAGCGAGGTGTTGACCCTGGCGCTGTAGAGCCTCGGCACTTGCCCGATTCCAGACGCCCGCTTAGGAGCCCCGTTTGAGGCGGGGCTCCTTGAGGAGCTCTTCGGCGGCGCGTTGAAGCTGCGGGTCGCGGCCTGCCAGGGTGTCCGCAGGTGTGTGCTCCACGCTGATGTCCGGCGGGACGCCCCAGTTCTCCATGTCCCGTCCGTCCAGCGTGTAGCAGCCGATGTACGGCGTGCGGAGGAAGCTGCCGTCCACCAGGAGGCGGCCGCTGGTGAAGATGATCCAGCCCATCGTCGGCTGGCCGACCATCTTGCCCAGCTTCAGCTCCCGGAAGCCGTTTGCGAAGACCTCCGCGTCCGAGAGGCTGCCGCCGTTGATGAGGACGATCACCGGTTTGGTGTAGGCGCGCTCCGGCTGTGGGAACGGGGTCTCCGTGCGGGGCGCGAAGGTGAAGTAGTGCTTGTTGCGTGCCAGGATGCGGAGCAGGCTATCATGGGTGTCGCCGCCGTTGTTGTCACGGAGGTCGACAATCATCCCCTCCTTCCGCATCCCGATGCTGAAGAGCTCCCGCTCGAAGCGGTTGCGGGCGTCGTCGCCCATGTCGTCCACATGGAGGTAGCCGAGGCGGCCGCCGGAGGCCTTCTCCGCCAGCGCGCGCCGCTGATCGACCCAGCGCTCGTACATCAGCCCGCTCCAGGCACCGGCGGTGATCGGCCGGATCTTGACGGTCCTCGCGCCCTCCCGCTGGGGCTTGTCGTTGACCAGCAGGGAGACGGTCTTTCCGACGCGCTCCGCCAGCGCGCGGTCATACCGAGCATCGTAGGCGACCTCCTGGCCATCGATCTCGAGGATGAACTCGCCGGGCTTGAGGCGGCTCTCGTCACGGTCCGCCGGGCCACGTTCCAGCACCTCGCGGATCTTGATTCCCGGTCCCTGATAATCGTCATCCGCCCAGACGCCGAGGTAGCCGGTGGCGCGGGAGGGCCGGGGCGTGATGCCACCCTGGAAGCCGGTGTGGCTGCTGTTCAGCTCGCCCAGCATCTGGGTCATCAGGTAGTTCAGGTCCCGCCGCGTGCTGACGTGGTCGATGAGGGAGCGGTACTTCGCGCCGGTGGCTTTCCAGTCGACGCCGTGGAAGTTGGGGTCGTAGTAGGTGTCGTTGATCACCTGCCAGGCCTCATCGAAGACCGCCTTGTAGTCGACGACGCGGTCGATTTCCATCCGGAGCGAGAAGGAAACGGTGGCCGGTGTGCCACCCGCCTTGCCGACCCACCGGATAGCGCCTCGGCTGAGGTAGTAGATGCGCGAGCCATCCGGCGACCACTGGAAGCCGAAGGGGCTCTCCCCGGTGACGATCTTCTGGACGGAGCCGCCGTCCGGAGAGCTGGTCCAGATGTCGCCGGAGCCGCGCGGTCCGGCGGTGAAGACCAGCGTCTTGCTGTCCGGCGAGACCTCCAGGGCGCTGACGCTCGGCTCCAGCGTCACGACCGATTTGGAACGGCGCTCGATCTCCCGGGGATCGATCTTGAACTCGACGGTCGCGGGCTTGGGTGCGGGCGTGGCGGGCGCGGCGGGCTTGGCCGGATCGTCCTCCTCCTCGAACTTCTCCTTCTCGCGCTCCAGGCTCACCGTCAGCAGGCTGTAGCGCCCCTCGTCGTTGATCGTCTCGATGTCCCGGTTGCGCCCACGGTTGGAGCGGAATGCCAGCTTGGAGCCGTCCGGGAACCAGCGCGGCGTGAAGTTGAAGCCGGGATGGTCCGTCACGTTGAACGGCTCACCGAACTTCACGCCCTCCCCTTCTGGGGTGACGGAGGCGACCCAGAGGTCGTTGGTGCGGATGTCGTCCTCGCGCTCCAGGGCCAGCCAATTGCCATCCGGCGACCACCGGAACTCGCCGACCTTCGGCCCCTTGACCGCCAACTGCTCGCCGGTGCCATCGGGACGGACGACGTAGAGGGCGGTCTTCTGGCCGCGCCGGAAGCCGATCCACTTCCCATCGGGAGAGTAGATGGGATCAGTATCAACGCCCGGCCCCTTGGTGAGCTGCACCGTCTGCCGGGTGGCGAGATCGACGCGGTAGATGCGGTAGGCACCGTCCCGGTTGGAGCTGTAGACGAGCGACTTCCCGTCCGGCGCCCACGCCACATCCTGGTCCCGCGTGGGGTTCTCGGTCCAGCGCCGGGCCTCACTGCTGGCGGTTGGGCCGGTGCGGTCGATGAGGGAGGTAAAGATGTCGCCGCGCACCACGAAGGCGACGCGCTTCCCATCCGGCGAGAGCGCGAA
>JANPLG010000496.1:0-23586 GCA_031426395.1 Actinomycetes bacterium
TGAGTGGGAGATGTCTCCGGCCCGATTTACCTCGCTTCCGTCTCCCATTCCCCCATTCCCCCACTCGTTACTATCAGAAGCAGTCTGACACGCTACTGGGTCCCAACTCCCAAAATGCCTCCCTTTCCCCGCTGGCCGCTCTGGACCGTCCTCTTGCTCTCGGCGCTCCTTGGGCTGGGCTTCATGCGCGCCACACCGGTAGGAGGCGCGCCGGATGAGGGTGCCCATCTCCAGTACGTGCGAGTGCTGGCCACGGAAGCCCGGCTGCCCCAGCTCAACATCACGCAGCGGCGCAACAGCCACGCCGACCCGGATTACGAGTCGCACCAGTCGCCCGCCTACTACGCGCTTTCGGTGCCGTTCTTCATGGCCGGCAAAGCGCTGGCCGGCGAGGACGGCGCGGCCCAGGGATGCCGCATCCTCTCCCTGCTCATCGGCCTGTTGGGGACATGGTTGGTCTGGCGGATCGCCCGCGAGGTGGCACCGGAGCGTCCTTACCTGGCCCTGGCCGCGGCCGGCTTCGCGGCGTTCCTGCCGATGCGGCTGGCGGTGAACGCCTCGGTCAGCAACGACGCGGCCGCCGAGGCTTCCTCCAGCCTCGCGCTGCTGCTGATGCTGCAGGCGATGCGGCACGGATGGGATGTCCGGCGCGCCGCATGGATTGGTGCGGCTGTGACGCTGGCGCTCCTCTGCAAACAGAGCGCCATCCTGCTCCTTCCGCCGCTTCTCCTATCGGTCTACCTCGGCGCGAAGCAGTCGGCGCCGCTCAAGGACGACATGCCGGACGAGAAGGTGGTCTGGTCGCGCTTCCTCACTTGGGGTGCCGTGGCGGGCGGCGTGATCGCCCTCGGCGCGGGGTGGTGGTTCGTCCGCAACCACCTGTTGTACGGCGACCCGCTCGGCCAGAAGGTCTTCAACTGGTACTTTGAGGACACCACCCGCTGGGTGCAGTTCCGTGACGAAATGGGGTGGAGCTTCGGCCAGTACCTCACGCGGCTTGTCTTGCCAACCAGCACCGCCAGCTTCTGGGGTGCCTTCGGCCATCTGAGTCCGGAGCGTCCGGAGCTCTGGATGGGGGTCATCGGCAAGGGGTACCCGCCGCCTTCGTGGCTCTACCCGCTCCTGAATGGGAGCGCGCTGCTTGCCGCCGTCGGCTGGGTCATTGCACTGGTAAGATCAGCACGATCGCGCAACGCGGAGAACGAGCGGTCCAGCCGGCGAACCCAATCGCTTGAACCCGCAACAAAGGGTGCGAGGGGCGAAGAAGCAGTCGCAGCGCCGTTTGGGGCCGGTATCCTCACGGTTCATGCGAACTTCGTGGTCGCGGCGTTCCTCAACTTCAATTCCACTTATTTCCAGGCACAGGGCCGTTACCTCTTTCCCGCCATCGCAGCGATCTCTCTCTCGCTGTGCGGTGGGTGGCTGGTCCCCGCTCGCAGGCGTGAGTCGGTTGTGGCGTGGGTCATCGTGCTGACGATGATGGTTCTGGCACTCTACGCACTGTTCGGGGTGGTATTCCCCGGCTTCCAGGGCGCATAATCGGGAACACCCGCCAACTCCCCCGGCCGGAGGAGCATTCTTATGGCAGCGGTCGATGGAGCCACCGTTGAAATCCGGAACCTGGATGCGGTCTCAACTCCGATCGCAGGTCCGAGTTCCGGTGCTTTGACCACCCTACCGACCTCTCATCTGGCGACCCCGATGGCGCCGGCAGCGGGTCAGGACCTTGCGGCGAGCCCGCGCCGGGTGCGCCTCTCCGTCTTGATCCCGGTGTTCAACGAGCGGGAGACCATCCAGGAAGCTCTACGGCGGGTGCGGGCGATCGGAGAGGGGGCCGGGGCGGCCGTCGACCTGGAAATCGTGGTGGTGGACGACTGCAGCACGGACGGCAGCCGCGAGATCCTGGAGCAGGAGCCGGGGCTGATCCTGGTGCGGCACCCGGAGAACCGGGGGAAGGGCGCGGCCATCCGCACGGCGCTGCGGCATGTGACCGGCGATGTGGTGGCGGTGCAGGACGCCGACCTGGAATACGATCCTCGCGATTTGCTGCGGTTAGTGGAACCGATTGCGCGGGGAGAAGCGAAGGCGGTCTATGGCTCCCGGTTCATGGCCGGGCGCCCGAAGATGCAACTTCCCAACTTTATCTGCAATCGTTTGCTGGCCCTGACGACCAACGTCTTATATGGGGCCCACCTCACCGACGAGGCAACCTGCTACAAGCTGTTCGACGCAGAGCTGGTGCGGAGCATTCCGCTGACCTGCAGCCGCTTCGAATTCTGTCCGGAGATCACCGCTAAGGTCCTCAAGCGCGGGGAGCGCATCCTCGAGCTGCCCATCACCTATGACGCTCGTTCCTATGACTCAGGGAAGAAGATCCGCTGGCAGGATGGCGTGATCGCCCTCTGGACGCTGATCAAGTACCGCTTCACTTCGTGACCCGTTTCTTGACCCTTTACGGGACCGCCCCCATCCCAAGCAGGCCCATCGACTGATGCCCCGTTCCCAGAGCTCAAGCTCAAGCATGTGCGCCGCAGGAGCGCTGGTCCTCATCGTTTCCGCTGTCTCCGGATGCGGCGGCGGGAAGAAGCCCACCAAGACCACGATCAAGGAAGCCATTCGTAAGGAAGCGTTCGGCGGTGCCTCCCCCAGCCTGAAGCAGTCGACCGTGACCGGTAACAAGAACCACTTCGTGGTGGATGACGAGCAGGGGAAGCGGCTGCTTGAGGCGGATGTGGCCCGCGTGGAGGGCATCATCAGCTCCGGCAGCGGGATGCAGGGACCGGTGAAGTTTTTCAACGCCAAATGCAAACTGTACGAGAAGGGCAAGCATTCCATGGATATGGAGGCGGCGGAATCGACATGGGACGGTGAGAAGCTGATCACCTCCACCCCGGCGCACGCCGTCACCGCGGACCGCAAGACCATTGTCGATGGTCGAACGGCCGTGTGGACCTCCGCCAACGGCTTGCTTGAGCTGACCGACGCGAAGATGCAGTCGCTCAAGGTCCCGGCACGCGGCACGGGGAGTGGCCCCGTCACCGGCGGGAAGATTGATTTCACGGTGGAAGGACCGCGGGCGAGGGTGCTGAACCGGGTGGTCACCCTGGACCGGGGGGGAACGGGACGGAACGCGGAGGGTCAACAGTTGACCGGCCGCAACCTACGCTGGAACATGGACAGCAGCAGGCTTGAAGCGCAAGGCGATGTCGCGGTGACGCAGGAAGGCACGCGCGTCACCGGCCAGAAGCTGGTTTCCGACACGAAGCTGCGCCGGGGCCGTATGACGGGCCGCACCCGCACGCAATTGACGCGGGTGCGTCCCAATCGCCAGAGCGCGAGCCGTTGAATTGCGGAATGCGGATTTCGGAATGCGGAATGGGAAAGCGGGATTAGTTGGGGTTGGGATGACACCCGGCCATCCGGCGGTGGGTGCGGGCGGGACGCCCGCGCTCCGTGGGTTGAGATTGAGAATTTGATAGTGGTGCAGTTGCAGTGGATGGAGCTTCGATTTGCAGAGGCAGGGTCTGGCTGAGCCCATCACTGGCCGGGACCTGCATTGGTCCCAGCCAACCTGGACCCCCAAATCCGCATTCCGAAATCCGCATTCCGAAATCCGCATTCCGAAATTGAGAGGTGGGGGTGAGATGAGCAGGCGAAACAGACAACTCCGAGGAACCGGCGTGGGCAGCCTACTTCTCGGCATAGCGGGAGCGGGCGGGCTGGCGGCGACCTTCTTCACCGCCCCTCCCGCCGCGCGTGCCCAGGCGGCCCAGGCGCCCCAGGCACAAGAAGGCCAGCAGGTCCAGCTCGGCGACACGGTGATCAACGCCAACGACATCGAGTACGACTTCGCCAGTCGCCAGTACATCTTCTCCGGCAAGGTGGATGTAGTCTCCAAGGACAGCCGGATGACGGCCGACAAGATGACCGTCCAGATGACGCCGAAGAACGAGACCCAGTGGACCAAGTGCGAGGGCAATGTCTTCGTGGAGAAGCGTGATCCGGCCGCCCAGTCCAAGATGACGGGGCGGGGACGGCTGCTGGAGTACTTCGATCTGGAGCAGCGGGGCGTTCTTCACGGCGGTCCAAGCGAAGGCGTGGTGGTCTTCCAGGAGTCGCCGCGGCTTGCGAAGCCGGCGGTGATCACCGGATCCCGCGTGGAGATGGACAACAAGAACCAGATCAACACCGTCTACCGCAGCGACAGCGCCCAGGCCAAGGTCCACATCGAGCCGAAGGGTGAGGAGGGCAAGCCCAACCCGGAGCCGGCGGACCTCATTGGCGACCAGATTGTCCAGAACAACGCCAACCAGGAGTATGTAGCCACCGGCAAGCCGCTTTTCGTGCGGCCCTCGTCCAAGATCCAGGCCAAGAAGATCCGCTTCACGGTAGAGCCGAAGAGCAACGAGATCAATGTTGCCTACGCGGAAGAGAACGTCATTGTGGATGGCAAGAACGAGAACGGCTCGATCATCCACGCCACCGGCGACAAAGGCGTCTTCAACCGCGAAACCAACATGACCAACATGACCGGCAGCGTCTACGCCACCGTTCTCGATCCGGGTCAGGAGAAGCCGCAGGTCTTCCAGGGCGACTCCTTCCTCTACAACAACAAGACCGGCTACCGGAAGCTGAGCGGCGCATCAAACGGTAAGCCCGCGAGCGTGCTGCTCCCCCAGCAGGAGAAGAAGCCGGGTGAAACGAAGACCGGCGACCCGAAGCCCGGCGACCCGAAGCCCGGCGGTGCCAAGCCCGCGGGCGGGGGCACCGAGAAGAAGTGAGCGGCCTCAAGATCAGAACCGACGGGCTGATGAAGAGCTTCCGCCGCCGGCGCGTGGTGGACGGGATCTCCATTGAAGTCAACCAGGGCGAGGTTGTGGGGCTGCTCGGGCAGAACGGCGCTGGGAAGACCACTACCTTCTATATGGTCGTCGGCCTGCTCAAGCCAGACTCGGGCCGCGTGTGGCTGGGTGACCGCAACATCAGCCGCCTGCCGCTCTACCGCCGTGCGAAGGCCGGGATCGGCTACCTGCCGCAGGAGACGTCCATCTTCCGGAAGCTGACCGTGGAAGAGAACCTCGACCTGGTGCTCCAGATGCAGCGCGGTTCCAGCAAGGAGAAGCGTGAGCGCAAGGAAGTGCTCCTGGATGAGTTCAACCTCACCCATCTCCGCCATCAGCACGGAGCGACGCTCTCCGGCGGTGAGCGGCGGCGGGTCGAGCTGGCCCGTGCCCTCGTCACGCAGCCGAAGTTCATCCTGCTCGACGAGCCGTTCACGGGGGTCGACCCGATTGAGGTGCATGCCATCCAGGAGATGGTGAACGACCTGAAGCGGCGGAACATTGGCGTGCTCATCACCGATCATAATGTTCGCGAGACACTGGCGACCACGGACCGCGCCTACATCGTGAAGGAAGGCAAGATCATCGCGTCCGGCACCTCGGACGAGATCGCCGCCGACCCCCTGGCGCGGCGCTACTACCTTGGGGCGGACTTCCGCTTCTGACGGTCAGGGCATCCCCGACTGTCCCGAAAGCGCAAACTCGCCGGCGACGCAATCTGCACTAGAATGAGCTTTGGATCAGGCGCACCCCCACTGGATGGCCTAGTCAACCCCGGCGACTTGAATGAGCACGACCCTCCCGGATACCGAACTCAGCCCGGAAAGCAGTGCGGCCCCGAGCAATGGCTCAGTCAGCAATGGCTCAGGCAGCAATGGCTCAAACGGGACGCCTGGCGGCCCGGGGAAGAGCGGGGGCAACGGAAATTCTGGCGAGAGCCGCAAGCGTCGTGAGCAGGGCCGCAAGACTCGCCGCCCGGTAGGCCCGCTCGACGTGCTCTTCGCGCCGGGTCGCCTCGTGATGCGGCTCCTCTTCCCAAAGCTCGTCGACCGCTACATGATCGGTGAGCTGATCGGGCCGCTGATCTTCGGCTGGACGATGTTTATCGTCCTCTTCGTGTTCTCTTTGAACATGTTCAAGCTGGCGCAGTTCCTCGCCCGTGGCGCTGAGCTCCGTGCGGTCGCCGAGATGCTGGGACTACGGATCATCCTTTCCAGCGTCTACTGCCTCCCCATGGCGATGCTGCTAGCCGGCCTGCTCGCATTCGGCCGCCTCTCGGGGGACAGTGAGCTGATCGCGTCCCAGGCCGGCGGTATCCCGAACATCCGCCCCATCTGGATCGCCTTCCTGATCGGCCTGATTCTCAGCTTCGTGGGCCTCGGGATCAATGAATTCATCATCCCCCCGGCGGGCCAGCGACTCCACTTCGTGGAAGAGCAGGTCAAGGTCCAGATCAAGGGCCGCGTGATTGAGGACCTCTCGGATCAGAAGGCGTTCGTCATTCAGGACATGGAGGGGAAGCGCCTCGCCCGTCTGGTGATCGCACGCAAGTTCTTCCCCGCGAACCCGCCCTACCCCGCCACGATGCAGGATGTCACCTACATCCAGTACGACGAGCGCCGCGAGTGGACCACCATTGTGCAGGCGGAGCGGGCAGAGTGGGTCGAGGATCAAAAGTGGCGCTTCTACCACGCGGATCAGCAGTTCCGCGCCGGTGTCACCAAGGGCAAGGGCCTCCACTGGTACTCCGAGACGACGGAACTGGTGCTGAAAAAGACCCCGAAGCAGGCGGCCGAGCAGCAGAAGGACGCCGACCAGATGAGCTACCGGGACCTCCGCGCCTACATCCAGCAGCTCAAGGCGGACAAGGTCAAAGGGCGGGTGATCCGCGAGTTCACGGTGCAGATGGAGCAGAAGCTCGCCGTGCCATTCGCAGCAATGGTCTTCGCCCTCATCGGTGCGCCGCTCGGGATCCGTAGGCAGCGGTCGACGGCGGGGGTCGGGATTGGCCTCTCACTGCTGATCATCATCATCTACTACATGGGCATGAGCGCCCTCGGAGTGATGGGTGAGAATGGGCAGCTTTCACCGCTTCATGCCGCCTGGGGCTGCAACCTCGTCGGCCTCATCGTCGGCCTTTACCTCACCTGGCGCGCCTCTACCTAGTTAGTGGGTGAGTAGTGACTAGGTGAGTGGTGAATGAGCGGGGCCGCTGGTTAGCTGCCTACCGGTACCCTTGCGGTGGCGGGAGTGTGTGGGAATCGAACCCACCGGGGACAGGATCAACTGCCCCCTACAAGGTTTTGAAGACCTGCCGAACCACCAGGCCCGATCCACCCCCATCAACGCTCACCCTCAGCATAGGCCAAACGCGCTGTGCCTGACCGCTACGAAGCGGCGACCGCTTCCGCCAAGGGCTCAAGCGGCGAGGTGCAGTGCGCGCACCGCACGGCCCGTTTGGGCACCTCCGTGATGCAGTGCGGGCACTCTCGCATATCACTTTCCACGGGCGGCGCTTCCCGGCGGAACCGGTTGAGCTGCTTTATCAGCAGGAACACCGCAAAGGCGACGATCAGGAACTCAAGCAACGTGTTGAGGAACGCCCCATAGGCCAGGATGGGAGCGGACGCCTTCCGTGCCGCATCCAGGTCAGGAAAGGATGTTCCCGAAAGATTCAGGTAGAGGTCCTTGAAGTTCAGGCCCTTCATCATGGCGCCTATCGGCGGCATGATCATGTCGTTGACCAGGGAGGTCACGATCTTCCCGAAGGCCGCACCGATGATGACCCCCACCGCCAGGTCCATTACGTTGCCCTTGGCGGCGAACTCCCGAAATTCCTGAATGATCTTCATCGCGCTCTCCGAGTTCCTGGCCCCAGGTGAATGACTGGGAGCAAGGTTCACTCGCCGTCACTGTATCACTCAGCGGCTAGGCACGGGCCTGCATCGCGCGGGGCGCTTCTGCTTCCGCCACCGCGCGGCCGGCCAGGAAATCCTCGGCAATGAGCACCGCAGCGAGGTCATCCACCGGCACTGGCGGAGTGAGCAGCGTGCGGAACCAGCGCCGCCATCCGCGCGGCGGGTTCTCCTCGAAGTAGCGCTTGCGGGCGCGCTCGGTGGTGTGCGCCTCGGGAACCACGTCCAGCGGCAGGCCGAGATCCCGGAGGCTGCCGCGCAGCGACCTCACCGTGGTCCCGTTCCCCACCACGATCCGGGAGGGGCGGAAGGCGGTGATCCAGCGGGCGGCCTGCGCGGCCGTGGCGCTGGTCGGCACAACCCCTCGCGCCAGCACGCCGTCCCGCGTGTCCACCACTGCAATCCCGCACTTATCCCGGCCCGGATCGATCGATAAAATGCGCATCCGGCTCATCTTGCGGCAGCTTCCGTCTGGACCATTGGGGGGCACGACGCGGAACTCATGAGAAACGGAGCACCGCAGGTAACTCGTCGGCAGCTAGCGGGACGCCGCTGACATGGGAACCGCTTCGAAGTCGACATAGGCCGGCCCCAGCCTGCGGGTGTTCTCCCTCGCCCGGGCCACCACCGTCATCGGGCGGTTCATCTCCTTCAGCCGCCGCGCCAGATCGAAGGTCGCGGCGAGCGTGGCGGGGGTCAGCCGGTTATCGGCGTTCGCGAGCCGGACCTTCCGCTGCGTCAACTCCAGCCGGACGCGGTCCTGAAGGCTCACCAGCTCTGTGAAGATGTAGTCGGAGCTCCCACTGCCATCGATGTTGGTGCGCCCCAACTCATCCCCCTTGACCAGGACCTGCTCGTTCGGGAAGTAGCGCAGCTCAGCCAGCACCGTCCGGCCCTGCAACACGTTAACCGCAGAGACCACCTGCAGGACCTGCGAAGTGTTGCGCTTCCGGAAGGCCCGCTCCGCCAGCCACTCGATGATGGCGCGCGGCTCGGTCGACTTCCCGTCATACCCCGTCGGCACCGCCAGCGTGAATGGCCGCTTTCCATCGTGCTTGGGCCGGCTCCGCACCTCCGACTCCGCCCGCGCCAAAAGGTCGCTGAGGATCCGGCGGACATCGCTCTTGCCCGCGCCGGGCAGCAGTACCTGGGCCGGCAGGATCTCATCGTCACGCCGGTAGAGGTACGGTCCGCGGCGGTATGCTTCCTGCTCGTGGATGTAAGCCTTGTTCTGGACCAGCAGCAGCCGCTGCTGCTCCTGTAGCTTCTTCTGCTGCGCCTGGAGCGTCTTCTGCTGTGCCACCAGCACGCGCGCCTCCGCCTGGAGCCGCTGGTTCGTGCTCTGGAGACCGGCCACCGCCGCCTGGAGGCGACCCTGCTCCACCTTCAGTCCGTCGTTCAGCTTCCCCAGATCCTCGTTGCGGCCGGTGAGGGTCCGGTTCTGCGCGGCCACCGTCTCGTTCTGGCGCGTCAGTTCGCCGTTCTTCCGGGTCAGCAGGTCGCTCTCCTCGCGGCGCTGCTGATTCTGGCGAGCCAGCCGGGTGTTGTCACGGGCCAGGCGCTCCCCTTTCGTGACGACCTGCCGGAAACCAGGCACCATCACCAGGGCCGCACCGAAGGTCACCGCGGCGATCAGCACGCCCGTCACGATGGTGAGGACGATGGCCGTGTGCTTGGGCCGGAGGCCGAAAAGCGTCAGCCGCTTCTTGCCAAGGCGGCGACCCAGGAGGTCGCCAATGTATGCGATGAAGCCGCAGAGTGCGAGCAGCACCAGGACCATGAGTGCGGTGAGCATCGCGGGTTGGGGGAGGCGTTGAGGCCGGGAACTAAGGCAGGGAGGGAGAAGGGAGCGGGCGGAGCGGCGCGTGGAGCGATCTCCGCTTGCCATGCCTCATTATAGACGCTCCGGAGCCGCCCTATAGGTGCGCAAGATTTCAAACCCGCCTACCCGAGAGCCCCGAAGCTTGCGGCAGCGTCAGGAGCCCGCTTTCCATCCTCTCAAGGGTTGACACACCCTCCCCCGAAAGCTAGCATTCACCAGCAGAGATTTGCGGGCGGTTGGCTCAGGGGTAGAGCGCTTCCTTGACACGGAAGAGGTCACAGGTTCAAATCCTGTACCGCCCATCAAGATACCCAGGCACTAGCCGAATCCGTGCCTGAAGCGACCTCTCCCTCCTAAGTGTTGTGTTTGAACGGGAGGACGGGTGCCGGAGTTCCACTGCAGCGCGCTGGCGCCGCGAGGACTACCGCGAGCGGGCGCTGAACGCCCTGCTCTGGATGAGCAAGCTCCCCATGTCGGACAGTCGGACAGCGGCGACCGCTCCGGCATCACGGATGCAGAGCCCCTACCAGAGCCTGGACGACAAGTCCGGGCTGCCTTCAGGACCGTGACACGGGGGCACCAGTGATTGGCTTTGCGAGAACCGCTAAACGGGTTGATTGCTGTGTCGCAATCGGTAGAATGCACCCGGAGGCAATGCAGCGCCCATGCGTTGCATTGCATTTTTGCTTAGTCAGCTTTCGGTCCAGCCGGCGTAAGGCGGGCAGGGACGTGTGGGTGCTACCCGCACCCACACCAGGCGGCTATTCTTCTGCGTCCACGTCCTCAGTAGGAGTCAGTGCTTCGGCTGCGGCGGCCAGGGCGCCTTCTGCGGCCACCATCTCGCGGGCGGCGAGTTCCTGCAGGCGGCGGTCGCGGTCCTGGGCTTCGCTGCGGATGTCGATGCGCCAGCCGGTCAGCCGGGCCGCCAGCCGCACGTTCTGCCCTTCCTTGCCGATGGCCAGGGAAAGCTGCGTGTCGGGTACGATCACGTAGGCGCTCTTCAACTCATCGTTGATGGTCACTGAAAGTGGTTTAGCCGGACTCAGCGACTCCCGGATGAAGTCGGTCGGCTTCTCGTACCACCGGATGATGTCGATCTTCTCGCCGTAAAGCTCGTTCACTACCGCCTGGACGCGGCCGCCCCGGTGCCCGACGCACGCCCCGACCGGATCCACCTTCTCATCGCTGGTCGCCACGGCGATCTTGGTCCGCGCGCCTGCTTCCCGGGCCACGCTCTTGATCGCCACCGTGCCATCCTCGATCTCCGGCACTTCCAGTTCGAAGAGCTTCCGGATCAGGGACGGGTGCGAGCGGGAGAGGATCACCTGCGGCCCCTTGGTGGTTCGCTTCACTTCCAGGAGGTATACCTTGACGCGGTCGTTGAAGCGGTAAGGCTCGCCGGGCACCTGCTCCGAGTAGGGCAGAAGCGCTTCCACCTTGCCCACCAGGATGAAGGTGTTCCGCTGCTCGCGGCGCTGTACCACACCCGTGAAGACTTCCCCAACGCGGTGTGCGAACTCCTCAAAGACCTTCTCACGCTCCGCCTCTCGGATCCGCTGCACCACCACCTGCTTGGCGGTCTGCGCGGCGATGCGGCCGAAGCCGTCCGCAGGCATGTCGAGGTCCATGGTGTCCCCAACCCGCGCCATCGGGTTGCGCCTCTGCGCGTCAGCCAGGGTCAGCTCCCGGTGGGGGTTCTCCACCGCTTCCACCACGGTCTTCACCAGCACCGGCCGCAAGCCCTTGCCCTTGCTGTCCATGCGCAGCTTCACGTCGCCGCCATCGGAAAAGGAGCGCTTGTAGGCCGAGGACAACGCCGACTCAATGGTCTCGAGGAGCTGATCGAAGGGGATGTCCTTCTCCCGTTCGATCTGTCGCAGTGCGTCGATGAAGTCGCCGTTCATTGCTGTGCCACCCTGATGCCTTCTTCTGGTCTGCCGGCCGCTCGCTTCCCTGTAAAGAAAAGAAAGAGTGGGTTCTCACCCACTCTCCGACACGACACAAAAACTAACCGCAGGGCGGGCCTGCGGATGAGGGAGTATAGCACGCCCCCCTTCCTAGCGCAACGTGCATGCGGTCCGACTGAGCCCGTCGAACCCGCTGGACAGAGCCAGTCGGTGATCGTTTGCGACTTGGCGCCTGCTCATCTCGTGGAGCGCACGATGCGAAGGGAGAGCAGCCTACGATTTGTAGGGGAGAGGGCTGTCCCTCGACCCCCAAGCGACTGTCTCATTTAAGCTGATTGACGGAGGAACGCAGGTGGCAGTGAGATAACGTGGCTTCAAGGGGATGCAAGGTAGCTCCTCGCCCTCGTTCCCTGATCCGCATTCAGTCGTTTCCGTTGGCCGGATGTCTCCCCGCTTCATTGGCGGCCAACGTTGTTGTGAGAAACCACGGACAACGATGCCCGCTCATTTCCCTCGTCGCTCTCTTTACTTCTACTTCTCCCTCGTCTGCATCCTGGCGCTGCCGCTCTTCCTCTCGAGGCAGGTCATTGCGGAAGGGTCGTTCATCTCCGCCGCCGGTAGGGTTGACACGGTCTACGACGCGAAGCGGAAGGTGGTGTACATCTCCGACACCCGCCGGGGCGTGACCGAAAGCATCGTCAGCAGTGGCGTGCTGCGATACTCCCTCGCCAGCAGCTCGTTCCTTCCGACCATCCCGATCTCGGGCAACTTGAAAGGCATGGACCTTTCGCCTGACGGAGACTCGCTCCTGGTTGCGGACAGCCTCTACTCAACGGACAAGCTCTGGGTCCACGAGGTGAATCTGCAGAACGAGACGGTGCGCAAGGTGGAAATCCCTCGCACCGACAGCTATGAGGGCGGAACCTTCTCGGTTGCCTTCGGGAACGACGGCGCAGCGCTGATCTCTTCGACCTTCCTCGGATCGGGATGGACCCCCCTGCGCCGCTATGATCCACGGACGGGCGCGATCACAACGGTGGCCGGAGTCACGCAGAACTGCATGCTCTCAGCAAGCGCGGACGGCAGCGTCATCGCCTTTGAGGAGAGCAACATTTCGGATGGCCGGTGGGGCATCTATCGGGTTGCGGATGGCAGCGTGGTCAAGCGCGCCTGGGGCGACGGCACCGGCTGGTTCAATTTCGAGATTGGGGTGAACCGCAACGCCACCCAGTACGCCATCCCCACCTACAACGGCACGTACATCTACGACAGCGCCTTCGCCAGGCAGACCATCGTCGGCACCTACGCGGCCGCGCAGCCCATCGGCCAAGCCTACCATCCCTTCGAGGATAAGGTCTACTTCCCGTGGGCCGGCGGGACCTGGGTGCGGGAGCACAGCACCACCAACTTCGCCATCCTGCGGTCGTTCGATTTCCAGAACCAGTTCGACCACACCGGCAATGGCGCGTTCGGGGAGGGTCGGCTACGCATCGCATCGGACGGTTCCTACCTCTTCGGCACGGTCCAGGGAGGGGTGCGCTACGTTCAGGTGGGCACCGCCCAGCCGGTGGCCCGGCATCAGACAGTCCGGCTGAATGAGGACTCCCCCGCCGCATTCACTCTGTGGGGCACCTCGCCAACGGAAACGCTTCAGTTCGAGGTCGTGGGTCAGCCGGCTCACGGCACTCTCGATGGCGTGGCCCCGGATCTCACCTATACCCCTGCGCCGAACTTCCACGGCACGGACACCGTCCAGTTCCGAACCAGCAGTGGGGTCGCCGAGAGCCAGGTTGCAACCGTCAGCTTTGTAGTGGCTCCCGTGAATGAGCCGAACAACCAGCCACCTGTGGCGGCAAATGATACCGCTACAGTGGACGAGGACGGCGTGGTCCTGATCGACGCTCTAAGCAACGACTCGGATCCCGACGGTCATCCGTTGAGCCTCGTCCTGGTGGGCCAGCCCACCGCAGGCGGGACGAAGATTGTCGAGGGCAAGCTGGAGTACCGACCGCGGCTGAACTACTTCGGAACCGACCGGTTCACCTACACCATCAGTGATGGCGAGGGCGGCAGCGCAACTGCGGCCGTCGATGTCACCGTGACGCCGGTCAACGACCCACCGATTGCGTTCAGTGCCAGCCGTACTGTTCAGGAGGACAGTAGCGCTTCGATCTTCCTCTCCGCGAGAGACCCAGAGAACGAGCCGGTCACTTACCAGATCGTCCGAGGCCCCACGCGCGGCACGCTCTCCGGTACCGCACCGAACGTAGTCTACACGCCAAGCCCCAACTTCAACGGGCCGGACAGCTTCGACTTCAAGGCGAACGACGGCCAGGCGGACAGCAACATCGGCACCATCACCCTCACGGTGCAGCCGGTGAATGACGCGCCAGTAGCTTCCGGTGAGAGCTACACCATGGAAGAGGACCGGTCGCTGATCGTAGCCGCGCCCGGGGTCCTGGCGAATGACAGCGACATCGATGGAGACACGCTCAGCGCTTACCGGATCGGTGGACCGACTTTCGGCATCGTGGAGATGAGCCTCAACGGCGCGTTCACCTACCGGCCCACGGCGAACTACCACGGAACTGACAGCTTCACCTATGAGGCGCGTGACGGAAAGACCGGTGTCTCCGGGCCGGTGACGGTGAACATCACCGTCACTCCAGTGAACGATGCTCCGGTCGCCCACGGCTTCCAGTACACCACCAACGAGGACACGCCGCTCAGCGTCCTGCTCCGCGCGACGGATGCGGAAGGGGATCCGGTCACCTTCACGGTGGTTGCACAGCCGAGGAACGGGACGCTCTCCGGCACGGTGCCCAACCTCACCTACACGCCGAACCTGAACTGGAACGGCAACGATACCCTCACGTTCAAGGCGAACGATGGGAAGCTCGACAGTAACGTCACCACCATCTTCATCAGCGTGCGACCGGTGAACGATGCCCCCGTGGCAGCACCGGACTCCTACGCGACGGACGAGGACACGCTGCTCAGCGTCCCTGATCCCGGAGTCCTCGGGAATGACTCCGATCCGGACGGAGTCGCGCCAACTGCCGAACTGGTACAGACCACTGCGCGCGGTGTGCTCAACCTGGCAGCGAACGGATCCTTCACCTACACACCCGAGGCGAACTTCCACGGCACGGACACCTTCACCTATCGAGCCAAGGACGCCACAACCACCAGTGGAACAGTGACGGTCACCCTCACCGTCCGCTCGGTTGGCGATCCGCCGTCTGCATCAGGGGACAGCTACGCAACGGTTGAGGATACGGCGCTGCAGATCAGCGCGCCCGGCGTCCTTGGGAACGACAGTCCCGGAGAAAGCGGTGACATGTCCGCTTCAAAGGAGACCGACCCCACCCACGGGACCCTCACGCTCAACGCGGATGGCTCGTTCACCTACACGCCGGAGGCGAACTTCTACGGGACCGATAGCTTCACGTATCGTGCCACGGGAGGGGGAGCGGCCAGCGCACCAGCCACGGTGACCCTCACCGTGCGCCCCATCGCAGACCCACCGGTAGCATTGGACGATGCTGCCAGCACGCCCGAGGACACCCCCGTCACGGTGAGCTTTCTGACCAACGACACCGACGCGGATGGTGATCCCTTAACGCTCACCGGGGTGACTCAAGGGAGCAACGGAACGGTAGTGATTGAGGGGGACACCCTCCGCTACTCTCCGAACCTTAACTTCCACGGCACCGACACCCTCACGTACACCATCACCGATGGCACGTCCAACGCCACGGCGACGGTCCGGGTGACGGTGACGCCGGTGAACGATCCACCGACCGCCAACAGCCTAAGCGTTCAGACTGATGAGGATGTCCCGGTATCCGTGACTCTTACCGGCAGCGATCCGGAGAGCACACCGCTCACTTACGTAGTCAACCCACCGGCTCACGGAACGCTCAGCGGAACGGCGCCGAACCTCACCTACCGGCCTGCAGCCAACTACAACGGCACCGACAGCTTCACCTACCAGGTGAGCGACGGTCAGTCGCAGAGCGCTTCGGCTACGGTGAGCATCACCATCCGCCCGGTCAATGATGCGCCCACGGCCGCAGCGGACACCGCCTCAACGAAGAAGAACTCGGCGGTGACCGTCACGGTGCTGGCCAACGACCGCGATGTGGATGGTGACACGCTGAGCGTCTCGTCCGTGGGGGCTGCGGCCACCGGGACGGTGACCCGACTGGCGGACGGCTCCGTTCGCTACACCCCGAAGAAGGGATGGTCGGGAACGGACCGCTTCACCTACGCGATCAGCGACGGGAAAGGCGGCACGGCCTCGGCCACGGTGACGGTCACTGTCACCAAGTAGGCCGGATCGCAGCGAGGACGGAGGGAGCGCTTCCAGCACTCCCTCCGTCCTCTGCGTCGAGAATCCGCGCGAACCTACAACGACAAGAGTTCGTCTCAACCGGCCACTTGATGCAAGGCCAGGAACGTGGTTTCCAGCGCATTAATGCCGAGCCGGTCAAGGGCCTTTCGCACCATCTCGTCAGCCGCGCCCAGCCGAAGCATACCGACGCCGAGGATCGCTCACCGGGCAGCTCGATTCTGCCCTGCTCGTACCCTGACGAAGGCGAACAGCAAGAGCCTCCTCGAAGAGGGCCTGATAGATGGTTGACTCCTTCATCGCAGGGGCTTCGGTGAAAGCGATTTCATCTCTATCTTCGGCCAGAATCGGGGTGAATGGATGAACGGATCGCGCATCCACCTCTTGCTGGCTGAAACACCAGGAAAGGCTAGGCCGAGAGGAGTTCAGCCCAGCTTTCAGATTGCTGCAGGCGGAGTGCGAACGCTTCCAGCTCGGCCAGTGGGCAGCGTTCTAACACCGCGAGCACGGCAGCATCCGCAGCCCCAAGCCGCGGCTCACCCATGAGGACAATCAGCCGCCGCACTCCTTCAGCTCTGCCCTGGGAAAGGCCCTGGGAAAGGCCCTGGGAAAGACCCTGGGAAAGTCCCCTTTCAATCCCCTTAGCTTCCCCTTCTTCAAGGATGGCCTGATAAGTCGTTGATTCCTTCATCGCACGGACTCCCTGCAAGAGGTTCTTGGCGAACTCCTTGGGATAGCGTAGCCCCATAAGAATATACGTCGAAACCCAGAACTCGGCAGCCTCTGCGGTAGCTGCCGACCCGAGCCGTGCCTCCATCGCGCGCACCACTTCCGGCAGCCGTGCCGGTTCGACGGCCGCCAGCGGGGCGAGGGGCAGGGTGCCGATCCCGCCCTCCAGGAGCGCCTCAACCGGCGACTTCCAGAGCCGGACCACATCGTAGCGCCATTCTCCCCCGCCGCGCCCGTGGGGCAACTCCCGCTTCCACGTGCCGGTGAGAGTCTGGGAATCCGCTTCTGGGCGGAGCAGAATCGTCACGCTGTGGACCGGCAGGTCATGCCGCTCATCAAGCAGGACGTTGCAGCGGAGTAGGCGGCGGGGAAGGGCCGGGTCTCGGCTCGCCTGCAGCTCCAGGTGGAGCAGCCACGGCTGCGGGTCGTCGATGCGGAGCACTTTGTCCGCTGCGCCGCTGACCGTTGCGATGTCAGCGTCCACCATCCGTACCGGACCGCGCGGAGTGAACCCCAAGTGGGCTAGCCAGTCTTCCGGGTAGGCTTCAACCAGGTGCTTCAGGGTGGCGTCAAATGGCTTGGACATGACTTGAGTCTCGCCTCACCGGCGCACTGGCCTCACGCCGCGGCCGCGGTTGCTCGCTTTCGTCCCTTGGCTGGTTTCTTCTTGCCGTTGCCGGTGTCCTCGTTGGCCACCGCTTCTGGAACCGCTGCTTCCGGCGCAGGGTCAGCGGACCGGGAGATTCCGGGACTCTCCGGGTCGCGCAGGAAGGCTTCGCCCAGGTCCAGGTAGCCGTGCTGCTTGAGGACCTTCTCCAGGAAGTGGCCGGTGTGGCTCTCGGGCACCCTGGCCACATGCTCCGGGGTGCCGACCGCCACTACCGTCCCGCCGCCGGTGCCGCCCTCTGGACCCATGTCGATGACCCAGTCCGCAGTCTTGATCACGTCCAGGTTGTGCTCGATGACGACGACCGTGTTGCCGGTGCCGACCAGCTTCTGGAGCACTTCCAGCAGCTTCTGGATGTCCCGGAAGTGGAGGCCGGTGGTCGGCTCGTCCAGGAGGTAGAGGGTACGGCCGGTGCTGCGCTTTCCGAGTTCCGTCGCCAGCTTCACGCGCTGGGCCTCGCCGCCGGAGAGGGTGGTGGCCGGCTGGCCGAGGCGGATGTAGTCCAGCCCCACGTCCCGCAGGGTGCGCAGCCGCCGCGCGATGGGCGGGATGTTCTCGAAGATCTCGCACGCTTCGGAGACGGTCATCTCCAGCACCTCGGAGACGTTCTTGCCCCGGTAGCGGACCTCCAGCGTCTCGCGGGTGTAGCGCTTTCCCTTGCACGCCTCGCAGGGGACGTAGACGTCCGGGAGGAAGTGCATCTCAATCTTGATGATGCCGTCTCCCTTGCAGGTCTCGCAGCGGCCGCCCTTTACGTTGAAGCTGAAGCGGCCGGGCCCGTAGCCGCGCATCTTCGCCTCTGAGGTGGCAGAGAAGAGATCGCGGATCTGATCGAAGACGCCGGTGTAGGTGGCGGGGTTGGAGCGCGGCGTCCGACCGATCGGCGACTGGTCGATATCGATCACCTTGTCGATATGCTCCGCGCCGAGGATCTCGTCGTGCTCTCCCCAGACGCTGCGGGTGCCGTGGAGCTTCTGGATCAGGCGCGGGTAGAGCGTCTCCTGGATGAGGGTCGACTTCCCGGAGCCGGAGACGCCGGTGATGGCGACGAAGCAGCCGAGGGGCAGGGCGATGGAAACATCCCTGAGGTTGTGCGCCCGCGCGCCCTTCAGCTCGATCCACTTCTCGCCGGGCTGGCGGCGCTCGACGGGCACGTCGATGCGGGCGGTGCCGGAGAGGAAGGCGCCGGTCACCGATTCCGGGTTGTCCGCCACCTCGCGGGGGGTGCCGGCGGCGACCACATGCCCGCCCCACTCGCCCGCGCCGGGCCCGATATCGATCACCCAGTCCGCGGCGGCGATGGTCTCCTCGTCATGCTCCACCACGAGGATGGTGTTGCCGATATCGCGGAGGCGGATCATCGTCTCGATGAGGCGTCGGTTGTCCCGCTGGTGGAGGCCGATGGAGGGCTCGTCCAGGATGTAGAGGCAGCCCATCAGCCCGGAGCCGATCTGGGTGGCGAGGCGGATGCGCTGCGCCTCGCCGCCGGCCAGGGTGGCGGCGGTGCGGTCCAGGGTGAGGTAGTCGAGGCCGACATCGTTCAGGAAGCCGAGGCGGGTACGGATCTCCTTGAGGATCTGCTTCCCGATGATCTCCTCGCGCTCCGTCAGCTCCATGCCGCTCACAAAGCGCAGCGCCTGCCCGATGGAGAGGTGGGTGAGCGTGGAGATGTGCTCGCCGCTGATGGTGACCGCCAGCGACTCCGGCTTCAGGCGCGCGCCCTTGCAGCTCTGGCAGGGACGAGTGGCCATGAAGCGCTCCAGGTCCTCGCGGATCTGCTGCGACCCGGTCTCATCGTGACGCCGCTTGAGCATCCCGATGATCCCCTCGTACTGAGCGTTGTAGCTGCGCTTCTTGCCGTGGTGGTTGGTGTAGGTGACGGGCACGGCGGTGCTGGAGCCCATGAGCAGCACCTTGCGCCCTTCCGGCCCCCACTTGCCGAGCGGCAGCTTCTCATCGTGTCCGGTGACGCGGGCTACGGAGCGGAAGATCTGCTGGACGTAGTCGCTGGAGGTGCTGGCGAAGGGGAGGATGCCGCCCTGATCGATGCTCTTCTCCGGATCGAGGACGAGGTCCGGATCGAACTCCGTGTGGGTGCCGAGGCCGTGGCAGGCGGGACATGCGCCGTAGGGGCTGTTGAACGAGAAGTTGCGGGGCGCGATCTCGTCCAGGCTGATGCCGCAATCGACGCAGGCGAAGTGCTCGGAGAAGGCGAGCTCTCCCGATTTCGGATTTCGAGTTTCGGATTTCGAATTGGAGTCCGGTTCGATCACTCCATCCTGCGTCTTGGGGGTTTCCCAGAGGACGCTGAGGATGCCGTTGCCTTGCTTGAGCGCCGTTTCGATGCTCTCGGAGAGGCGCGACTCGATGCCTTCCCGGCGCACCAGCCGGTCCACGACCACCTCGATGGTGTGCTGCTTGTAGCGGTCGAGCTGGATGTCGTCCGTCACCTCGTGGAGGACGCCGTCCACGCGGACCCGGACGAAGCCCTGCTTGCGGATCTCTTCCAGTTCCTTGCGGTACTCGCCCTTGCGGCCGCGGACCACCGGCCCCAGCACCTGGATGCGCGCGCCTTCCGGCAGCCCCATGACGGCATCGACCATCTGCTCCACGCTCTGCTGCGCGATGCGCTTGCCGCAACTGGGGCAGTGCGGGATGCCGATGCGTGCGAAGAGGAGGCGGAGGTAGTCGTAGATTTCCGTCACCGTGGCGACCGTGGAGCGTGGGTTGCGGGAGGTCGACTTCTGGTCGATGGAGACCGCCGGGGAGAGGCCCTCGATGTAGTCGACATCCGGCTTGTCCATCTGCCCGAGGAACTGCCGGGCGTAGGAGGAGAGGCTCTCCACGTAGCGGCGTTGGCCCTCCGCGTAGATGGTGTCGAAGGCGAGGCTGGACTTGCCGGAGCCGGAGACGCCGGTGATCACCACCAGCTTGTCCCGCGGGATCTCCAGGCTGATGTTCTTCAGGTTGTGCTGGCGGGCGCCACGGATGGTGATGCGGTCGAGCGGCATGATGATCTGGACGGGGTCGCGGCGCAAAAACTAGTTTGGTGAAAGCCGGAGCATTGTAACACCACGGGTGGGGTTCTTGTTCCCGGTTTCCTGTTCCCGGTTGCCCGTGGTCGCAAGCGGTGGCGAGGAGGCGGAGGAGGCGGCGATTCGAAATGCATGGTGGCTGAAGGTCAGGGAAAACACGACCGGGGGGACACCACCACCACCGCTGGGCGGGATTGCAAATTGAAAAGTGCAAATTGAAAAGTGCAAATTGCAAATTGGGCCGCGCAGGGAGCGGTTGCTCGATTTGAGGGGGTGCTCCCCGTGCGGGAGGCCGTGTGAGTGGGTGGCGCTGTGTACGCTGCGGGTACGACGTGCCGCTGCTCTGAATGTCATGGGTCTCTCTCTCGCCGAAATGAAGGGGGGAGGGGGTCCTCCTCCTCCTCCCCTGCGGATGCGGGAGCCTGCGGTTGACGCGGGTTCCCTCATGAGGGAGGCGGCTGGGAAGGCGGGGTTGTCCGATCAATGCAGAATGCAGAATGCAGGGAACCCAAGCGGGAGGTTGAAGGGCCGGGAGCGGGGCGACGCGTAAGGGCAGGCGGGGGCGGAGCGCTGCTGGGCGGGAGCAGGGGTGCGCGGCCGGAGCATGGCCCCCCCTGCCCCCCAATTCTGGGGGAGACGATCGTTGTGGATGATTGGGCCGCCTGACGGGAGGGGTGCCGTCCGATCAATGCAGAATGCAGATTCAGGGAACGCAGACGAGTGCGGGAGGGGCGGGAGGGAGTTCGACGCGCAAAGGCTGGCGGGGGCGGACGGTGGCGAGTGCGGGAGGTGCCGCTGTGCGGGGACAGCTTCTCATTCGCGCGCGGCGGGCTGGTGCGGCGACCAGCCCCTACTTTGGGCGAGGGGATGGTTCACATGGCGAGGATTGTGCGGCACCGAATGGATGGACTTTGCGGCTGAAGCCGGGTTGCTGGTGGGGTCAGGGGTTGCGCCAGTTGTCGAGGCGGAGGGGATAGCCCAGGGCCTCGATGCGCTCGTAGTGTGCGGTGTTTCCGGTGACCAAGGTCAGGTCATGGCGCAGCGCGATGGCGGCGATCATGGGATCGACGCGGCCCAAGGGTTGGCCGGTTCGCTCCAGGTCGCCGTCGATCTTACCGGCCAGGATGGCAGCTTCCGGGTCGAGTTCAACGAGCTCGAAGTTGCGCAAGACGAGCAGGGCTTGCGCGAGGGCACTGGGGCGGAGCGCCTTCTGGTAGCCCCTGGCGATCTCCGTCAGGGTCAGGACACTGGTGGAAAGCCGCCCGTGGATGGCGGCATAGGCGTTGGCCCTATCGATGACCGGTGCATTCCTGCCCTTGAGAATCTCTGACACGATTTCCGTGTCCAACAGCGCCTTACGCACCGTTGGCGAGCCTCAGGGCGCGGGTTTCCCGCTCCAGCATGGCCTCTTCCACGATCTGATCGAGGAAGTCTGCCTCATGGGAGAGGGCGCCGATTACAGAGGGCGGGTGGTCGAGCCCGGCTTTCCTGGCCGCATCAGAGAGGGCGCTGGAAACGACGGCCTGGAGGGTCTCCTGTTGGCGGGCGGCCAACGCCCGCGCCAGCTCATAGGTGCGATCATCCACGACGATCTGTTGCATGCTCTACGCTCCAGTCTCAAGGCCTGAGGTGATTATAGGCCCTACGCAATGGCCCGTAAGGCATCGAATCGCCTGCAAGGGAGACCGGCAGAACCCGGCGGCGAGCTTCCGGGGCGTCGGTGCGATCTCACGAAGGGGTGCTCCGCTTTGCGCGAGGTTGTGGCGTGGTGGGAGGTGGTGCCGTCCGAGAGATGGCGGGCACTTCGGACCGCTGAGGCCCGGTAGGGCGGAGAGGATGGGCGTGGTCGCGGCGGTGGGCGGAGGACCGGTGCCCGTGACGCGGCGAATGAATGCAGGGTTTGGTCGGGCCACAACGAAGCGGATTGGCTCTGCTCGCGCCTGCCAACTTGCCTGCTTCGAACCTCTCATTCTGGGGGGACCTTCCGGATGAACGATGACTTCCTTCTTTACCGGTCACCCAATGGGGCCGTCTCCATCCAGGTCCATGTGCGGGAGGAGAGCGTCTGGCTGACGCAGCGGGCACTGGCGGAGCTCTTCGGGGTCAACGTCTCGGCGATCAGCAAGCACCTGGCGAACATCTTCGAGACGGGTGAACTTACTCGCGAGGCAACTGTTTCCATTTTGGAAACAGTTCAACGTGAAGGCAGTCGGGAGGTCACCCGCAGCATCGAGCACTTCCACCTGGACGCCATCATCGCGGTAGGGTACCGGGTGAACAGCTATCAGGCGACGCAGTTCCGCATCTGGGCCACGCGGGTCTTGCGCGAATACCTGATCAAGGGCTTCGCGCTGGATGACGAGCGCCTGAAGCAGGGCGGGCGGGTCTTCGGACGGGACTACTTCGAGGAGTTGCCGGAGCGCATCCGGGAGATCCGGGCCAGCGAGCACCGCTTCTATCAGAAGATCATCGACCTCTACGCCCTCTCCGCAGACTTCGACAAGAACGCCCCAGTCACCCGCTACTTCAGGGCAACGCAGGCGATTTCCGATTGGCTGCGGACGATCCAGCGGGCACCGATGGGCGTGGCCGGCGTCCAGCAGCGGTCATTGAGCGCGCGGTAGGTGGCAAGCACCCGGGGGGCTTCGGCTGTCAGCCTGCAAAGGGAAAGCTGTCCGTCTCCGCGCAGAATCACGGCCGAGGCGGCACTGCCAGCGAGATTGCCATCCATCTGCCCTCGTTCGCGCCAGAGTTCCGCGCCCGTTTCCAGCGACAGAGCCACGAAGAAGGAGCTGATGCAGCCGTAGACCGTCCGGGAGTCAGCGATCCAGTTGCAGTAGAAGAAGATCGACTTCTCGTTCTTCCAGACTTCGGAGACCGCGCTGCCAGCACGGTCGACCTCTAGCATTCGGGTGCCGCGAATTCCCTGCCCGGAGATTAAGAAACGACGGTCCGATACCACCAGCGGCGTGGGGACATTGGTTAGGCCCGCTTCCGGCAGTGGGTAGCGCCATCGCGTGGAGCCGTCCTGTGCGGAGATTCCCAGAACGTGGTCGCGGGTGACCTGGATGATCTGGTCGCCGGAGGGAGCAGGCAACAGCACCGGGGAAGCGTAGCTCGGCTCAGCCGGCTCCGACTTCCACCGCAACCGTCCATTTTTCGGATCGAAGGACATCACCGCAGCCGTCGATCCGCCCACGTGGACGATGAGACTCCCCTTGCAGACAATGGGAGTTGCGGAGAACCCGAACTGAACGGGTTTGGCTCCCCATTCCCTGACCAAGTCCGTCTGCCAAACAACCGCGCCCGTCTTCAA
>JANPLG010000497.1:0-16188 GCA_031426395.1 Actinomycetes bacterium
GCGCCCAGCACCCGCAGGCCCTCGGAGGCGGCCAGATCGACCGCCTGGCCCACGCTCTGAAAGGCGGAGAAGTTGGGCGGCAGGTGGATGTGCGCGTTGGTCTTCGGAGCGGCTTCGCTCTGCGTGAGGAAATTGTGCGGCATGCGGGACCGGATCTGCCGCAGCTTTCGGCGCCGCGGGCTTCCTGCTACTCCGGAGCAGCCGTCTCCGGCTCCAGAGTGGTGAACACGTCCTCATTATTGAGCGGATTGAGCAGCCGGATGTTACCGTTCGGCCGCTTCTCAAAGGGGGCGACCACCGGCAGACGCCGAATGTTCAGGTCCAGCGGAGTAAGGTCTCCGAGGGTGCCGTCGCCATTCAGCCCCAGCAGCCAGAGGTTGCTCTCCGTATCCGCCATCCAGACCCCGCTTAGGGTGAAGGTCTCTCCGCGCCGCAGCAGGGTGAAGGTGGCCGCTCCGGTCTCCGCGTTCAGCTCGATCCGTAGCCGCCGCTTGGCCCGCAGCGTGCTCTGCTCAATGTAGGTTCCGGCCAGCTCGGCCATCGCCTGGGTGTCGCGCGTTGCCTCGCCGATCCGCCAGTTGCCGTTCCGGCCGACCGCGCTCCACTTGCCGCGCAGGCTCCCCCGCTTCAGCGGGCCGGTGAAGCTGCCGATGCGGCGCTGATCGGGTGGGTACCGTGCCGTGAGCCGGAGCGCCCCATTGCCGGAGCGGCTGCGGATGGCGGGACCCTCCAACCGGAAGCCGACCTGCTTGAAGAAATCGAAGAAGGTGCCGTAGGTCTTGCCGCCTCCCATACCCACCCAGACAAAGGCGTTGAGGTCATCTCCGCGCGCGCTGCCGGAGAAGAAGCGGAAGTTGCGCAGGTCTCCGGCGGCGGGTGCGGGTCCGGTTGCACTTGCGGAGCCGGCTGGACCTACCGCCAGAGTCAAGATGCCAAGGATGACGGCGACCGGGACCCAGGGCAGGCGGGGCGAGGAGAACGAACGAGGCCTTGGCGTTGAGGGCATGGCGTTAGAAACGGAACTGTGTGCCGAGGGAAGTCTGACCGTCTCGGGTGAAGGCGAAGTCGAAGGGGCCGATGCCGATGCCGGCCGCGAGCCCTCGGGTGGTGACGGCACCGCGAAGGGTCACCCACCGGCGAACCAGTTCGTACTCGGCACCGGTGGAGAACTTGGCGGCGCGGTCGTTGGCACCGCTGAGGTTGAGCGCATCGGCAACCAGAGTAAGGCGGGGGTGGTACTGCATCGCGGCACCCAGGCTCACCGCCCGGTCCTGCCGCATGTTTCCGATGGAAGGCGCAAGGAGGCTGTTGGCCACCAGCGCGAAGGAGTAACGAGGGTCGCAGTGCGGCGAGAAGCGGAGGCCGAGGTCGAGGCCCGGGGAGATGCTGCTCTCGTCCTCCGTGATCTGCTGGTTCAGCCGCCCGCCCTGAGCCGTGTAGCGGTACTGGAGGTAGCGGCCAGCCCAGAACTGCAGCCGTGCTCCTGCTTCCAATTCACCCTTGACTGGTCCCCCCAGCTCGAAGCTATGTCCATAGCCAACGGAGGGGACGACCATGTAGCCGACATCGACCAGGCCCTCTGCGCCCGGCGGCGGCGCGAAGACCGCGCCCTGCCGCACCCATTGGCGGAGCGCGGCGTTGGGGCGTGCTTGCGCCTGCGCCGTGCCGCCCAGGTCGAGCATCCAGGTGCTCCACCGGACCGCGACGCCGCCTTCGCCCTGAATCTGGTGGCGCTCACGGGCGAGGTCAAGCGCGATGTCGGCCAGGCCCTCCACGTCACGCGTGGAGATGAGGATGTCCCAGGCGTCCCAACTGCTCGCCCCTTGGCCGGTCAACCCACCTCGGGTGAGGTCGAAGCGGAGCGACACGGGTCGGGCGAGGGCGGCGGGATTCAGGATCGGGCTGGCGCGGCGGTCGCGGAGAGCCAGCCCGCCGCCACCCAGCCCCCCGTGGCGGGCGACGCCACCGGTGGAGACATACTGGGCGGCAGCCGGAGCGGGAAGTCCGAGCGCGAGCGAGAGTCCGAGGGCAAGGCTGAGAGAACCGGCCACTTTTCCAATCTGGGACGAGCGAAGGAAAGGCATCGGGAATTTCGTGGCGGAAAGCCGGGGGGGGGGGGGGGGGGGACAGAGAGAGACACCTTCGGTATGGCGGCTTCTCTCTATAGATAGCCCATCCGCCCTCCAGTTAGACAGCGCACGAGAATTGCTCCCTGTCCGGGAAGGCCCTCCGATATGTTAGGTCAACGCTCACGCTCCCCTTCCGCGCTTACAACCATCGCCACGTCGTCCAGCCCATTGCGCTATCACTATGGGACGAGCAGCACATCAGGAGAGCGCTTCCAGCGTTCCGAGAACGGGTGACGAACAACCATGAAGCCACGTGTCTGGATCACCAGTCCGGTTGCGGACGCGGAGCTGGAGCCCCTAAGAGCCGTGGCAGAGGTCACGGTCCGCAGCGCGCCGGAGAAGCCGACCGCCGAAGAGATGGCGGACGCCGTTGTGGGACTCGCCGCGCTGATTCCAGCGAATGGAGCTCCGGTCACGGCCGCTATCATGGACGCAGCGGGTCCCTCGCTCCGGGTGGTGGCGAACTTCGGGGTGGGGTATGACAACGTGGATGTTGCTGCGGCCACCGCGCGCGGGATCAAGGTCACCAACACGCCGGATGTGGTGGTCAACGCCACAGCGGACGTCGCCTTCGGCCTCCTGATTGCCGCAGCGAGGCGGTTTGGTGAGGGCGAGGTGGCCGCACGGGAAGGCCGGTGGCCCTGGGCGATGGGGCTCATGTGGGGCCAGGAGGTCTCCGGCGCCACGCTGGGGATCCTTGGACTGGGGCGGATCGGGACCGCGGTGGCGCGGCGGGCGGTGGGATTCGGGATGCGGCTGATCTACCACAGCCGGCATCGAAAGCCGGAGGTGGAGGTCGCCCTGGGCCTCACCTACGTCTCCTTCGAGGAACTGCTGGCGCAGAGCGACTTCCTCAGCCTCCACTGCGCACTCACTCCGGACACTCGCCATATCATCGACGCGGAAGCGCTCAACCGGATGAAGCCGAATGCCATCCTGGTCAACACCGGCCGGGGCGGGCTGGTGGAACAGGATGCGCTGATTGAAGCGGTCAAGACGGGGCGCATCGCGGGCGCGGGTCTGGATGTCACCGACCCCGAGCCGCCGTCGCCGGATGCTCCGGTCCTCCACACGCGGGGCATCTTCGTGACCCCACATGTGGGCAGCGCCAGCCACGTGGCGCGGGGCGGGATGACGCGTGTTTCCGTTGGGAACATTATGGCGGTGATGGAGGACAAGGAACCGCCGAACTGGGTGAATCGCGGGTAGTGCTCGGTCGAGATAGGTCGTGCTATCCGGAAGTGCTTCGGTTCGTGGGTACTGCCGCCGTGCGATTTCGAGGGGTTGCACCCCTTGCAATTGACTGCCGCCCCTCCGGGACTTGGAGGGGGTGAGAGTGGAAGGATGCAGCGTTTGAGTGCAGGGTGGTCCCTTTGTTCGTGGGCACTTTCGCCCCTTCGGGGCTTTGGGATTCCGTGCTACGAGATCCTAGGGCTTGCGCCCTAGGCTACATTCTTTCGCCCCTCCGGGGCTAATCGGAGGCGGGACGGGGCACCACTCCGAACGAGACATCTCAATCGTTTGTGGGTCTGCGCAAGAGCCCCTGCTAGTGTGACAGGGCAGGTCGCGAGAGCGAGTGGGTTGCGGGCGGCAGCGCCCGGCATCGGCTGAACCCGATGCCTATCCACGCGAACCCCGCTCTGCGAGCTGAATGCGGGTTGGCTGCCCGATGATCGAAGCTACACCATCCCGCCGGAGCGGCTCTGACTTGAGCGGTAAACGGGTAGCCTCGCGCGAAGGGGGAGAGGGACGGACGAGATGCATTATGTGGCGCTGGGGGACAGCATCAGCATTGACACCTACACCGGCGTCCCGGGCGGCGGGGCGGCCAGCCAACTGGCTCGGCTGCTGAACGCGGAGCCGTTCCAGAGTCTCACCCGGGACGGAAATGTCACTTCGGCGGTCCTGCTCGACCTGGACCGGGTGCAGGGGCAGCCAAAGGTTGCCACGCTGACGGTGGGAGGTAACAACCTGCTGGTGGGTCATGACGCGCCGGAGATTCTGGCGGACATTCGTGAGATCATCCAGCGCCTCATCCGTCTCCTGCATGGGCAGGGCGGGCGCGTGGTGCTCTGCACGGTCTACGACCCCACCGACGGTAACGATGCCCTTGGGGAGAGCCACGGCCTGGAACCCGAGCTGCGGCAGCGCCTCTCGGCACTCAACGCGGGTATTCGGAGGATCGCCGCGGAGTATGGCTGCCTGCTCGCGGATCTTGAGGTGCTGTTCAAGGGCCACGGCATCGTGTCCGCCAACTCGTGGATCGTGATGTCGATCGAGCCGAACCTCGCGGGGGCGACCGCCATCGCGCGCCATTGGCATGAATTGGTCACTTCGTGATCGCGCGGACTACGGCTGTCGGTAGCGGTTGATCAGGGCGTCCCTCGAGACCCAGATGTGCCGGGCGATAAGGCGGTCCTTGAACTCGCTGATGCGCTTGGAGCCGTCGGGATGGTCGCGGGCCATCAGGAGGCGCTGCCAGGTGGTGAACCACCATTCCTGGTGGCGCGGCCGGATCGGATGGACCTCGAAGCCATAGCGGGCGATGCCCCGGTGGAACATGGTGAGGGCATGCGCGGCCTTCACCAGCTGCAACTCCGGTTCGTCCCGGAGGGCGCGCGCGAGGCGGGGCATATCGCGATCACCCAGCTTCAGGAGCGCCAGCCCCATCCTGCGCGGGTCGCCGTCCTGCGCGAGGGGTGCGAGCGCCTCGCGGCGGAAGTGCAGTTCGAGGATGGCGTCTCCTGGGCGGAGCACCGTTCCGCACTGCAAGCGCACATCGGCACCCACGTGCTTCGCCAGGTTGTAGGCGAGAAGGCAGGCAGGGTCGTCTTCCAGGGTGCGCACCTGGAGGGAACGCTGGAACCACGCCTCGATCCAGCGCCAGTGGAGAGGCAGTAACGGCGCTGCCACTGCGACGGTGCTCGGCCCTGGATGCGACGGTTCAGGCGGTGGTTCAGGCGACGATTGACTTGGCATCACGGGGTCCGTGGCCTGAGTTCGCCCCGAGCCACACCAAGCCCTCCCCACTGCCGGCGCGTCCGCAGCAGGTTGGTCAGAACTTAAATTTAGTGACAGCTAATTCACTAACACGAAGGCGTAGCCTTGAAAACCCACCGCGTGCTATAAACCTGCGAGGCATCCCCCATCAACTTCAGCAGAGCCATCGTCCCGCTATGTTAAGCCGCACCCTTCGACGAGCGTTCACGCTCATTGAGCTGCTCGTGGTGATTGCTATCATCGCCATTCTGGCTGCCATCCTTTTCCCGGTCTTCGCTCAGGCCCGGGAGAAGGCCCGCTCCGCATCCTGCCTCTCCAACCTCAAGCAGATCGGCGTCGCCATCACGATGTACGTCACGGACAACGAGGGCTACCCGATGCACTCGTCCCTCTCCAGCGTCTCACCCCGCACCCGCTGGCCCGACTACATCTACCCCTACGTCAAGAACGAGAAGATCTTCAATTGCCCGTCCGCTCCCTTGGATGTCTTCCGGAAGCCGTGGTCACACAACCTGCAGAGCTTCTACGGCGGCTATGGGTACAACTACCAGTACCTGGGCAATAACCGATTCCCCTTCTCCGCGCCGGACGCCGCGGTCTCCATGCCTGCGGCCACTATCGCCCTAGCGGATACCCAGGGTTGCGGCTGGGACGCGGGCATTCGGAACGCTGGGAACTACGTGATCGACCCGCCCTTCGCCAGCGCGCGGGGGAGCCGGCCCGGCACCACGGACAACGTCTACTACGGCGCAGGTGCGGAGTGCGGCGGGCAGTGGGGGTGCCGCGCGGTCATCACGGAGCGGCACAGCGAGATGGTCAACGTCGCCTTCTGCGATGGGCACGCCAAGGCGATGAAGCGCTCCCGCCTCGACGATTTCAACGGCGATGGCGTGCTGGACAACGGATACTACAATGGCCAGGGAGACGCCGCAGTGCGCTGATCCCGACCAGTGGGCGGATCAATCTAGCTGAGTCGGTTAGCCAGCGCTTCCAGGTAGCTGATGAGTTCGCCCTGCATGTCCGGCTTGATCACGCGCGCGTTGAAGCCCTCTTCCCTCGCGGCCATCCAGGTTCCCTCGCCTGTCAGCCCGGTGTGCGCGATCAGCTCCATCTCCGCGTGCGCCTCCACCTGCCGGATCTGGCGGGCTAGGTCGATCCCGCTGCCGCCGGAGACGCCCCCGGAGAGGCCGATGTCGATCACGGCGGCGTCGGGGAGGAACCCGTTCAGGACGGACAGGGCTTCGCTGCCGGAACGGACGGCGCGGACGTCCCAGCCACGGGTCTCGGCCAGGCGCTTCAGTCCGTAAAGCGTGGCCCGATCATCCTCGACGAAGAGGACTTTGAGCGTGCGGGGACTCTCCTCAATCACCGAACTGGGATCACTCACCTCAATCACCTTCGCAATGGCGGCCGGGTAGGGCCGGGTAGCGCTCACTCCATCTACGGTTGGAGAGTTGGCGCTGTCTCTCCTGTGCCACGGATGTACCCCCATCTGGAACGATCCACTCCCGAGCAACCATTGGATGGGACGGAAACTCAGTTTCGGGCGATTCGAAGGATGCGGGAGCGGTGCGTCGAACAATTGCTACGGTCGATCAATTGGAGCGTGGCAGGCTTCCGCCACGGTTCTCGACCCACTTGAGTTTTATCGGGTTGCAAGGGGTTGCAGGCCTCTGGAAGTCGCGTTATCCCCGTAGAGAAGCCGACATTGCGCATGGCGCCGGGACTCCCGGCAACTGTGGAGCGATTTAGATGTACCGAAACGCATTACACCGTTTGATCCTTGCCGGCATTGTCGGCGCGACCGCCCAGTTCTTGATTCCCAGCGTCAGCGCGGGGACGCCCGTAACGCCGCCGGTCCTGCGGGCGCCGCTGCCCCCGGACCACCCGAACGCGCGGCTTGATCCAGCCCTTCTCGATCTACCTGCCATCCAGCCGCCCGCCCCCCGGTCAGGCGCGGCCTTCACGCTTACCAGCGCCGCAGCCTCTCAGGGGGTCAGCTACAACCTGCACACCCGGCAGACCCAACTGGAACCGATTGTCGCTCCGAAGCGGCGAGGCGGCGGGACGGAAGCGTCGTTTGAAGGAGTGGCCGTGTCACCGGCAGTGGGCGGCCCGCTCTTCCGTATGCCGGAGGTTGTGATCGGTACGGACCAGCGAAGGCGGGTCAACACCACCACCACCTTCCCGTGGCGGACGCAGTGTAAGCTCTTCCTGACCTTCCCGGATGGCGGTCAGTTCATCGGCTCCGGCACGTTGATCCAGGGCAAGTACGTCCTCACCGCCGGGCACTGCGTTTACAGCGCGGACAACGGCGGCTTCGCCACGGCCATCTCAGTGGCTCCCGGTTTGAACGGCTCCTCCACTCCCTACGGAACCGTGGCCGCCATGTTCCTTCGGACCTACACCGGCTGGACCCAGGACCAGAACCCGGGCCATGACTTCGGGCTGGTCACGCTGGCCAGCACCATCGGCCAGACCACCGGCTGGATGGGGTACGCCAACTATTCCCCGCCGAAGGGTCTGCCCGCCACTATCACCGGGTACCCTGGGGATCTCGCCGGCGGGCTGGGCCTCTACACCCACTCCGATACGATCAAGAAGAACACGGCGCTCCAGGTGCAGTACGCCATCGATACGGCGGGCGGCCAGAGCGGCAGCGGCGTCTACCGCAAGAAGGGGAGCAGTTACTTCGTCTACGGGGTGCATGCTTATGGTGGCGCGACGCTCAACGCTGGCACCCGGATCGACGCCGGCAAGTTCGCCTCCATCAAGGGGTGGATTCAGACTGGACAGTAATCGGCCGAGTTGACGCGCGAGTTCCTCTGCCTGAGCGGGCCGACCGCTTTCAGCAGAGGAGCTCCCGTCCGGCGGCTAGGTAGACCCTCACTGCGGCGTCCAACTGGTCCACCGGCACGGACTCGTCCGGCTGGTGGGCCATGCCGGGGTCACCGGGTCCGCAGATGACGGCGGGGATGCCCAGCTCCGGGACCCAGATGCAGGCTTCCGTGCAGTATGGAACCCCGCGCGGAGATGGATCGATGCCCTCCGCGGCTACGGCGTGGGAGAGCGCGGCAGCGAGAGAGCTATCCGCTGGACACGAGACGGAGGGGCGGTCGGAGAGCAGCACGCGGCTCCATGAGTTGCCTGGGCGACCCGCGCAGACCGTGGCAGCCAGCGTTTCTAGCTGCTGGAGCACCACTGCGTGGGTGAGCGGCGGCACTGTGCGCATATCGAGCTGGAGCACGCAGGAGTCGGGGATGACGTTGATCTTCACGCCGCCGTTCATCGCGCCCGCTGTGATTGTCGGCTTGCCGAGAAGCGGATGCTCCGCGCCAAGTGTGACGTACTCCTGCTCCCAGCGGTAGAGGAACTCCGCCGCCGCCGAGACCGCGTTCGCGCCGAGGTGCGGCATGGAGCCGTGGGCGGTGCGACCACGAAAGATCACCTCCACCCAGAGTGCTCCCTTCTCCGCGATGTAGAGCTGGAGTGCGGTCGGCTCCGCCACCAGCGCGGCCCCGAGGCCGTGGAACAGCTCCCGGTGGCCGGTGTCGGCCATTAGCGCCTCCGCGCCCAGGCAGTTGCGCTCCTCATCCGCGGTGACCGCCACCACGAGGTCGCCCTGCAGTTCTCTGCCGTCACGCGATAGCGTCTCCGCAGCGACCACCAGCGCGGCGACCCCGCCCTTCATGTCGCAGGAGCCGCGGCCGTAGAGCTGACCGTCGCGGATCTCGCCGCTGAACGGCGGGACGCTCCACGGGATGTCGCCTGGTGGGACAACGTCCACGTGGCCGCTGAAGAGCAGTCCCGGCCGTTGCCCGGAGCCACGCCGACGCGCCACCAACTGGGAGCGGTTCTCCCCCACCGGATACGGAACCACGGCGGTCTCGAAGCCGGCGCTCAGTAGGCGAGCCTCCAGCAGCTCGATCACGGGCGTCTCATTGCCGGGCGGGTTGGTGGTGTTCAGACGCACCATCTCCTGGGTGAGCGCCACCACCGGCGATAGGAATTCAGGCATGGATCTCAGGCTTTCTCAATCGCCCAACTTGAAAGGGAGAGTGGGAGAATGGGGGAATGGGAGACATCAAAGCCGGAGCCTCCCCCATTCACCATCTCTCCCTTTCTGCTGGATAAGCGCAATTCTGTCTTGACAAGCCACTAGACCGATTTGGCATCTGGGTGCGTCCACGGCTTCCGGTAGGGACGCTTGAGGAGGCGGTTGGCCTCGTCATCCCCCGCGATGCGGTGCTTCTCGGGATCCCAGGTGAGGCTGCGACCCAGCTTCTGGCTCATGTTCGCCAGGATGCAGCTTGTGGTGGAGATGTGGCCCTGCTCAATGTCCGCAACCGGCTTGGCGCCGGTCTTGATGCAGCGGAGCCAGTCCATCATGTGGTGGCGGATGGCGGGCGCGACGTGGCGCTCCAGGTCCTTCTCCGTCTTGTCCTCGGGATACTGCTCAAGCTCCATGGTGACATCCCGGTGGATGGCTGGCCCGCTCATCGGAGTGAAGTCATAGCCGTTGACGCTGAGCCGGAGGGTGCCCTTGTCGCCGTAGAGGGTGGCGCCCCAAGGGTACTGAGGATCGGCGGGATGCCCCCAGGTACGGTGCTGCCAGACCACCGTCGTATCGCCGAAGTCGAAGGTGGCGCTCTGGGTGTCCGTGATGTTCGCCTTGCTTCCTGGGTCCATCAGGATGCCGCCGCTGGAAGAAACGCTCTTCGGCCAGCCAAGATCGAGCATCCAGCGCGTCATGTCGAGCATGTGGATGCACATATCGCCGATGATGCCGTTCCCGTATTCCATGAATGCCCGCCAGCGGCGCGGATGGACGAGGGTGTTGTAGGGGCGCATCGGGGCGGGCCCGGTCCACATCTCGTAATCGAGGTGCGCGGGAGGCTGCGTGTCCGGCGGGTTCTCTCGGGCGCGCATGTGGTAGTAGCAGTAGGTCTCCGCGTGGCGCACCCTGCCGAGCTTGCCACTCTTCACATACTCGTTCCGCGCCTCCGCCAGGTGGGGCGTGCTGCGGCGCTGGGTACCTACCTGGACTACCCGCTCGTACTTGCGGGCGGCGGCCAGCATCGCCTGGCCCTCGGCAATGTCGACACTAATCGGCTTCTGGACGTAGACGTGGGCACCTGCCTGAACAGCGGCGATCATCGTCAGGGCGTGCCAGTGATCCGGCGTGCCGATAATGGCCAGGTCGATGTCCCTTTCCTTGACGAGCTCGCGGTAGTCCGTAAAGGTCCGGGGCCGCTTGTGCGACTGCTGCCGTTCCGCGATCATGTCCGCGGCCTCGTTCAGCATGATCCGGTCGACATCGCAGATGGAGACAACCTCTACCGGTGCCACCTGGATCAAGCGAAGGAGATCCGCCTTGCCATACCAGCCGCAGCCGATGAGGGCGACGCGGTGCTTGCGGTCGGCGAACTCCGGTGCGTAGGACTCTGCGGCGGCCCGGGTCGCGCCCTGGGTGGCGGCGGTAACTGCGATGCCGGCGCCCGTGCCGGCCTGCAAGAGGTCACGTCGGTTCAAGATCTTTCTCCAGAGTCCGGTGTCGCCGGATCGCTGCCACGCAGCATCCCGGAACCGTGGTCTCCATTCACGCGACAGCGGCGACGAATCCTCTCCCGAGCCGGCCAGTTCGCGATGGAGCGATGGAGCGATGGGACAGCCTTTCATTCAGCAACTCATGACGGGCACTTAACCCCAGGGAATAGCCACCCTTGCGCTGCGTTCGATCACGGTGGAGGCTTGATGACCCCGTAGACCCCTGCGGATACAGTGGCTCCCGGTTGCGGTAGGCGCCAGGGGGACGTCCCGCTCTCTGCGTGCGTAACCAGCAGATTCACCATCGTCTGATGGCGACGGGTGCGTCTTTCCGCAACCGGGCCCCCAGCCCCAATTCTGGGGGAGCATCCCGTCGTCACGAGGCATACCGCTCGCTGCATCGCACTCCCGCACGCACATCTATGCGTGCGGAGTGCCCTGTGAGCGGCATGAAAACCTTCTGTGGGATTTCGCAATACTCGCGAGGATGGGCGCCCGCGAGCGGGCGCCCATCCCGTTGTCTTGTGCTTTTGGCCCCGATGCGGGCTAGAAGCGCGCGATGTAGCTCACGCCGCCGCCGAGGTCCTCGAAGTCGAAGACGCCCACCGTGGCGGCGAAGCCGCGGTAGCGGCCACGGATACCCAGGTGAACGTCCCGGGCGATGTACTCGGCGAGGAAGTTGAACGACGGTCGAAGCTGCGGCAACGGGATCAGGTCCAGCGGCGTGCCCAGGCCCAGTTCCACCGAGGCGAACGGCTCATTGTCGAAGATGCCGCCGCCGTAGCCCACATGGACGCGTGCGCCGCCCAAAACCGGCAGGAAGTCGGGGAAGCCCTTGCTGGCAACCACGTACCAGCTCGGGTCGTTGTTGACCTGGGCGAAGGCATCGATCACGCCGACCGCGATGCCGGGAAGGGCTAGGGACTCCTTGAGCGCGGCGAACTTGGCGTTGAGGAGGAAGCCGCTGTCACGGCCATCCGGGTTGAAGAAGTTCAAGCCCAGTTCGAACCGGTCGCTGATGCCGCCGAGCACGCCGAAGTTCTCGAAGTCCTCATGGAAGAAGGCGTGGGCACCGATGCCCTTGTCGCCGACGGTGGCGGCGCTGGGGGTGTAGAGCTGCCCTGTGGTGCCGAGGAAGTTGGCATCCGCATGAGCTGCCCCGCCAGGGGCGAGGAGGGCGGCCGCGGCAACCAAAGCAAGCCCAAGTTTCGAGAGGCGATTGGTCATCATTCAAAGCTCCATTCCGGGAAGAGGGACGCCTGGATAGGCGCTGGAAGGAAACAAGCTGTAGCTGATGGACGAGGCGGGTCTACGAGCGATCAGCCGAGTCCGTAGAAGCGGATGGCATTCTCCGCGAAGAGTTTCCGCTGCTCCGCGAGGGTACGATCCTTCACGATCTCCTTGAGCGCGGCGACCCACTCCCTGTAGCTGGCGCGGAGGGTGCAGACGGGCCAGTCCCCGCCGAACATGACGCGGTCCGGCCCGAAAGTCCGAAGCACGGTGTTGATGACCGGGGCCAGATCAGGCGCCTTCCACCCCTCGCGGGCGCTGGCGATGATGCCGGAGACCTTGCACACCACGTTGGGCCGCTCGGCGAGGCGCTTCAGGTCGCTCTCCCACTCCGTGCGGTCCGCCTCTTGCGGGCTCTTGTTTCCGCAGTGATCAAGGATGAAGCGGGTATCAGGACATGCTGTCGCCAGCTTCACCGCATCCGCGAGTTCGGCGGACTTCATGCAGATGTCGAAGCTCTTGCCCTGCTCCCCCAGCAGGCGCATGTCCTTGATGAAGGCCGGTTCCAGGCAGTAGCCGCGCGGGGTGCCACCATGGAGCACCTGCCGGATGCCCTTGATCTCCCGCGTCTCCTTGTAGCGCGCCATGTGCTTGTCGAAGCCGGGTTTGCCGGGGCGGCCGGAGATGACCGCCGCCGCCATGGGGTTGTCGTCGCGGCGGCAGAGGTCGATGACGTACTCGGCCTCCTCCACCTGCTGCTCCGGGGTGACGTCCACTTCCATATAGACGGTCTTGACCACATTCAGGCCTCGCGTGGCAGCTTCGTACTCCTTCGGGCCGTAGGTGTGATTGAGGGTCGGCGCGCCGGAGAGCCACGGGAGGCGGAACTTCTTCAGGTCCCACAGGTGCTGGTGCGTGTCGACAAGGGGCAGGGCATCGGCGGGAGCGTCCGGCACGGCTTTCCCCTTCTTCTGCGCGATCGCCTCCGAGGGCAGCGCTGCCAGCACGGGAGCGGCCGCAATACCGGCGGCTAGATGAATGAACTGACGTCGGTTTGCAGGCATGGGTCACCGAGGATGGGCTGAATGGAGATGCGTAGTGGGGTGAGCTCTGCGGTCGGACGACCCAGGCTGACGCACTCGCTAAGTGGCTGCGGCCCAACGGTCAAACTCTTCAGCAACCTTACCGGCCTTTACCTCCCCCATGTGGAAGTAGGCGCGAAACCGGAAGCGCCGGCTTTGCCCCGGCTGCCACGACAGCGGCTCCCGATGGGTCGGCGCGAGACCCAGGGTCTGATTCTGGAAGTTCAAGCAGGGCGTGGGATGCCGGGGATTCTGCGGATGGTCGAACAGCGCCGCACCGTGCGGCGTGCATGGTTCTCCATCTGGAGAAGCGCCGGAAGGTCCGCTGTAGTCGATCCACCGGACGGGGGCGCCGTCCTTTGGGTTGGCCTCGCCTTCGCTGGTGGTGATCACGCCACCCTTGCCGACCAGCATGGCGTCCGGCAGCCGCAGGGCGATCAGATGGTAGGGCGTCGCCTCCCAGGTGGCCGGCTGGCTGCCGCAGGTGATGACCGTATCGATGTCGATGCATCGGCCTGCCTGGGGAGCCTGGGGAGCGCAGGCATCCCCATCAATCTCCGATCGCGAGGAGGAATGATGCTCAAGAGCAGTGAAGGTCGCTACAGGCCAATGACTTCGATCAGGGGTATTGCCGGTCTGAACAATGAAGCCGCTATGATTTAAACTCTAGTCTGGTTCACCCTCCGCGTGGATAGCTGCGAGATACTCACAAATGGCACAATTGGATGACCGCTTCTCGGCCCGTAACAAGCTCAAATTCGCTGGACTCTTATTGCTGTTTTCAGTTATTGGGGTCTGCTTGCTCTTCTTCGGATTCCGAATACTTGATTTGCTTTTGGCTGTAAGTCTGTACTCGTCGTTCTTTCAGGCAGTCCGATCGACAGGCGCATTCCCAGATGCCGTCTCAAGCGCGATAAGCGTCTGGCTCACCACCGCAGCATTCCTTGCTATCCCTGTGGCAATCACAGCTTTTCTAAAGCGGAGACCGAGAGATGTATTAGCAATTGCGCTGCTATTATCATCCTACCTAGTTATTCTTCATCTAATGGCGAGCTCAAACCCTGGGCTATACTTCAACCCGTTCACAGGCTCCCCTCGCTTCGTTTACCACAAAGCAACCGATCGCAAGATCGAACTATTCCCTCTGGGATATACGTTTCACCCGAGATACGGCACCAAACTCCATCCAGTAACGGCTAATGTGATCCTAGAATATGAAACACAGCAATCACGCTTAAACACAGTCAGTGTAGATTCGGATGACCAAATCGACGACGAAGACACATCCGATCCTCCAAAGACTCCTGACTCAATTCCCATCCACGCACGGAAAGCTGTGGATCGCTATTCGGGCACTGTGGAGGTTACGTCTGCTTACGTCAATGGCGAATTCCGGCCAGAGGTATTAAAGGTTGGGGAAATCTTCAGCGAGCCTGCTCTGGTTGAGTATGATATCGGACGAAAATTCCGGCGGTTTCAGACGTGGGTAGGTGTGAGCGATTACGCTGACTCGGATGGGCCTCTCTCGTACGTTGTTTTGGGTGATGGACGCCAGCTTTTCCGCTCCCGACCATTGAGAGTTGGATCGACCCCGGTTCGAGTCGATGTTGATGTTCGCGGGGTTCTTCGACTTCGTCTCGTGTGCGAAGGGGCCGTGTCGCCGCTTCTTGGGGGTGAAGGTTCCGAGGCAATTTGGATCGATCCGATCCTCAAATAGCCAGCCCATAGGCGAGTCGCTGCACGATTGGCTGAGGTCCGAAGTCGCTTCAAAGCCCTGGTGCCGCATCCGGCTGAACTGCGGGCTGCCGGTCTGCCAGTTGTTCCCATCGGTGAACTTCTGGTGGGCGATCACGAGGCCGGTGTGCCAGATGTGGCCCTTGCGGGTGCCGGGGAACTCGCCATCCTGGCTGACCGGCACGCCGCACGGCCCCGCGATGGGATGGAAGTAGGGGCGGGGCAGCTCAGGATCGGCGGTGTTGTACCGGTAGTGCGCGAACCGCTCGCCCTCCACCCAGACCTCGACGTTCTCCCGCGACTGGCTGACGACCACCCGCGGTCCCTGGGGCACCTTCGCCCCGTCTTGTCCTTGCATCGTGGTGGCCCTAGCTCTTCCCGGCGGCGATGGCGGTGCTCAGGTCTGTAGGGTAGGAGATCTTGGCGGCGGACTTCTGCTGGTCCAGCCACTGGTCCACCCGGTACTGGGTGAGCTGCGCGGTGAGGCGGTCCCGCTCTTCCTTGGGCGCGTCCTTGATCGGCAGCGTGTCTTCCAGCTTCACGATGACGTAGCTGTTGTCGGTGAGGAGCACCGGCTTCTTGGTGTACTCGCCGTTCTTCAGCTTCTGGTCATCAATGGCGCGCCAGACATCGAGGAGCTCCGTTCGGATGAACGGCTTGAGCTTCCCACCGGCCTGCCGCGCCTGCTGGTTGTTGCAGTACTGAAGGGCGAGCTGCGCGAAATCCTTGCCCTCGGCGAGCAGCTTCAACACGGCGTCTGCGACGGACCGCGTCGGTACGTCGATCATGCGGACGTCGTAGCGAACGAGGTCCTCATCCGTGATGGGCGAATCCTTCACGGCGACCCGCTGCATCATGAGGTTGTAGCGGAGCTCGTCGCGAAGCTGGCGCTCGGTGACGTTGTTGCGGATGAGGAAGCCCTGAAAGCCATCAGAATTGGGGAACTTGCTCCGCATCTCCGCCAGCTTCTCGTCCGCCTCTTTCTCGGTGACGTCCACCGCCAGCCGCTTCGCCGCCTGGAGCAGGATGCTGCGGTTCACCACCTGCTCAAGCTGCTCCTGGCCCTGGTAGCGCAGCAGCCAGCTAACCAGGGCGGTGCGCGGCACCTCTTCGCCGTTGACCACGGCGGCTACCGCGTCGGTCGGGGCCTTCTTGGCCACCTTTGCCTTCTCCCGTTCGGCGGTCATCCATTGGTCCACGCGATAGGCGGTCACCGCTGTGGTGATCCGCTCGCGCTCCGCCAGCGAGAGCTTGTTGAAGGTGATGATGCCTTCCAGGCGAAGGAGAACCCAGCGGCCTTCGGCAAGCTTGACCGGCTTCTCCGTGAAGCCGCCCGGACCGACCTTCTGGTCATCCAGGGCCTTTGAAACGTCGAGCATCTCCATGCGGAGGAACGGCTTGAGGCGACCGACCGCCTGCTTCAGGTTGGCGTCCCGGTTGCGGTCCCGCGCGGCCTGCACGAAGTT
>JANPLG010000498.1:0-9453 GCA_031426395.1 Actinomycetes bacterium
AGGCGTACGACGAGACGCTCTTCGCGCGGGATGAGGAGCGCTGCCAGGAGCAACGGCTCCGCCGCCTGCGGCGGGAGGCCAGTGCGCTGGGCTTCTCCCTTTCCCCGACGGCCGGAGTTTCTTGAGAGGGCTGTGGGTGGCGGGACGTGGCCAAGAACCCTGCAGGTATTGTTCTTGCCCGCGCTGCTATTCAACTTTCCTGAATTGACCGGCCACTATCCCCATCAATGAGACTGCCGTCAGTTGAAGCGGTACTCGCCCCCGGAACAGGCTTCTGATTGCCTACGCGCTAGCCGACCCATCTCATCCGCCAGGCGGCCCAACTCCTCGGGCGGGAGGCCGGGTTGGCGCATGCGCTCTGCAAGGCCCGCGATCTCCACGCTGATGTCTGTGGTGCGTGGCACCTCGTCAACGGCCGCGGAGGGTTCCGAAACTGACGCTCTTGTCACGGGTGCCTCCGTCACGGGCGGTGTTGCCGCGAAGAAGGGCGCGGCAGCGGGCGGCTCCGGCGGAGAGGGCGGCATGGGAGGGGTGGGGGATACCGGCGGTTCCGGCGTGAACGCCGGGGAAGCGACCGACCCAAACCCTTCCGTCCCTCGGAAGTCGAGGTGGATCTCTGGGTCAGCGCCGCGCCGTGGCTGGCGGAGGTCTTCCCGGCCGCGCTGGCGCTCATCGTCTCGGGCGCGTTGCTGCTCGTCGCGCGATTTCTGGGCTTCCCCCCGCGATTTCTGGGCTTCTTCTCGCACCTTTTGCGCTTCGTCCCGCACGCCATCGCGCGCCTTCATTACCTCTTCGCGCACCTGCTCGCCCACCTTCTGCGCTTCTTCCTTGACCTTGCCCATCTTGGCTCGGAGGAAGTCCGGCAGGTGCTCGCGGAGGAGGTCGCCGAGTTCTCCGATGCCGCCGGGGAAGCCGACGATCTTGACGTGATCCGGGGAGGCCTCGAAGACACCGCCACCGTTGCGCCATCCCTTGCGGGCCTGCTCTTCGTCTTCGTCCTGGAAGAACGAGATGAGCTGCGAGGCGGCAAAGCCGACCTCGTCAAAAGAGGCTGAGTCTTCCAACTGCGGGAAGAGCTCCGCGTCCACCACGCCGAGCGCGTTCAACCGCGCAAGGATGGCATGGTACTGCCGGATAGCCACGCTCTTGCCACCGGAGAGTTGACCCGTGAGGCTGGCGTCGCGGGCGGTCTTCACGATGTTCTGGAGCATGCGCGCCAGGCGTCGCAGCTCCTGCCGCCGCTCGTCCCGCTGACGCGCCTCCTGATCCAGCACGTCCTGCTGTGGGTCCTTCTGATTCTTTGGTTCCGTCAAGTCGGACATCGTTCTTCCCCTTCCGGATTCCCTTGTCAGGTCCGTGATCTGATTCGTTTGGTACGGGATGCTCGCTCTGCTCGTGCGTAAACGCGCTGCCGCTCTGCGCTCTGCCGCATTCCTCGACGGCATCCTCGGCGGAGGCTCCGCCCCCCTGCCCCCAATCCTGGGGGAGAATCCTGCCGCCACGAGTTAAGCCGCTCGGCGGGTGGTGTTTCGGCAGCCTTTCAAGCGTTTGGGGTGCCCCATGAGGGGCATGGGTACGTCCTGTGTTACCCGTTGGAGCGGTCTTGTCGTCGGGCGAGAGGTTTCCCTGTGAGCCGCTCTCCGCTCGATTCGGCGCGGCCTCGGCGGTGGGTGAGAGGGAGGTCTCCAGCAGCCGCCGTCCGCGGTAGAGGCGCCACTTCACCGTGGTTACGGGTAGCGAGAGAAAATCGGAGATGCGGGCGACCGGCATATTCTCGAAGTAGTGGAGCAGGATGACGAGCTGGAACTCCTCCGGCAGCGCGGCGACCGCCTCACGCACCTGCTGCGCCCGCTCGTCCCGTTCCACCGATTCGTGAGGCAGGTCGCCCAGGGCGGGGGTGTGCTCCAGGATAAGGAGGTCCGCCTCGGAGGCCGGCGTGTTCAACCGCTGGGCGGGGGCCTGTGCAAACCGAAGCGCCCGGTGCCGGGTGACGGCGTGGAGCCACGCCCCGAACCGCTCCGGCTCATCCAACTGCGGCAGCGCCTTGAACGCCAGCAGCATCGCGTCCTGGGCCACGTCATCCGCCGCGTCCGGCCCCACGATGCGGGCGGCCACGGCGGTCACAGCGGGTCGGAAGCGGCGGACCAGCTCATCAAAAGCATGCATCTCGCCGAGGATCGCGCCCTCGACCAGAGTGGCATCGTCTATGGTTCGCCAGTCCAGGGGTGACTGCTCCGTCCAACCGCGTGGAGAAGGCGCCTCGGTCTCCTGCGTTTCGTGCTCCGCTTGCAGCATCAACCTGACGTCTCCTCCGACCAGTATGCCAACCGTCGCTTGAACCGGCATTCATGCGGCTCACGGTATGGTAGAGACACCCATGGGCCGGCGGGTTAGCGGAATGCGGAATGTGGAATGTGGAATGTGGAATGCGGAGTGATGAATCGTCTTGCGCTCTTGCTTTGTCTACCGCCAACCGGCCGTGTTTCGGCACGCTTCGGTCAGTTCGGCCAGGGAGGCGGCACGCTCCACGGTCTTGACTGCCACGCCGTTGCCGTCCAGGGAATCGTTCCAGTAGCTTTTGGGGTTGCGGACCACTTCCAGCAGCAGGCGCTTCGCTTCGGGCAGGTCAACCCGCCGCACCTCCTTGAGCTGCATGGAGACGCGGTAGCGCTTGTTCCCGGTGGAGTCCTCGAAGTAGTTCGGGACGCGCGGGACCGCGTGGCTCTCCGTCACCGCGTAAAGGGTGCCGTTGGCGTCGATCACGCCCATCTTGTGCAGGTCCGTCTGCCGCAGGATGGACGTTGAGGTGAGGCTCTCCGCATCATCCCGGACCGCGATGTGGAGTGACTCCTGGGAGTAGACGATCACCGGATAGGTGAGCGTGAGGTTTGGACCTGGGGTGGTGCTCCTGGCGGCGGAAGCAGCCTCCTTGGGAGCACACCCGGTCAATTGCAGGAGCAGCGCAAGGAGTGACATAGCGGAGCCGATCTGCGCGCACTTAGCGGCGTGGCGCCGACTGAGGATGAGTAGGGGTGCATGGTCGTGCATGGTTGAGGTCCGCCTTCGCACGGAGTATGCGCCACTCCTCGACCGAAGCCGGAGAGCCGCTTCACACCAGAGAAGTGATCTCGCTGTCCGTTGCTGGGATAGTATGAAAGTCCTGCTCTTTGAGTGCTTAACAGTCAGGGTTACAACCGTCTGACGGCGATCGGTGCGTCCTTCCGCAGTTCGGCCCCCCGGCCCCCCGGCCCCCCGGCCCCCAATTCTGGGGGAGAATACCGTCGCCGCGAGTGCAGCCGCTCGGCCAGGCGCGGTGCCAGCCACTTTCATGCGCGCTGGGTGTCCCGTGTGGGGAGTGGGAGTTGGTAAGAAAGTCTCCGTCGGTGGGAGCCTGTCCGTGGGACGGGCTGCGGTTCCGACTGCCCGGAAGGGCCTGAGTTTGTGGACGCGCTTAAGGATTACGGGTGGATTCCGGGAGGGCACGGGTACCACGAACCGGGCGTCGCCTCTCCCGGAATGACGGAGGTTGCGGGTGCATGGGGCGGGCACCTTCGACCGATAGGTATCGCGCGGTGGGGCCGCAAGGCGAATGGTGCCGGACCCGCTTTCATGCGTAGAGGGTGCCCCGGGAGGGGCATGGTAGTTCCATTGAAACCAGCTTGGCCGACGGCGACCCATTGCTCGGTCGGGACAGGCGGGGAGCACGATCAGGCCGGGTTCAAATGGGTTCCGGGAGGGCAACACTCCCTCGCCCATGAGCAGGTACAGCCCGGAATGACGGCGCTGGGGGGCGAAATAGGAAGCACTTCGTGCGGAAGGCTGGCCTCGCTTATCGACCGTTTCATGGATGCGGGTGCCCAATCGGCATGGCTGATTTCGGTGTGACTGCCCGGCGATGCTAACGGAACAGCTGCAGCGCCGCGTCGTCCCAGGTGTGGTCAAACCGGGTCCATTCCGGCCCCGGTGGCGGGAAGCCGGTACGGCAGTAGCCGCGGCGTGCATGGAAGTCGAAGACGGCGTGGGGCCACTTGTTGATGAGAAGGGCCGCCTTCAAGCCATCGTCGGACCAGATCAGTTGCGCCACGGAGGGCACGGAGCGGTCGGTCACCTGGGCCACGTTGTAGATGTGCATCGCATCCACAATCGGGTTGCCCTCGCGTGAGGTGTCCAGGCCGTAGAGATACCCCGTGTCGCCGTCGTCCTCAAAGATCACGCAGAAGTCCGTCTCAGGAGAGGGACCTTCCAGGGCCATCGGCTCTCCCACGGTGAAGGTCTCTTCCGCCACCAGCGCAGCCATTCTCTGCCTCCCATCGGTGCGTAGGGCCAGCCAGAGTTTCCCGGCCCTTCAGGCATTCATTGGACCAGCGTTCCACGCTGGTGGGCAAGCAACCTTGGGCCGACCGGGTGAGAATTCAGCAAGGCAATCGGAAGTTGGGGGTGATCGTGGCACATCAGCGGAGGAACCGCACCCCAGCCGTCCAATCTGAGAGGCAGTGACTACGTGGATGGTGTGCCCGCACAGGCAACCCTTGCCACGCAGGGCCTTGCGAAGGGAACCGTGACGGTGTCGGACTTTGGCGTAATCGGGATATTCGTGGCGCTCGGCGTGACGTTCGCCGCCGTGGTGCTGATCCTCGCCTCGCTCATCAGCCCCCACAAGCCAAAGCCGGAGAAACTCTCCACCTACGAGTGCGGTGAGCGACCGGTCGGCCAGGCGTGGTCCCAGTTCAACGTCCGCTACTACATCTTTGCCCTAATGTTCGTCATCTTCGACGTGGAGACGGTCTTCCTCTTCCCGTGGGCGGTGCGGCTGCACTGGTTCCGAAGCCTGGGCGTGGGGGCCTTCCTGCTCCTGGAGATGTTCATCTTTGTGATCATCCTGGTGCTGGGGTTGGCGTATGCGTGGCGCAAGGGTGTTTTGAAGTGGGTGTAGCCTACTTCTCCTAATCTTACTCCTAATCCTAATCCTACTCAGACTTCATTGAGGTGTCCTCGCCCTTTCGGCATGCATCCGGTAGTCTCACGGGACGGGAGCTGGGAGCGGGACAATCCGGAGGGAGTAGCATTAGGAGTAGGAGTAAGATTAGGACTCTGACAGGGCGACCGGCGGCAGGACGTTGGTTTTGGTGCGGAGGCAGGGATGATCGGCCGGTACACCCGCGGACTGCGGGGCTTTCTTGATTTCGGCCTGGAGCTCGCGGAGTTCGCGTGGGCGGGGCGACGGCATGGCCCCCTCAACGTCCTGCTGGGTGGCCTGGACTACGTCCTCAACTGGGCGCGCGCCAACAGCCTCTGGCCCATGACCTTCGGACTCGCCTGCTGCGCCATCGAGATGATGGCCTCCGGCGCGGCCCGGTACGACCTGGAGCGGTTCGGAGCGGGCGTCTTCCGTCCGTCGCCGCGGCAGAGCGACGTCATGATCGTGGCCGGGACCGTCACCAAGAAGATGGGCGAGCGGATCAAGGTCCTGTATGAGCAGATGCCCGAGCCGAAGTGGGTCATCTCGATGGGAAGCTGCTCCAACAGCGGTGGAATCTACGGAGACGCCTACAGCGTGGTGAAGGGGGTCGACAAGATTGTACCGGTGGACGTCTACGTTCCCGGCTGCCCTCCTCGGCCGGAAGCGCTGATCTACGGCTTCATCCAGCTTCAAGACAAGATCATGAGGGAGCGGCGACTCTCCAAGGCCCCGACCCCCATTTTCACGCCACTCACCGTCCTCAACAGCGAAGGTTAGTGGTCGGTTGAGTTAGGTCTGTATCTTAAGGGATCGCTTTGGCGACGCGTACTGCCGCCCCTCCGGGGCTGGGGACACGTCACGACATCACCAGGGCGTTTGGGGTCGGGCTGCTACGAAACACACCTAACTTGACGGTTCACTAGCTTCAGAAAGTCACGGATGGCCGATCCTACTCCCCCCGTCACCCCAGAGGAACCCATGGTGGTGCAGAAGCTCCGCCAACGGTTCCCGGAAGCCATCCTGGACTTCACGATGGCGGTCGATCTGCCCACGGTGACCGTCGACCCCGCCGTGGTCCTTGACCTCGCCCGGTATGTGAAGGAGCAGCTCGGGTTCAAGCTGCCGGTGCTCGCCACGGGCACGGACCTGAAGGATTGCATCGAGGCCACCTGGCACGTCCTCAACATGGGGACGGGTGAGTTCCTCGCCTTCAAGGCGCGGCTGGACCACACCCGTCCGAGGATCGCGTCGCTCACCCCCGTTTGGTCCGGCATGGACTGGCACGAGCGCGAGGCGTTCGATCTCCTCGGCATCTTCTTCGAGGACCACCCCGACCTTCGCCGCATCCTCCTCCCGGACGACTGGGAAGGGCACCCACTTCGCAAAGACTACACCGCCATCGATTGAATTCAGGATGCACGGCACCCCTTGCGTAAGACTGCACCGCCATTGATTGAATTCAGGATGCAGAATTCAGAATGCAGGCTCCAAAGGATGTGGGCAAGCGGGCTTGACGGACCCCCTTGCGCCATCGTGGTCCCGGTGCTACCCGGGGCGTGCTGCAGGATCAGCGCGTGGTAACCCGTCGGCTTCAGCAACGTTTTCTCCGTAAGCTGCATTCTGAATTACGATGCCACTAGATACCCTCCCCCTCACGCTCCCCGTCACTGCGGTAGATGACGAGAACGAGCGACCGCACATCCACACGGAGGAACTGCGAATCAACATGGGGCCGCAACACCCCAACACGCAAGGGGTGCAGCGACGGATGCTCACCCTGGACGGTGAGATCGTCACGGAGGCGGTGCCGCACATCGGGTACCTGCACCGGGCGTCGGAGAAGCTGGCGGAGAGGCACACCTACCCGCAGTACGTGACCCAGACGGACCGCTGGGACTACCTCAACGCGATGGGCAACAACCAGATGTGGTGCCAGTGCGTGGAGAAGCTCACTGGCATTCCAGTGCCGGAGCGCGCGGAGTACCTGCGGGTGACGGTGCTGGAGCTGAACCGCATCGCCAGCCACCTGCTCTGGTGGGGGGCGTTCGGGATGGACGTGGGCGCGATGTCACCCTTCCTCTACTGCTTCCGGGAGCGAGAGAAGGTCCTGGACCTGCTGGAACTGCTGTGCGGTGCCCGGATCACCTACTCGTTCATGCGCATTGGCGGCGTGGGCTACGACGCTCCGCCCGGCTGGACCGAGCGCTGCCTCCAGACCCTGAAGGAGCTGGAACAAATGATTGTGGAGAACGAGCAGCTCCTCACCGGCAGCGAGATCTTTCTTTCCCGGGTGCAAGGAGTGGGCGCACTGCCGCCAGACGTGGCGATCGACTTCGGCTGCACCGGCCCGATCCTGCGCGGCAGCGGCGTCAGCTACGACATCCGGCGCGCGCAGCCCTACTCGATCTACGACCGGTTCGAGTTTGACATCCCGACATCCGACCTAACCGACTGCATGGGCCGGTACCTCGTCCGGGTGGCGGAGATGCTTCAGAGCGTCAGAATCATTCGGCAGGCGCTGCGAGACATGCCGGACGGCGAGATTGTCTCGAAAACTCCCAAGACTATCCGACCGCCCAAGGGGGAAGTGTTCACCTGGGTTGAGACTCCCCGAGGGGCACTAGGGGGGTTCCTGGTCAGCGACGGAACGGCCAACCCGTACCGATTCAAGATCCGGCCACCCAGCTTCATCCACTTGCAAGCCATCCCTTACCTGATGCAGGGGCAGCGGGTTGCTGACTGCATTGCCGTCCTGGGCAGCATCGACATCGTCCTTGGCGAGGTGGATCGCTAAACTGGTGCAAATGGAAATGTGGCGATAATGTCGATTATCAGCGCACGCCTGCCAGGGCGGTAACGTTCTGCTATCCTCATACCGTGTGGTGGTGCTCTTTCGTCGTGGCGTCCCTGATCCATCACCCCTCGCAACCCGGCGCAGGGAGAGTTCACCGTGGCCTTCGTCCGAGCCGTCCTACTATTGGTCCTGATCGTCCTCGGAGGCTACCTCGGCTTCCGCACAGGAATCTTCTACACCGAGTCATCCGCCATCAAGAGCTTGATTGGGACCAATCAAGGCTTGGTGTGGGCCAGCATCGCTGGCTTTACGGTCATTGGCGTGTTGGTGGGGGGCTTCGCGTCAACCAAGGTGGCGGCGCAGATCACGCATCTGACCGAGAACCTGAAGGAGATGCCCGCCAACGAGAAGCTGGCGGTGGTGGCTGGCGCGATTATCGGACTGCTCCTCACGTTCCTCACGGTCCCGATCCTCGGGCCGCTGGAGCCGATGCTCAAGATCACGGTATCGGTCGGACTCGCGTTCGTGCTGGTCTTCCTGAGCACGCAGGCGGCCCTGAGCATGAGCGAGGAGCTGCGAAAGCTGCTCCCTAGCGGCAATGCCGCCCAGGACGAGCGCACCTTCCTGAAGCAGGCAAAAGTCCTGGATACGAACATTATCATTGACGGACGGATCACAGAGATTTGTCGCACCGGGTTCATCGAGGGCACGATTTACGTTCCCGGCTTCGTGCTGGACGAACTGCAGACCATTGCCGATTCTGGCGACGCCCTGAAGCGCGCCCGGGGCCGCCGTGGACTGGACATCCTCAACGCGATGCAGAAGGAGTTCAGCCTGGTGGTCCGCACCCACGACCATCTAGCGAAAGTGGATGACCACGATCCGGTTGATTCCAAGCTGGTGAAGCTGGCCAAGGCGATGGAGAGCACCATTGTCACCAACGATTTCAACCTGAACAAAGTCGCCGGCCTACAGGGCGTCCGCGTGCTCAACGTCAATGAGCTGGCGAACAGCCTCAAGCCCGTGGTGCTCCCCGGCGAGGAGATGAACGTCCACGTCATCAAGGACGGCAAAGAGTACGGCCAGGGAATTGGCTATCTGGAAGACGGCACCATGGTGGTGGTGGAGCACGGCCGCCCGCACGTCGGTGAGACCGTGACCGTGACGGTGACCAGCGTGCTGCAGACCGTGGCCGGCAAGATGATCTTCAGCAGCCTCAAGGAGGTTGCTGACCGCGAGCAGGAGCAGTTGGACCGCAACCTCCAGAATTACTACCGGGGCGACCGGGGTGGTGGCGGGCGACGGCCCCCTCGCGACCGCGGCGACATGCGGGATCGACCGTCGGACGCGCCCCGGCCGGAAGCTCGCGAACCCCGTTCAGGTGAGCCGAGAACGGGTGAGCCCCGATCGGGCGATCCGCGTCCGCCGAAGCCGGATGCGCCGACGGGTCGCGCACCCTCACCGGAGAGCCGCTCCACGTGGTGACCGCGATCCTTGCCGCCGCCGGGCGGGGACGGCGGTTCGGGGCGCCCGAGAACAAGGTTTTCGCACCGCTAGCAGGCAAGACCGTCCTACACCGTTCTGCAGCGGTTCTACAGGACACACCGGAAGTCGACGCCCTCGTGGTCGTGACTGCGGCTGAGGACATCGCCCGCGTTGTGGAGATCGTTGCTCCGTTCTCAAAACTGCACGCGGTCTG